>JAQQAM010000035.1 GCA_028532905.1 Spirochaetales bacterium
AATTGTTGGATCGACAGGCTTCATTCCTTCTTCGTTTAAACGTCCCACATTGCTGAATGTGGTTTCAATTGAATCATCAACAAGTCCCTGGGGCTGGAGTTGATGTCCTGATATGGCAAGCATTGAAGCAAAGTATGCCTCATCCGCGCCTGTTGCAACTTTAAAACTGCATGAAAATTTTGCACCGTCACACAGCATCCCGGACAGATTTGCCAGAACCATTTTTATGGATCTGGTACAAACTTCAGTATTTTCTGTTTCCATATAAGTAATTCCGGCAGCTGCACCGGCACCAGCTGTAATAGAACAACCACAGCTGGCTGATAAACGACCAAGATGACTTTTTATCATGGAGCATGAGAGATGACTGACTGCTACAGCAGTTGTGATCCTTCTAAGGTCATATCTTTTATTTATTCCATATAGGTAAACTGGTAGAATCGCTGTAATTCCATGATTACCACTTCCAGCACTACTCATGACTGGTAGATTGACTCCATGCATTCTTGCATCGGATGCAGCCGCACAATAAGCCTTAATTTGTAAGGCCAAATCTTCAGTGCTAGAGTATTTTCTGATATTTCTTCCCAGACCAACTCCTACGGTATTTTGTAGTCCAAAATCAGCAATCCTTTTATTCATTAGACAACCTTCCCATAGGAAATTATGATCCTCCTCATCCAGGTCCTCTACGAGTTTTATTAAATCTGAATAGGAATATTCTTTCAATTGCTCTTGTATGCTTACCAATTGTTTGGTATCGCTCTTCCGGTCAATGATCAGATTGCCATCGCATTCAACTCTAGTAATATTAGAGTGATGTCCCCGAATGGTTACATTGCAGATCTTTCCTCCGGATTTGGATTCTACATGAATATAAACACCATCATAATCATTTGGATGGATAGTTATTATATTTTTTTTAATAAGTGATACACTTTTTTCTTTATCTTTCTGTGTATATCCGCAAAGAACCTCCAACCCCATTGATGACCTACCGCAAATCCAGGAAAGAGCAGCAGCTGTAGAATTGCCTGTATAAGGTTCCATTCCTGGAATTCCAACAGTAGCTCCGTTTTTGAAGATTCCCTTACTAACGTATATTCTAATTGATTCTAACTGATCTCTCTGAATGCCTAATGATTCCAATTCTTCTGCTGATCTGGCAACAGCCAGGGCTATCGCTCCAGGTTCAGTACAACCTAATGCAGGCTTCACTTCTTCTTTTAAAAAATTTTTAATAGTAAGCATATTTATCCTTTTGTGGCCCCCGCTGTGAGATCTGCAACTTGAAATTTCTGTAGAATGAAATAAAGAATTACCAATGGCAGTACGGCTATTGTTGCTCCAGCCATGATTACTGGCCAAGGAGTTGAAAGCCCCTCTGAAACGGGAAGCTGTGACAGTGAAACCATTAAGGTGAACTTCTCTGGGGTTCGCATAAAAAGAAGAGGCCATAAGAGTTCATTCCATCTGGCAATTAAACCTATCGAAGCCCAGGCTGCAAGAGCCGGAGAGATAACAGGTAATACCATATTCCAATAGATTCTGAATTCACTGCATCCATCAATTCGACTTTGTTCCATTAGAGAATCAGGAAAACTGAGTATGTACTGCCTCATATAGAATATACCCACTGCTGTAGCGGCTCTCGGTATAATTAGTGATATTAGTTTATTGATCCATCCCAGTTGGCGCATGATCAGAAAAACTGGAATTACATTTGTCTCTGGTGGAACCATCATTGTGGCAATCAAAAAAATAAAGAGAAAATCTCTTCCCGGAAATTTATATTTGGCAAAAGCAAAACCGGCTAGAGAACAAAAAAACACAGTTAGTATAGTACCTGACAACGATACAATCACACTATTCAGAAAGTTCTGCCAGATGGGCATCAATAAACTTACCTGATAAAAATTCTCAAAAGCAATGCGGCTAGGAAGTATTTCTCGGATAGTTCCAAAGCTCTCAGTTACTGGTTTTACTGCAATGAGCAGCATCCATAAAATAGGAAATAGTGCCAAAAAACAAGCGATGAAAATTAAAGCCTGTGCAAAATATGAACTAATTGTTTTTTTTGCCATGGTTCTAGACTCCTTCTTTTGATCGTTTGATCATTATCCTTAGCTGAAAGCTGGACACGATGATCAGAATAAAAGTTAAAACATATCCGATAGCTGAAGCATAACCCAGTTTAAAAATAGTGAATCCATTTATATAAAGATATTGAACCAGCGTCATTGATGATGATCCGGGTCCTCCTCCAGTCAGAATCTGAGGTTCTGCAAATCTTCTAAAGGACTCTATGGATAGATTTATTAAGCAGAAAAAAGCCAATGGTGCAATTGTTGGAATAATTATATTCATCAGATTCTGAATGGGATTGGCGCCATCAATTTTAGCTGCTTCAAAGAGATCTCGATTAATACTTTGAAGTCCTGAATAAAAAATAAGCATATACCAGGGGATCGCTCTCCAGGAGACAAGAAATAGAACTGGGAATTTTGATACCTTGGTACTAACTAGCCACGGAATCCGTTCAAATCCTATCGCAGCTAATATGTTATTAACAAATCCTGCATTATGATCAAAGAGAATGTAGAATACGAGACCGATTGAGACTGCAGCAGAGACATAAGGTAAAAAAAGAATAGTCTGATATGTTTTGATTCTTTTTGAACTGATCACAAAAGTTACTGCTGCAATGATCAGAGCAACTGGTATTATCATAAGAATGCTGAGGGCCCAGTAAAAAAAGGTGTTTTCAAGACATTCTAGAAACATCTGATCACTGAAAAGGTTGATGTAGTTTTTGAAACCTACATATTCTCTAGCACCCAGGCCATTCCATTTATATAAACTAAGTATCATTGAATATATGAGGGGGAAAAACTGAAAAACGATGAACAATAGAAAAAAAGGAGAAATAAATAGATACATAAGTCGTTTTTGCCAGATTTTTTGCCAGATATTTTTTTCTATCAAAATTGAGCTCCTTGGATACATCGTCCTGGCTTAAGTTTAAATAAAGCCAGGACAATAGTTTCATACATTACTGAACAGGGTCGGTTGTCCCGATACGGCTTTTAATGTTCTTAGCCATATTGCTTATGGCTTCATCCATATTCTGGTCTCCGGATAGATATCGTTCCAGTTCGTTGGAAATAATGATATCTGCTTCAATATCATCAGATGTAACTCTGAGGTTAACTGACGCATTTTGGAGTCCTTCTCCTTCTTTCTGACGGAAAGACTCTTCTCCATAATAGGAAGAAGGAAGTTGCCAGAAGGCATCATTTAGCATTTCTAAACTAATCGGATTGGGGTAGGGAGCATTTTGTTTCTCCATACTTTTAGTCCAGGTGATTCTGGCTTCATTATTGAAAGTGAAATCTTCCCAGTATTTGAGATACAGGTCGGCATAAATATTGTTTTTAGTTTCAATAAGAGCTTCCATCATGACAACAGGAGCCCCTCTGGTGCCAATATTTTCATACATAGGAGAAGGGAGAGTACGCCATTTTCCTTCCATATCTGGGAGGTTCTTTCTCAGGAATTCATCCCAGAAGGCTCCGATCATGTAGGTGGCAATTTTATTGGCTCGGGTAGCATCATAAAGTGGAGGCTGCATGATGGCTGACTTGAGTACCAATTCTTCCTTGTAAAGAGTGTCAATGGTATTGAAAGCAAGACGAGAACCGGGATCACTGTCAATGATACAGTTTCCTTCATCATCCCAAATTTTGGCACCAGCTTGAGGCATCACACCTCTTCTTCCATAGTACCTCCAGGTTCTGGAGCCCGGATCAATGTAAGAGAGGAAAACTGTGCCATTGCTTTTTTCTTTCAGTTCTCGTCCAACATCCAGCCACCCTTCAATGGTGGACATTCTTGCAGGGTCAATATTATATTCCTCAAATATTTCATTGTTATAGAAAAGAATATTTGGACGGACAGATCGAGGTAATCCATAATAGGAGTTCCCAAATGAAACCTGCTCTAAAGCTCCATCTACGAGTTTAGTTGAATAGGGAGTTAGGAACTCTGTTATGTCTTTCAGAATCCCGGACTCGGCCATAGCTTGCATACTAACAGGATTCGTTGATATTGCAGTGGGTAGATCATCATAAGCTCCTGCAGTGAAAGAGAGCATAACTTTCTGTCTAACATCAGCCTCTCCTTCTGTTTGAATGATTTCTACTTCCACTTCTGGTGCTATATCTCTATTCCTTTCCAGAAACGCATCATAGTACTCCTGCCTGAAGTGAGGCTGACCATAGGCATATAGTGTCATTTTTCCAGCTGGAAAAGCTCCATCATTACTCACCTGGGTGCTTTTTGAGCATCCCATAACTGCTAAGGACAAAACCATTGTCAATACGATCATAATCAGTTTAGTTTTCTTCATTTGAGATTCCTTTACCTGTTGTTTTTTTATCTGTAGGCTTTTGAGGTCGCTACAACCTGTTTGATATTTCCCAGAGGAACTTCTGTGGGTAAGGTGCAATCTGATCCCAGGATAAATGGCTTCCCTTTCATTCTTTGAATCATGTCCTCAGTTGCCCGGGAAATCGCTTCCTGATCACTTTCTGTCATAATTCCGGAACGGTCATCAAATCCTCCCAGAATGGGCTTTTGAAACAGATCCCATCCTTCCTCCAGGGAAAAATCATTTTCATGGATGGCCCAGTTTACAATGTTGCATGGATAATCTTTGAACATAGGAATACGTACTTTGTCTTTACAAATATGAAGTGTTAAGTATTCTGTTTTTTTGCTGATTTCAGAGAGTATCTCCATTTCTACAGGACGTACATATTCTTCATAGAGCCCTTCATCAAATCGTCTCATTTCACCACCGAGGGCTGCATAATATATACCATGGGCTCCTGCATCCAAAGCTGCAAGAGATAATTCTAGAAGTGTTTCTCCTACTATCTTGAAGACATCTCTGAAAACCTCAGGATTCGCTCTAAAGTCTCTGGAAAGGAAGTTATTCATATCTGCATAATTATCCTTAAAGAAATCCTTGGTCCCATGTTGTGTTGAAACAAAAACTCCATGTATTGTGAAAAGCAGGGGTACTTCATCTCCGATTTTGTCAGAGATTTTTTTTACTACATCCAGAGAATCTTCATATCGGGATCCTTTCACCTTAACAGTGGACCAGTTCTTCCAGTCCGCAGTCCTGTCGGGACGCATGTTGTTCTCATATTTGACCTCATTCATTATTTTGAAGAGGTCAGTATCAATTTCATTGTAGAGGTTTAAATGAGCCTCTACAGATTTATCTCCAAAAAAGCATTCATCCGGAAAATGAAACCAGAACCCGGAAGGAGTATGGTCTACCTCTTTCCCTTTGGTAACATTTAGTATTCTTTCAAATTTAGTCATATATTCTCCTTGAACTGATCTGTTTTTACATAAAAAAGTGTTCTAGTGTGTTGTTTTAGATTATCTAGTCCTGTGGTCCCACATATCTATATTGTTTCCCAGTGCAATCTTGAGAGCATCTGTCGCATCATCAAGAGCATCTAGAAGATCATCTGAAAGATTGATATCCATCAATTCGGTAAGTTTATGGCTCTGTTCGCCATTTCTTGTTCCTACAAGAACTCCCCCAACAGCATTTTGAGCTTTTAGCCATCCAATAGCTAACTTGGCCATGGGAATTCCCGAGCCTTCGGCAATCTTATGTAACATATTAAGTGCCATTTCTCCCTTTTCTTCCTGGCCGAACTCACCATGTCGACACTGTGGCCACTTGCGACTGTCAAATAGTCGTATGCGAGCTCTGTTTTCTGGAAAGTCGGAGAGTGTTTTATATTTACCGGTCAGTAGCCCCTGCATCAGGGATGAGTAACACATCAAAGGAACAGAGGAGGATTTACATAGAGGTATTACTTCATGTTCCACAGCACGGAACAAAAGATGGTAGGCTACTTGGTTGGCACTGACTTCACCTAGTTTCAATGCATCTTCTAGATCCTTCTTACCAAAATTTGATACTCCATATTTCAGGATTTTTCCCTCTTTCTGAAGCTGTTTCAGGGCTTCAAAACTCTCATCAAGGGGGATCTCTCTATTTGGCCAATGAAGAAGATAAAGGTCGATATAATCTGTATCAAGGTTATTAAGAGATCTTTCACAGGCTTCTATTATGCCCTTGTAAGACATATTGTGAGGACTGACTTTGGATGAAATCCTGATATCTTTTCTGACATCATTCAGGGAACGACTTAATAACTGTTCTGAATAACCGTCTCCATACATTTCTGCAGTGTCAAAAAATCTGATCCCCACTTTGTAGGCCGTTTTCAAGGCGTCTATGGAATCCAGTTCATCTTGTTTTCCAAAGGCACCGGCTCCACCCATGCATCCATATACAATTTTTGATTCATTATCTTTTGAATTATTAAATAGGCTAATCATTAACAAAATCCTTTAAAATGTTAAAATATCACTGATATGATCATACATACTACTTGAAACATTGTACAGATATATTTATAAAAGTTATAAAGTTTGTTCAAAGTGTAATTCACAGACTAAATCTCAAAACGAAGGATTAAAACATGATTAAAGAAGTAAGTAGTGATAAAGCTCCAAAGGCCATCGGACCATACAGTCAAAGTATAAGCAATGGGTCCCTAATGATAATTTCAGGGCAATTACCTATAAATAGTGAAACCGGGGAATTTTCGGGAGAAAATATTAAGAGTCAGACTAGACAATCTCTTGAGAACATAAAGGCAATATTAGCCGAAGCAGGTCTAGGTATGGCGGATGTTATGAAATCAACAGTATATTTACAGAATATGTCAGACTTTAAGGATATGAATGAGGTTTATGCTGAGTATTTTAATAGCCCTTTTCCAGCCAGAGCGGCATTTGAAGTGGCAAAGCTGCCTTTAAATGCCCTAGTTGAGATTGAAGTAATTGCTAATCATAACTCCTGATGGAAAATCTATTAAAAAGTTTTCGAGGGTAATGTTGGGTAGTCATTCTATCCAACTCCCAAAACAGATTATTGGTTCACATGAGCCCAAAGAAAGGTGTATATAAATGGTGGTTTTAGTTCTAGAAGCCAGTACCTCATCTGCGAAAGCCATGGTATTGGATACTCAGAGGAAAGAACAGAAACATTTGAGCCGGCCATACAAGCCGGGAACAGAAAAAAATCCGAGGGCCATATTTGAGCAATTAATGAAGGTCGGTTCCAGTTTGGTATCATGCCAGACTGTTTCAATGATTGCTTTGGCAGGTATCTGGCATAGCCTTTTACTCTGTAACCGGGAAATGGAGCCTGTTTCTCCCTTATGGACATGGTCAGATACAGATTCATATAAGCTTTGTATAGATTTACGGAAAGATTCAGAATATACAAAGGAGTATTATCAGACCACAGGATGCATGGTTCATTCAATTTTTCCTTTTTTTAAGATCAAGTATTTTAAAAATGAAGGAATGATACAGAAGGGACATAAGATTGCTGATCAGGGAAGTTATATTTTTTATAAACTCACTGGTAACTGGTTCGCCAGTCGCAGTATGGCTTCGGGCAGCGGTTTTCTGGATATACGTAAGAAATCTTATTCCTCCAGAGTCGGGAAAGAACTGGGTATTATGACAGAAGACCAGTTGCCGCCCTTGGTCGATCTAGGGAAAACCGCCCCTCTATGCCGGGAGGCTGCAAGTCTTCTTGGGCTTAAACAGGGAATTCCTGTGCTAGCGAGCCTTCCTGATGGTGGTTTGAATCAGGTTGGCTCAGATGCAGTTCAAAAAGGGATAATGACCCTTTCAATGGGAACAAGTGCTGCCATGCGTTTAACATCGGATAAACCCTACCTTCCTGAAAGAATGAGTACCTGGAGCTATATTGCTCCAGGTGGTGAATATCTTAATGGTGCGGCCATTTCCGGATGTTGTAATTGTGTGGATTGGGCAAAGGGTCAATTTTTCTCAGAAAACATCTCTTATTCTGATATTGAAAAACAAATGGATCCAAGACGGCAGGTTCCTGTATTCCTTCCTTTTTTATATGGAGAGCGATGCCCTGGTTGGAATGATGAGAAAAAGGCTTCCTATCATGGACTTAAAGCTCATCATAGTTCTGTGGATAAATTTCAGGCAGTTCTTGAAGGGGTCGTTTTTAATCTTTATCAATGCTTTCTGGATATTCAGAAGAGTGGTGTCCCTATAAAGAAGATTAAAATTTCTGGTGGAGTTCTTAACTCAAATCCCTGGAAGCAGATTTGTTGTGATGTTTTTTCACTTCCCTTAACTGAAGATTCTGTATCACAAAGTTCATTGATGGGGGGAATAAAAGTAGCCCTTATGTGTCTGGGAGAATCTTATAAGACATCTCATGACGAGACAATTTTGATGCCGGATTTGAGGAAAAGAGAACTTTATCAACAGAAATTCGGTGAATATTTAAACTGGTATGATAAATCTCATTAACGATAGATATAGGAAAAAAAATGAATAATACAAAAATTCTGGTTACAGCCCGGTCTTTTGGAGCCTTTGACTCTAAAGCCTTTGATTTGATGAGGCAGAAAGGTTTTGATGTCTTGCATTTAAAAGAAAACTCTAAAGAGTCTCTCAGAGATCAAGTGGAATCTCATATCTCAGATGCAGACGGTATTATTGCCGGCTTAGAGAATTATAATAGAGATCTTTTACTCAAAGGTGAGAAGCTCAAAGCTATTTCCCGATATGGTGTGGGGTATGAATCCGTAGATTGCGATGCGGCTCATGATCTGGGTATTAAAGTGGCTATTACTCCAGGAGCCAATGGGGATTCAGTTGCAGATTTTGCCGTTGCCCTTATGCTTAGTGCTGCTCGTAATATTCCTTATATGGATCAGACTTTGAAAGGAACAAATGCCATTCGTCCGGCAGGAATAGAGCTTTGGGAGAAAACTCTGGGAATCATTGGAACTGGGCGAATCGGATTAGGTGTTGCAAAAAGACTGAGCGGATTTAATATGAGAATTCTCTGTCACGATATGTATGAGAATGAAGAGTTAATTAGTAACTACAAAGCAGAATATACTAGTATAGAGAAGATTGTGAAAGAGTCTGACTTCATCTCCATTCATACGCCCTTAACAGAAGTAACAAGAAATCTATTTAACGCAAAGGCCTTTCAGAAAATGAAAAGAAAGGCTGTTTTGGTCAATACAGCTCGGGGGGGGATTATAAATGAGGATGATCTCTATGATGCTCTTAAAAGAGGTGAGATTGCAGCAGCTGCACTTGATGTGACTCTGGAGGAACCATATAAAGGAAAATTATGTGAACTTACCAATTGTATTCTTACTCCTCATGCAGGGGCAACAACATTGGAAGCTAGTAATAAGATGAGTTTGATGGCAGCTCAGAATCTGATTTCAATACTGGAAACAGGGCATTGTGAATATCTGGTGTAAATTCTTATATAGACAGCAATGCCTGATTTTTGTCAGGGAGCTATAGACATTTTCTTCCAGGGCTGTCCAGTGACTTTTGAGACAGCCCCTTTCTATGTTTGAGGTCTTATTTTTGCCCGTTATGGCGGTGATGAGTTTGTGGCCATCATGTTTAATGCCGAGGAAGGCAACTGCCGGCAGCGTCTTGATGAAAAACGGTTACAGTTACTAAATGCTCCTCTTGTTTTTGAAGGAAATGAAATTTTCTGTGATTTCAGTTACGGACTTGTGTGTTTCGGCAGGGAGGGAAAGGATTATGAAACCCTTATTGCTGAAGCAGACAGAAGGATGTATGAGCACAAATCCAGGGTAAAATCTTCTGAAATATGATATATTGCTGATTTTTCCTTCACATTTAAACATATAACGTGAATTTGTTATTGAATATTTACGTTCATTTATTATGCTTAATGTATCTTTACGGAGGAATAGAATAATGAATAAAAAAGTAATTATCCTTGTGTCTTTGATTTTTCTGCTGAGTGCCGGTGCTGTATTTGCTGAAACCGGTATCGGTGCGGCCTTTGGTTACGGCCGTTTTGGAAGCAATGTAGCCCTGTCTCTGGATGTTGATGCCATTCCCGGTTCTGTACAGACAGTGTCTCTTCAAATCCATGACGGTTATATGGGAATCGGTGTTACAGACGACTGGTATCTGATTGATGATGTCTTTATCGACAATCCCTTCGGTTGGTATTTCGGTCTCGGTTTCTATGTGGATATGGCCTTTGCCAATGACTTTGCCCTGGCTCTCGGTGCAAGAGCTCCCATTGGTCTGGACGTAACCGTTCTTGATGATCAGCTACTTTTCTATATTGAAGCCGCTCCTATCCTGGGACTGAGTGTAACACCCAGCTTTGACTTCCCCCACTGGAATATTCTGGGATCTTTCGGATTCAGATTCTACTTCTAGAACTCCGCAATCCTGATAATGTACCCCTCCACTGGAGGGGTTTTCTTTCAGCTAGGGCTTATTTGGCTGTTCAATGGGCCAGATAATTCAATAATTTCTTATCAAAAGACCCAAGAAATCACCTCAGGTTCCTTGTATAAGAACCGCGATATCACTATACTTTTCAAAGATTTATTTATACTAACATAAACCACTGGAGGATCAGATGGGAAAAATTAGAGTTGGATTCAACGGAATGGGTAGAATCGGGAAAAACGTAATGCGTGTCATTACTTCCCAGTTCAATGACCAGATTGAGATTGTTGCAGGAAATGACCTGGTTTCCGCCAAGGAAATTGCAGAAGGTCTTCCCAAAGACTCAATTCACGGAAAATTCCCCGTTGACGTAAAACTGATCAGCGACAATGTAATTAAAATCGGTGATCACGAAGTAACTGTATATGCAGAAAAAGACGCAAACAACATTCCCTGGGGAAAACACAATGTTGATGTCGTTCTGGAATGTACTGGTTTCTACCTGAGCACAGAAAAAGCTCAGGCTCACATCAATGCAGGTGCCAAGAAAGTAATTATCTCTGCACCCTGTAAAGATGATACAAAAACTGTTGTAATCGGTGTTAACAGCGACACTCTGACTGCTGCTGATACAATCGTTTCCAATGCTTCTTGTACAACAAACTGTCTTGCACCCCTGACAAAAGCTGTAGATGACAGCTTCAAGGTAATCACCGGTCTGATGTGTACTACTCATGCTGCTACAGCAACTCAGAGAGTACAGGACTTCTTCGGCGGCGGAAAAAACAGAGCTACCGGAAACAACATCATTCCCGCTTCTACCGGTGCTGCTATTGCTGTAGGTAAGGTTCTTCCCCACCTGAACGGCAAACTCAACGGTACAGCTCTCCGTGTCCCCACAGACACAGGTTCTGTAGTTGAAGTTGTTTACCTCCTCGAAGGAAAACACACCAAAGACGAAATCAACGCAGCTGTTGCTGAGAACGCCAAGAAAGTTAACGCTATGTCCATCACCGGTCAGGTTCTGGATGTAAGCGATTACTACGAGTGTTCCAGAGACTGTGTAGGCGAAGGCTGGACTTCCATGATGATCCCCGGTAACACTCAGGTAACTGAAGCCGGAGACAACACTCTTGTTAAAATGACTTCTTTCTACGACAATGAAATGGGTTACTCAACCAAAATGGCTGAGCTGGCACAGATCATTTCTGCACTCTAATCATTATTGATTAAATTGTATTGATAAAACCGTTCGGTATTGAGGTGAATCCTTAATGGCGGACGGTTTTTTTTATTCTTTTCCCTGTAGAACTGGTGAGGTGCTAAAGCCCTGTTGCCGGCATTCTCCTCTTCAGATAATCTCCCTGAAAAATACGTATAAACTCTTGTTCGACAAGTAAATGAATTGTTGACTGATTTTACCTTTATGTAGAAAATATGGGGAATTTAGTTTTTTAGGAGATTTCATTTGGAAAATAAACAGCAATGGGGAAGCCGTCTCGGATTTATCCTGGCAGCCGTTGGTTCTGCCATCGGACTGGGGAATATCTGGCGCTTTCCCTATATGGTATATGAGAACGGGGGCGGAGCCTTTCTGATTCCCTACTTTGTGGCCCTTCTGACCGCCGGTATTCCCATCATGATTATGGAGTTCTCTCTCGGTCATAAAAGCAGGGTAGGGGCGCCCCTTACGTTTTACAGAATAAACAAAAAATGGGAAATCCTGGGCTGGGTGCAGACGGGAGTATCAGCTGTTATAGCCGTTTACTATGTGGCCGTTGTGGCCTGGTCTTTCAGTTATATGGGATTTTCCCTCAGCTCCGCCTGGGGCAGTGAGCCGGCGGATTTCTTTTTAAATGATTATCTGGCCATAAGTTCGGGACCCTTTGAACTGGGCGGCCTGCAGCCGGCCATTCTTCTGACCATAGTCATTGCCTGGTTCTTTAATTTTCTGGCCAGTTACGGAGGAGTACAGAAGGGGCTGGAGAGGGCAAATAAGATTCTGATGCCCGTACTGATTCTGATGCTGCTGGTGGTCGTTGCCCGGGCGGTTACACTGCCGGGAGCCGTTCACGGACTGGAAATCCTGTTCAAGCCGGACTTCTCAAAGATCCTTGATCCCCAGGTTTGGATTGCCGCATACGGCCAGATCTTTTTCAGCCTCAGTATTGCCTTTGCCATTATGCTGACTTATTCCAGCTACCTCCCCAAAAAATCGGATATTGTGAACAATGCCTTTATGACGGCCCTGTTGAACTGCGGTTTCAGTATTCTGGCGGGAATTGCTATCTTCAGTATTATCGGGTTTATGGAGTATCAGGCAGGCGGAACCCTTCCTGAAAAGATGGCAGGTGTCTTTTTGGCTTTCGTTACCCTGCCTTCAGCCATTACCCAGCTTCCCGGTTTAAATGCTCTGATCGGCGTTCTTTTGTTCCTGACACTGGCCTTTGCCGGGCTCTCATCCTTTATTTCCATCAACGAAGTTGTGGTCCGGTCCATCGTGGACAAGTTCAATATTCCCAGAAGAAAAGTATCGGTTTACTACACCCTCATTGCAGGGGCTGTCAGTCTGCTTTTTGCCACAGGTGCCGGTCTTCATATTCTGGATATGGTGGATTACTATATCAATAATTACGGAATCGTTCTTGCCGGTCTGGTGGAAGTCATTCTGCTGGGGTGGTTTTTCAAACTTTCCTCTCTCAGGGAGCATGCTAACCTGACCAGCGATTTCAAAATTGGTAAATGGTGGGATGTGATGATTAAATTCGTTACCCCTCTGGTTCTGGGGATCAACTCGATTCTGAAGTTTATCAATGATGTGCAGAACAACTACTCCGGTTATTCCACTGCCGCCCAGTTCGTATTCGGATGGGGTCTGCTGGCGGCTCTCATTGTGACAGCAGTATTGATTGCCAGAACAAAGTGGAGCGGGTTGACCGCGCAAAGTGAAGGAGGTCTTTAATGTCTGCAGATGCAATTGTAATGATGATTTTCGGTCTGGGTATTACATGGGGCGGAGCTGCCGTCTGCATGTATATTGCCTTGCGGAAAAAAGATAATCAGGACTGATTGAAAATATAAAAATAAATATATAGGGACAGAACAATTTTTTACTTGTGTCTGTCCCTTTTTTTTATTATTTTCAATAACGAGGTCTGAATATGAAAGAATTACACGATATGGAATCAATACAGAAACAGATGGAAGAAAAAGGATTTCAATTCTTTTACTTTTCCCGTCCCGCCTGCGGAGTGTGCGGCGCCATAAAGGAAAAGGCTCTTTCCATGCTCACAGACTATCCTGGAATCAAATCCTGGTACGTCAACCTGGATCTTGTCCCTGAAGCGGCTGGACAGCTCTCTCTGTTTACCATACCCGCCATACTGCTGTATTCAGACGGTCATGAACTGGTCAGAGAAGCCCGGTATATTTCCATGGATGATCTGGAAGCCAAAATTGCCCGCCCCTATGCCCTGTCGGCAATGGGAGAATGAGGAAGAAAGGGTTTCTCTTAAAAAAGCCGCTCCGGCTATAAAAACCATTTGAGAATGTTATAGACACAAATGCCAATGATTATGGCCATAACTCCCATGAAGAGCCTGTCAACGGCTCTGTGAGACATACGGGCGGAGAGTCTGGAACCCAGAAGACCACCGCTGATTCCCCCCAGAATCATCAGCAGAAGGACCGCCGGTTCAAAGGGGGGGATATTTCCGGCAAGGGCTGTGAACAGCAGACTGGTCACCTGTGAGAAGAAAATAACAAATATGGAGTTCAGGGCAGCGGTCTTACTGTCCATGGAGAAGAAGTAACACAGAACAGCCAGGTTGATGGGGCCTCCTCCTATTCCCAGGAAAGTGGCCAGTCCTCCCAGTATCAGACCGGTGGAGGCAATAAAGAGAAGACCCTTCTGATGCCGGGGAGGAATATTCTCTTTAAACAGGGTATAGAAGAATACCAGAACCGTCAGCAGCAGAAGAATCCCCGACTGGCTGACTCCCAGTACCATGTCGTTTTCAAAACTGCTTCTGATTATGTCAAAGATATACTTTCCGATCATTCCGCCGGCTATCCCCCCGGCAGCCAGCAGACCGGCGGTTCTGGTCTCCACCTGAATCTCGGATTTTCTGCTTTTAATCAGAGCGACTGTTGTCATGGACAGGACCGTGCTTCCGGACAGAAAGCTGATGGTTGCCACAGGAAAGCCTCCAATGCTGTCCAGAACAGGTTTAATGATTACCCCTCCTCCTATGCCGCTGATAGCTCCTACCACCGAGGAGAAGAAGCTTATTATGAAGTAGAGGATAGACATGTGTGTGAACTCCGGTTATTTATGAATCTGAGGGAAGAATGATGACCACCCGTCCCTGTCTGAGCATTTCTCTGTTGTGCTCAGAAGAGATTAACATTTTAACCGTTTCATCAGAAAGTATCAAATCGGTTCTGTTTTTACCGTAAATCTTTCGGGCCATGGTTCTTAAGGGGTAAACTCCGATTCGTTCATTCAAAGCGGTAAGATCATGACTGTAGGTATAACCGGCATTGCCCCATTTTTTTATGGCTTCGGGATTTGTCATTTCTGAGCTGTGAATCAGATTCATGGAACTGTCATAGAGTCTGGGAAAAAGACAGGGATTGAGCAGAACATCCTCTTCGGTGCTGCCCTGTAGAGGCAGGGCTTCACCGGCATAGATGACAATGCCCGTAAAATCCTCGTTGGCTGTATACAGAGGGCTGACAGGAGAGGGGTAGGGTTTCTCATGACTGATTACCAGATTGGCCAGTTCAGGAAAAATGGGAAGAGTATAGCGGACAGTCAGGAATTTTCTGTCCCCCGTAGCCGTGGTAAAAACCTTTGTCATTTTTTGTGAAAGGTTTTCCAGCTCCCTCAGCAGTACGGGAGACCGGGTAATCAGGTCGGCAATGGTATGGGAAGAGTCCACTCGCAGGTTCTGAAGCACTTCCCCTGTAATTACGGGGGTCTGGCGGATTATATACTGCTCGGTTTTGAAACGGCCTGTGGGCTGATTGGGCTCCTCTTCTATGGGTGATGTAATATCCAGCTGAACAGTTCCGGTAAACCAGTCTGTTTCACTTTGAATCTCCAGATCACTCTGAGCGGAAAGAAAAGGGGCGCACAACAGGCAGATCACCGGAATCAGGCTTTTAGTTTTCATGTCTTTCTCCTTCCAAAGAGGGCACTTTCAGAACCATGCCGGGTTTGATCACTGAGTTCAGGGGCATTTTGTTTCCCGCGGCCAGTTCCTCGGGGCTCAGATTGTACCGTCTTGAAATTCCCCACAGAGAATCCCCTTCCCGTATGGTATAGCTCTCTGTCCAGGACGCGGAGTGATCAGCCGTCATGACCCCCTTCCGCTCGGGAATATCCTTGTGGACAAGAGGAACCAGAAGAACCTGCCCGATCCGCAGGTACCGGCTGTTCACTCCGGGGTTGTACTCCCTGATCATGGACACGGGAATCCTGTACCATTCGGCTATTTCCGATAGGGTATCACCCGACTGGATTCTATAGCGCTTGAATTCAAGAAGATCTGATTCCTCATCCAGAACCTTGAGAACCACCTCTTTTGCATCTGTGGGAACCTTCAGTTCATACCCTGTGGATGCGGGAGGAGTTACACCGTAATTCAGCTCTTTATGCGCCGTCAGGAACAGATCCTGATCAATACCGGCTTTATCAGCAATCCGTCTGATATCAACGCTTTTCTCAATGGGTACTTTCTCCCACTGAATACGGGCCCCCCAGTGAAGGGGCAGGCCGTAGCTGCCTTTGCTGTTGCTGAGAATGGTCACCGCGGCCAGTTTGGGAACATAGTTCCGGGTCTCTGCGGGCAGAAGATTCTGTTCGGACAGCTCCCAGTAGTCGTTTATCCCCGAGGACGCTATGGTTCTTGTGACTCTCCCCAGGCCGCAGTTATAGGCCGCCAGAGCCAGATACCAGTCTCCCGTCCTGCGGTAGTTGTATTCCAGTTTGTGGAGGGCCGCTTCGGTTGACTTCCAGAAATCCCTCCGGTCGTCCTGCCAGACATTCACATGAATATCATAGGGATCAATGCTGTTCATCATAAACTGCCACATGCCGGCAGCCCCGGACCGGGAGATCGCATCCATCCGGAAGGCCGATTCAATAACAGGCAGGTAGAGAATTTCAGGAGGCATACCCTGAGCTTCCAGTCGCTCCATGATAAAGGGGATAAAGGGCTCGGCCCTGTTGATGCAGCGCTGCAGATAGGCCAGTCCTTCCCCTTGGGAAAAATAGTCCAGATAGTAGTCTATTCTGCTGTTTTCCGGCAGGGTGCTGCTCCAGACCTTGGCCTGGTAGTGATCTGTTCTTTCTGCTGTTTGACTGTACTTCACAGCTCCCGTGAAGGATCCCGCAGCCGGTGCGGGAGAGACGCTGTGCTCCCCTTTTACCGCAGGAATATGACTCATACCGGCAAAGGCATGGCCTCCTGCTGTCAGAAGAAGAGTAAAGAGGATGAATCTTACAATCTGTCTCCGAAATATATTCCGGCCCATTCCCATCTGTTATTAATCTCCGGATCTATAGGATACTTTACACGATTGAAGTAAAGGTACCAGATCTTTATTCGATACGACCACCCGCCGGTTCTCAGAAAGGCTTCATTTTCATTGGAGTCCGGCTCCAGCAGTCTGTTATACCAGACAGAAGACTTGAGAAAATAGGCCAGCTCCATAGGTATTTCAGTAAAAGGATCGTACCGGTCCTGTCCCCAGCTCATCATAAAGAAATCTTCTGCCTTATACCTGTTTAATCGGCTCCCGCTGCGGGTCCTGATAGCATATTTTATTGAATTCACCAGACCTTCCAAAGATTCCCGGGTCCAGTCCTTGCTGGAATAATGAAAATTCAGGTAATGATTCACCTCGTTATAGACATTGGGCTGACCGGCAATCGTCGTAGGTTCGGCTTCCAGAAACTTCTCATAGCTGTCAATGGACTGTTCCCAAAGCCCCTCAGCCTCATAGGATTTGGCCAGATTGTAGAACACCTGTCCCCTGTCAATTTCACCGGAGAAGCGGCTGATCAGCTCATTGTAGTAACTGATTTTTTTTAGAGGGTCGTCCTCATAGTATTTTATCAGCTTTTCCAGACTGAAATAGTGTATGGAGCTGCCTCGTATGATCAGATCCTCATAATTTTTCAGCAGCCTGTTGTAGTAGATCACCGCTATGTCCAGGGCATTTTCTTCTTCATAAATGGTTCCCAGAAGCAGGAGGTAATAGGCATTGTAACTGTCTTCCGGATGTTTATAGAGGTGATGGTTCAGAAACTGTTTGAGCAGTTCCGTCTCCTCCTGCTGCATATAGCGGGAAATAATCTGCTCCATGATCCCGTAGCGGAGGGTATCATCCTCCTGGGTCTCCAGAATGGCCAGCAGCTCTTCCAGCCGGCGGTCCGTCTCTTCCACACCTGTGAGAAAGGGGGAACTCTCCTCCCTGCCGCCGCATGAGAAAAGAAGTATAAATAACAGGAACAGCAGAGCTGTCCGAATCAGGTCTTTCATTTAATCAGGGATTTTATCACAGCCCCCATTTGATGACAAGTTGGGCGTCCCGGACAGCCGTCCGGACAGGCTCTTCGCTTGTAGTTCGTATCCTGCAGGGTTCTTACCGGCTCATCTCCGCGCCGCCGGACCCTGCAGCGAACTGCCGCTGCGA
This sequence comes from Spirochaetales bacterium, assembly GCA_028532905.1. GTDB lineage: Bacteria > Spirochaetota > Spirochaetia > DSM-2461 > DSM-2461 > Oceanispirochaeta. Next base: position 18,109 of record JAQQAM010000035.1, read on the forward strand.
TCCCTTACGCGGAAATATCAGATACCTGCCAGTACCCGGAAACTCTCCAGAAAAGCCTCTGCTCCGGAACCATCCCCACCCGACCCCTGCCATAAAGGAGCTCTTCCTCCCCCCTTGCCCTGTATCAGGGGCAGGCAGTCGGATTGAAAGGTATTAAAATCAATTGTATCGCCTCCGGGGAGGCACAGAGCCCAGTTCAGCCGCCCTTCGTCCCGGGCACACAGGAGGAAGGACAGATCACCCCGGGTACTGAGGTTTTTGACAATTCCCCTGAACAGGTCCGATGGACAGTCTGCCAGTTCCCGGATCAGAACCGGAGGGTAATGAGTCACAGAACCGGAAAGCTGACGGCTGATCAGTTCAGCCTGTTTGTCTGTCAGAACTCTGAGGAGGCGGTTCGCCTCTTTTTTTTCTTCAAGCACTTCGCGCAGCCGCCGGGTAGCCCCCCCGGGCTGTTCTGAGAGGAGGGAGGAGATGGCTTCCAGCTGAGAAAAACGCATTCTGTAATCCGCGTAGGCTGGGGCTCCCATCTTCCATTTCAGCCTCAACCGGCCCCGGATCTTCTCCTGACCTGTGTACTTTATCAGTCCCAGCCGGGCTGTATTGTCTGTGTGGAGTCCCCCGCAGGGGGTTATATCCAGTCCCTCGATTTCTACAAGACGAATGTTTTCAGTTTTATCGGTGCTGCGGCGCAGGCTGTACTGTGCCAGCTCCTCGGCTGATGCGACCAGGATGGATTTAACCTGCCGGCAGGCCCGTATTTCTCTGTTGGCTGCCTCTTCCACCGCAAACAGCTGATCCTCTGTCAGTTTGTCTGAGTCAATTTCTATGGTGCTCTCTTCCTGTCCCAGATGAACCGAAACCGTAGGGGCATCCCACAGACTGAGAAGGAGAGACGAGATGAGGTGCTGGGCTGTGTGCTGAATGCAGAAATGGTCCCGTTTTTCCCGGTCCAGTTTCAGATTCATAACGTCCCCTTCCGGTTTTCCGGCGCAGAGATGCAGAACCCTTCCTTCCGATTTCTTCACATGGATAAGGGGTATTCCGTTTATGGTTCCGCCGTCCGCCGGCTGCCCACCTCCTTCGGGATAAAACAGGGTATCTTTCAGTTCCAGAAGCCAGCCTTCGGCGCACTCCTCAGCAGAAAGCAGGGAAGTTTTCAGTTCATTGTATTCAGGGTTTGTGTAATAACTCAGTCTGTTCATAACAGGGAATTTTAACAGATGAACCGGGGATTAGAAAGGAAAAACTCCTCAGAAGATCTGGTGAATATCCACTAATTTGAGCTATGATAGCTCTCATATGAACAAAGAACTTCCTCTCTGCAAAGAAAAACCTGAACTCATTGCCCTGGATCTGGACGGCACACTATTGAACTCCGATCATAAAGTTACTGAAAAAACAGCAGCCGTCATCGAGTCTGCCGTTGCCGCCGGAATCCATGTTGTCATAAGCACCGGACGGAGCTATGAAGGGATGATGCACTATAAAAACCAGCTGAACCTGAAGAGCCCTGTCATTTGCTACAACGGCGCCATGATTGCCGACGGCGCCACAGACCAGGTTCTGCATGAGTGGCTCCTGCCCTCCGATATTACCCGGGAGGTATACGGCTATGCCAGAGAACGGGATTTTCATATACAAGTTTTTCAGGATGGAGAGCTCTATTTTGAAAAGAGAAGGGAAGAGGCCGAATACTATGAAAACGCCACCGGCCTCAGCGGACGGCTCACTGATTTTGATACCTGGGAGAATCTGGATGTCACCAAAGCTCTGATGATACTGCCTCCCTCCAGAGAATCAGGGGAGTTTCCCGAACTCCATGAGGCTCAGTCCTTTTTCAGGGACAAATACGGGGAAAGACTCTACTGTGCCCTGTCCAAACCCTTTTATCTGGAGTTTATCAATGGCAAGGGGTCCAAGGGGCATGCCCTGGATCAGCTGGGACTGGATCTGGGGATTCCCCGGGAGAAGATGGCTGCCTTCGGCGACGGTTTCAATGATCTGGAAATGCTGGAGCATGCGGGAATTTCAGTTGCCATGGCCAATGCTCCTGAAGGGGTCAAGGAAGGCTGCCGATATGTCACCGAACGTTCAAACGATGAAGACGGGGTGGCTCACTTTATAGAAAAATACATTCTCTGATTCGGGGACGAATGCCCTGATTCCCTTTTTCAGGGAAATCCCTGCAGACGGCGATGAGTGAAGTTTAAAAGATAACCTCTTCGGGATAGCGGTTCCGGATAATATCCATCATCCGGATCATATCGATCTGATACTTCTCAAAAAGCCCCAGTTCTTCGTGGAGCATCATCAGATCTCTGCCTGCGGCAACCCCCTGCATCACATATTTCAGCTCATTGTTATTGAGAAAATGGGACATTCTCTTGAAAATTTCCACCTGCAAGGAAGGGGTCTGTTTTTTTATCCACTGCTGAATCGTCATTCTCTGTACTATACTAAAGGGAATGGAAATTTGTAAATGCCCGGATGCAGAATATGAAAGACCCTGAAATTCCCCGATCCTTTCGGGAAGGGATTCCCGTACTGTGCATTGATGCCTCCAGTATGATCTATCATCTGAAAATCGGACTCCTGGGATCTCTGGCGGCAGAAGTCAGGCTCCTTTCCACTCCCCAGGTGTTTGAAGAAGTCCTCTGGCCCCATCTGCCAATTGAGCCTATAGCTCTGGAAGAGGAGGGAGTCAGTAATGATGACTCTCTTCTCCTGCTGGCCCGGAGGGAGGGGATTCCTCTGGTTTCAGAGGATAAAGAGATCCTTATGAACGCCCGGGAGGAGGGGCTGGAGTACTATAACAGCCTGATGATGCTCAATTATCTGTTTCTGAAAGGCCGGGTGACCCTCCAGGATTATCCTGAATACCTGGACCGCCTGATGGAATGCTCCCGGTACAGCGCTGATGTTCTGGCGTACGGAAAAGCAGTCTATACCCTTATCGCCGCTCAGATGTCTTGACAATACGGCGTAAAATAATTATATTTCAAATAGTTAGAAAACAAACTAATAGAAATTGAACTAACAGAAAACAAACTATTATTTATGGGAGGCAGCATGAGTATTGAAATGAATGCCTATACCGGTATGCCCCATTATCTGCTTCGTTTCGGTCACCATCTGATCAGAGGCTTCAAGCACAAGGCCGGTGAAAAATACAGTCTGAATAAGTCCCAGATGCGGACTCTGATAATTCTGGGCCGCAGAGGCGGACAGACCATGACAGAGCTGGTGACTCATATGAATATAGAAAAGGGGTCCATGACCTCTGTGGTGGACAGCCTGATAGAGGGGGGATTCGTCAGCCGGGAACGGGACAGCAAGGACCGCCGGAAAGTTCTGATTTCCCTTCTGCCCCCGGGGCAGGAGATGGCTCAGGCTCTGTCGGGCGAAATGGAAGAGCATATCCGCAGCCAGCTGAATCTGCTGGGAGAAGAGAGGGTCGCCTCTTTAATGGAACTTGTGGAAGTGGTGAAGGAAAGCCTTGAAATCTGGGAGAACACAAATGAGTAAACATGATCATAAAAAGACCTTTGAGTCTGATTCCATCGGGAAACTTCTTCTGAAAATGTCTGTTCCCGCCACAATCGGAATGATTGTAAACGCCCTGTATAATCTGGTGGATACCATCTTTGTGGGCCAGGGCGTCGGTCCCATGGGAATTGCCGGGCTTACCATCGGTCTCCCTATTCAGGCTCTCATCGGTGCCCTGGGAATGACCTTCGGTACAGGGGCAGCTTCCATTGTCTCCAGACGTCTGGGAGAAAAAAAGCCTGATGAAGCTGCCAAAACTGCGGTCAATGCCTTTGTTCTGGCCTTTCTCTTCAGCTCTCTGATCATGATTCTGGGAGAGATCTTTATCGATACCCTTCTGATTGTGTTCGGAGCCACAGAGACGGTTCTTCCCTATGCCAGGGAATATATGGAGATCATTCTGCTGGGATCCTTCTTCCTCTCCTTTGCCATGGTGGGGAACAATGTCTCCCGTGCCGAGGGGCAGCCCAAGATTGCCATGATGACCATGATTACCGGTGCGGGTATGAATATTATTCTTGATCCCATTTTTATATTTGTCCTGGATATGGGCATCAGAGGGGCGGCTATTGCCACGGTTATCAGCCAGTTCTGTGCTTTTGTCTTTATCATGAGATTTATGATTGCCGGAAAAAGCCATCTGCCTCTCAAATGGTCTTATGTGAAACTCGATCCGGCTCTGGCAAAAGAGATCAATACCCTCGGTTTTCCCACACTGGTCAGGCAGGGGGGGATGAGTGCCCTGGCCCTTGTCATCAACAATGTGCTGCGCCATTACGGAGGAGACTTCGGAATAGCCACTTACGGTATGATGAACCGCCTTTTTATGTTCACCCTTATGCCCATTTTCGGTGTGGTACACGGCTATCAGCCCATCGCAGGCTACAGTTTCGGGGCAAGGCTGGTGGACCGGCTGAGTGAGGTCAATAAAAAAGCCATCCTGGTGACCACCATCATGTCCACAGGAGGATTTCTCTTTCTGGAATTCGGAGCCGGCCTGCTGATCAGAATGTTCACCGATGATGCAACTCTCATTGCCATGGCCGTACCGGCGTTGAGAATCAGTTCTTCAGCCATTTTTCTGCTGGGGATTCAGGTGATCTGTTCCACCTATTTTATGGCGGTGGGCAAGGCGTTCCCCGCTTTTTTCCTGAGTCTGTCCAGGCAGTTTATTTTCCTTATTCCCCTGGTTATCATACTCCCGGGATTTTTTGATCTGAAAGGAGTCTGGATTGCCCTGCCCATAGCGGATGTCCTGTCTGTTGTGGTGACACTCATCTGGTTTCTGAGCAGCTGGAGAAAAACACAGGGGGAACTGAGGGCCGAATATGAATCTCTCCACAAGGCGACTGTGGGGGCATAGGCCGGACTTTTGTTTTTCCTGATTCTGTTTTAAGATGGGGGGCATGAAAATGCTCCCCTTTTTTTTGATCCTTCTTTCATTGCTTTCTCCCCTGTGGGCACAGGAATCTCCGGCGGTTTCACAGCAGACGGCTGAATCTTCCTCAGACAGGGAAGGTCTGACATCCCCGCAGGACCAGGTCCCGTCTCCTTCTGAACAGGCCTCCCGGCAGCTGTCTGCCCTTGCCGCTTATCTGGGACTCTCTGTGGAAGAGGTGATAGCATCAGAAGGTTACCCCGATGAAATGTACACCGTCCGGGGGCCTTCAGAGGGGCAGGATTCGGTGGTCTTTTTCTACAGCGCCAGCCTCTCTTTATTCTGGGCGGAGTCCCATGTCTGGCAGGTCAGGGCTTTTCTCGATTCTCTCGGAGACCATCGGGCAATCAGCCGGAATATGACCAGAGAAGAGGTTCTGGCCCTTCTGGGAGAGGCCGATCTGGACCGGGGGGATTTTTATATTTATACCCTGCCCCAGAGGGGATACCCCGTATCCTGTGCTTTGTATTTTGACAATGACCGTCTCAGTGATCTTTATGTCTACAGGAGTGATTTCTGATGTCCCTTTTATGCCTGACCCTGTGCCGGAACACCCTGGCCGCCAATCTGGAAGATCTTAAGATGAATACACCCCATATGGCGGAGCTGCGGATCGATTTGCTGGATCCCCCGGAACGGAAGCATATTTCAGATTTTCCCGCCCGGGCGGGTATTCCTCTTATTCTGACCTGCCGGAAAAAGGCGGACGGGGGAGAGTGGAGCGGAACCGACTCGGAACGGGAATCTCTCCTTCTGGCAGCCATGGCCGGTGATTTTGATTATATGGATCTGGAAGAGGATGAGACATCCCGGCGCCTTGTTGCAGAGGCGGAACAAAGAAATACCCGCATTATCCGGTCTTTCCATGATTTTAAGGGCGTTCCCTCTGATCTGATGCAAAGGCTCGAGGCAATGTCCCTGAAGGGAGACCTGGTCAAGGCGGCCGTTATGCCCCGGGGCATTGCCGATCTTCTGACCCTGTTTAAAACCGGCAGGCAGTGGAGGGAGGAAAATCCGGGAAAAAATAATCTGATCCTCCTGGGAATGGGGGCTTTCGGTGTCCCCAGCCGGATTCTGGCTCAGCGCTGTGCTTCCTTTTTGACCTTCTGCTCTCCTGCAGGAGCCGAGGCCGCCCCCGGACATATGAGCCGGCAGACCCTGGAAGAGCTGTACAGGGTTCCTGAAATTGATGATGACACTCAGATTTTCGGCATAATCGGCAATCCGGTTCTCCATACCCGTTCTCCTCATATTCACAATCCCGGATTTCAGGATCTGGGAATCAATGCTGTTTATGTTCCCTTTACGGTGGATGATGTCTCCGCTTTTTTTGAACTGGCCGATTTTCTGGATATAAGGGGATTTTCAACCACTGTCCCCCATAAACTGGCTGTCCGGGAGCATCTGGACCGGGAGGATGAGGCTGTTCAGGCGGTTTCCTCCTGTAATACAGTTGTCCGTTCACGGAAGGGCTGGGAAGGATTTAATACGGATGTAGAGGGTTTTCTCCGTCCTCTGATCAGCCGGGCTGGTGTCCTTAATGGAAAAACCGCAGCCGTTATCGGCGCGGGAGGAGCCGCCCGTGCCGTTGTCTACGCCCTGGTGAGAGAGGGCTGCAGGGTCAGTATCTTTAACAGGACGGAGAGCAGAGCGGCTGCCCTGGCATCAGAGATGGGATGTTCCGGATACTCTCTGGACAAACTGCGGGCGGAAATGGACGAGGGGGAACGGTATGATATTGTTGTGCAGACCAGCTCCGTAGGCATGCATGGTACAGAGGGACCTTCCAATCCGGTTCCCTTTTACAGGTTTACAGGATCAGAACTGGTCTATGACATTATCTATACTCCCCCGGTTACGGAGATTATGCAGAGGGCTCTGGATGCCGGTGCTGCGGTATTGGGAGGAATGCCCATGCTCCGGGAGCAGGCCTTTGAACAGTTTCTTCTTTTTACGGGAGCAGAATATCCCCGGAAGAGTTCCGGGATGGATCAGGAATAATCAGTAGTCAATTGAGTTCATAAGGATGATCATGATGGCGCAGAACATAAATCCGCCGAAAGCCACAATGGATGTGGAGATGATCAGAATCCTTTCACTCAGGGAAAACTCACTTATTTTTTTACGCTTCTCTTTCAGTTCTTTCTTTTTTACAGCATTAGTCATCTTTACAGCCTTGGTCATCCGTTTCTAACCGCCTATTTGAAAATCACGCTATTCTAACTTATTTTTTATCTTGATGGAAAGTCTTAAGCCTCCCGGCAGGGATGTTTCTTGATAAATACTAAATTCCGCGCATCAGGAGGATACTTCTTTTCCGGGGATGAATCACAGCATCAATTGCTGTTTATAACTTCAAAAAATCATGATTATATTGTTGAAAACATGAATATATATTATAGTAATTGAAGAAAACAGAAGGGGTCAGACATGTTGAAGACTGTTTTGAATTCATTTCACAGAGAAGCGGGTGCCCGGATGGTGGAGTATGCCGGATGGGACATGCCTCTGTTCTATGCACTGGGAGCCACGGAAGAGCATAAAATTGTCCGTCGGAGCGCCGGTCTGTTCGATGTGAGCCATATGGGCCGCTTCCGTATTCAGGGAGAGGGCAGTACGGATTTTCTGGATTACCTGATCAGCAGCAATGTACAGGCACTGCTCCCGGGGCAGTCGGGTTACGGCCTTCTTCTGAAGGAAAACGGGGGAATCATTGATGATGTTTTTCTCTACCGTCTTGAGGAAAAAGACTACATTCTTGTGGTAAATGCCTCCAATCTCAAAAAAGACTGGGACTGGCTGAATCAACATGCCTCTTCCTATGATATGACACTGAAAGATGAATCTCCTGAAACCTCTCTGTTTGCCCTGCAGGGGCCCCGGGTTATCCCTGTTCTGGAAACACTCTGTTCCTGTTCTCTTCAGAAGGAGTGGGACCGTTTCGGGATCAGAACTCTGGAGATAGACGGCATCCCCTTTACCGCCGGACGGACCGGTTATACAGGAGAAGACGGAGTCGAAATCTTTGTAGAAAACGGGCAGGCTGAAGCTCTCTGGAAGGGAATTCTGGATCACTTTGCTGGACACTGTGAAATCAGCCCCTGCGGTCTGGCCTGCCGGGACAGCCTCCGTTTTGAACCGGGATTCCCCCTGTACGGACATGAGCTGAATGAGGAGATTCTCCCCCCGGAAGCCCTGTTGAAATGGGCCTGTGACCTGAATGGGAATTTCATGGGAAAAGAAGCGGTTGAAGCCCTACTGGAGAAAGGTCTGGATAAAAAGCTGATCACCCTGTCTCTCACCGAGAAAGGGGTCCCCCGGGAAGGATATGAGGTCCTGTCGGAAGAAGGAGAGGTCATCGGTACGGTGGTCAGCGGACTCTATGCCCCCACGGTGGATAAATACTGTGCCAATGCCTTTGTTCCTCCTGCCTATGCCAAGTCCGGAACCCCTCTTCAGGTTTCCCTCAGGGGAAGAGTGAAAAAAGCTGTGGTTGAGAAAAGGCCTCTGTACAGACCGGTCTACCGGTGAAAGAAGAAAGAGAGAGGATTGTAATACCGGGTTTGCATAAAACCTGATATGATTCAGTCAGGTCTTTTTATAACAGAGACCGGCTGTACTGATGGCTCAAGGCCAGAACAGTAATTTCATCAGAACCGGATAACGGAACTGATAGCGATAGAACGAGGAGAGAATCTATGGAAATCAGATACGCCAAAACCCATGAGTGGGCTGCAAAAGAGGGAGATCTTTACATCTGCGGTCTCAGTGATTACGCCCAGGAGAAAGTAGGGGACATTGTTTTTGTAGAGCTTCCGGAAACAGGAGCAGCCGTAGAGCAGGGGGCTCCTTTTGGAGTCATCGAGTCCGTTAAAGCTGCCAATGACCTCTATTCACCCTTAAGCGGAGAGGTGGCTGCAGTCAATGAGGCTCTGGAAGATGAACCGGAACTGGTCAATTCATCCCCTCTGAAAGACGGATGGATCTGTAAAATCAAAAGTGATGATGCAAGCTTTTCCGCACTTATGAGTGAGGATGAGTACAAGGAATACCTGAAAGGACAGGATGACTGACATCATTCCCGTCAGGATAATTTTGAATTAAATCGAGGTTGGTAAATGAGTTATAATCCCCATACCGAGGGCGACCGGCTTAAAATGCTGGAACAGCTGGGTCTGAAAGCAGTGGAAGAGCTGTTTCAGGATATTCCCGAAAGCTGCCGTTATCCGGAAGTTGATATTCCCGACGGTCTTTCAGAGATGGAAGTCAAAAACAGAATGAAACAGCTGTCAGACAGAAATCAGAGTGCTGACGACGCCCTCTGGTTTCTGGGCGGGGGAATCTACAGACACTACATTCCCTCTGTTGTGGATGCCGTCCTCTCCCGGGGAGAGTTTTTTACCGCCTATACCCCTTATCAGCCGGAGGTGTCCCAGGGAACCCTGCAGGCTCTATTTGAGTTCCAGACCATGATTGGGGAGCTTTACGGCATGGAAGTGGTCAATGCCTCCCACTACGATGGGGCTGCCGCCATGGCCGAGGCGGCTCTTATGGCCCTCCGCTGCAAGCCTGGACGGAAGGAAATTGTTCTGGATGAGGGGATTCACCCTGAATATATCCAGGTTATGGAGACCTATCTGGCAGACAGTGCCGCTGTGATCCGAATGGGCAGAGCCGATGAGGCATCCGCCTGCTTCATAACAGCCAATCCCTCCTTTACCGGGCAGATCAGAGATCTCAAAGCTCTGGGTGAGGAATGTCATGCCGCAGGCGCCCTGTTTATCGTGCATGCGGATCCTCTGGCCAGTGCTTTTCTGGAGAGACCCGGAGCCTGCGGTGCGGATATTGTTACCGGAGAAGGGCAGCCCCTGGGCATCCCCATGAGTTACGGCGGTCCCGGTCTGGGGCTGTTTGCCACCACCAAAAAACTGATCAGAAAAATGCCCGGCCGGGTTGTGGGCTGCACACAGGATGCCGGGGGCAGAGCCGGCTGTGTCCTTACCTTTTCTGCCAGGGAGCAGCATATCCGCCGGGAAAAAGCCACCAGTAATATCTGTTCCAACCAGGGACTGATGGCCCTGGCCGCGGCGGTTTATTTGGCCGCCCTGGGTAAGGAAGGGGTCGCCGGTACCGCCCGTCTTGTGTATGACAAGACCGCCTATGCGGCTGACGCACTGAACAGCCTGGAAGGTTATTCTGTGGACAGGTCGCATCCCTGCTACAGGGAGTTTGTTCTCAACTGCCCTGCACCGGCAGAGGCTGTTGCCCATGAGCTGCAGAAAGAGGGTATTTTTCCGGGACTGGCTTTGAGCCGTTTTGAGGCTTCTCCCTATGGTGCAGATTTTAAGGAGAATCAGCTCCTTGTCTGTGTAACGGAAATGAACAGCAGAGAAGAGATTGACCGGCTGGCAAAGGCTCTTGCCGGGTATAAAGGGGGCAGTAAATGAATCAGAACGGAATATCCTCCCTCTGGGAACTGAGCTCTTCCGGACGCCGGGGCGTTGTGATCCCCCGGTCCGATGTGCCGGCAGCGGAACTGGATGACAAATATATCCGGAAAGACGCTGCCGATCTGCCTGAGGTCAGCGAACTGGATCTGATCCGGCATTACACCCGTCTTTCCACACTGAACTACAGTATTGATACACGCTTTTATCCTCTGGGTTCCTGTACCATGAAGTACAATCCCCGGGTGAACGAACAGACCGCCAGAATGGCCGGATTTGCTGCCTCCCATCCTTATCTGCCCGAGTCCATGGCCCAGGGCAATCTGGAGCTTATGCATGAATTGCAGAAGGATCTGGCGGAACTGGCCGGTTTCAAGGCCGTCAGCCTGCAGCCGGCGGCCGGCGCCCACGGAGAACTGGCGGGTGTTCTGATGATCAAGAAATACCATGAGAGCCGGGGGGATACGGGACGAACCCGTTTTCTGATTCCCGATTCGGCCCACGGAACCAATCCCGCATCGGTTGCCATGGCCGGATTTGAAGCGGTGGAAGTCTCTTCCGATGACCGGGGCAATATCGACCTGGCCCGGCTGAAAGAGCTCTGCGACGAGAGCATCGCCGGCATTATGATTACCAATCCCAATACACTGGGACTCTTTGAAGAGCAGATTATCGATGTGATCAGCACAGTTCATGCCTGCGGCGGACTGGTCTACGGAGACGGCGCCAATTTCAATGCCATTATGGGTGTGGTAAAGCCCGGAGACCTGGGCTTTGATGTGATGCACTACAATCTGCATAAAACCTTCAGTACCCCTCATGGAGGGGGCGGACCCGGTGCCGGCCCTGTGGCAGCAGCCGATTCTCTGAAGGATTATTTACCCGGCCCCCTTGTGGGACGTTCTGATAACGGCAGCTTTACCTTTGTTCAACCGGCAAAGAGTATAGGCCGTCTGAAAGCCTTCAACGGGAATTTCGGAGTCCTGGTCAGGGCCTATACCTACATCCTCTCACTGGGAGGAAACGGGCTGAAGGCCGCCTCTGAGAGCGCTGTTCTGGCCGCCAACTACCTGCTGTCCAGAGTAAAGGATGTCCTTCCCTCCTGGTACGACCGGATTTGTATGCATGAGTTTGTCTCTTCCGGACAGAGTCTGGGTGAAGGGGTTCACACCATGGACCTGGCCAAAAGGCTGATCGACTACGGTTTCCATCCGCCTACGGTCTACTTCCCCCTGATTGTTCCCGAAGCCCTGATGGTGGAACCCACAGAGACTGAGAGCATCGAGATCCTTGATGCCTTTGCCGAGACCCTCAGAGTCATAGTCAAAGAGAGCCAGGATCAGCCCGAACTCCTTCATGATGCTCCCCACAGAGAGACGGTTTCCCGTCTGGATGAGGTGATGGCTGTGAAAAAACCGGTGCTGCGGGATATCGGCCGGATCTGACAGGTCAGCTGATTCCGGTTCCCGGGAGGCTCTAGAACAGGGACACCCGGATCTTGGAGATCTGGCTGATCTTCCGGACGGGACACTGAAAGGGTTTGTCCGGGAGTTCGGTTCCGATGAGAAGAGCGTCCGCCTCTTTCTGGTTCTCCAGTTTGAGGGGGACGATTCTGTATGTCTTTATATCAAAGTCTCCCTCGGGGAGGTTCACATCCAGCTGCCAGGCTCTGTTGCCCAGAACAGACTGAATCATTCTGAGTTTCCCCTGGTAATCCAGCCCTTTCACCCTGCGGATGCCCCCTTTCATCACAGAGGAGTTGAGCTGCTCCTCCATAAAGATAACACCCCGTTCTATCCGTTCCTGAAGTTCCCGTCTGTCTTCGGGAGCCAGTCCTTCCAGGTTTTCCAGCCGGCCCAGAAGTTGATCCTTATGGTCCGCTGGAGTATGGGGAAGGTCTTCGGCTTCTCCCGGTTCATTGTGGTGAAACAGAAGGGGTTTGACTTCCTCCAGGGGTCTGAACTCAGTGGTGCTCCCTTTCCGGGAAGGCGCCGAGCGGACATGGGGAACCGTCCGTATGCCCAGATTCTCCAGAACCTCTTCCCATTCTGCTTTGTGTTCCCGGCTTAAAAGGAAGATGCCCGGGGCGGGCTGCCTGAGGATATAGGGTTTCAGATCCGTACTTTCTTCCAGGATGGTCCGTCTGGATTCATCCACTTCCAGAACCAGGGCATCCCAGATCAGGCAGCTGTTATACTCCTTTTCCCAGTCCTTCAGGGAGAACTGAACATTCTGGGAGAGGGGCAGGGAAAAGCGTCCGGTCAGTTCCTCTTCCAGTTCTTCCAGCTTCATCCCGGTTTTCAGGTAGGAGGCAAAACTCCTGTCTGTCAGTTTCAGCTGAGCAAAAGCATCGTAGCGTTCGGCCTCCAGAGAGAGGGCCAGAGGCAGACTGAAAGGAGCTTCGGGAGTGAGGTTCACATCAAATGTGGCATGAAGAAAAACGGAGCCTGCCGCCGGGGGGACGGGAAATACCGTGAGCCTTGCCAGCATGGGATGCAGATAGTAGCAGTCCTCCCTCTTCAGCAGAAGGTTGAAGGTCTCAAATCTTTTGATCATGGTCATCACGGGAAGGGGCGGGGCTCCTCCGTATACTCTGTCGCACAGAATCATGATCAGAGCCGTCAGGTCATCCTCTTCAATGCCCCTGTTGGCAGGCAGCTGATTCAGAAGGGATTCGGTAAAATCCATCCCCCTTTCAGGATTTCCTCCGTCTGTTGTGATGATCTGTCCCCACAGGGTCAGGAGCTGGGAACGCCGGTCCAGGGCTGAGTATTTTTTCAGGTTATCCAGGCGGAGTGACCAGCTTCCTGCCTGAACCCTGAGGAGTTTAAGGGATTTCAGTGTATTCAGGAGCAGGTGAAGCTCTTCGGATTCCCCCTTTGTGAATATATCAATGGGATAGAGCTGCTCCAGTCTCTGGAGAAACTTCTTTTTCAGAGATCCGTCGTTATTGGATATCTGCTGTTCCCTGTGTATAAGCGAAAGAAAACAGATCAGGAAGGAGCCGTTTAAAAGGGGCAGGGAGCCTGTCTCCGGAGGAAGGGAGGGGTGCAGGTCATACAGATGGCCGGGGTTCAGATCGGCTTTGATCTCATCCGGCAGCAGGGGACTGCAGCGGAGGCTGAGGCCCGAACTGTCTTTTGTGCTGAACAGAAGAAGCCGTTCCTCCAGACTGCAGATGCGGTTCTGAATTTCAAAGGGAGAAAAACGGGATGAAAAAAAGTCTTTCAGAAACAGAAGGTCCGGGGAGCTGAACCAGTCCACCGCCGAAAGGATCAGTATATCCTCCCGGCTGATCATGCTGATCTGCCTGTGCTTGTATTCAGGCCGGCTCAGACGGGAGGCCAGGGTATTGAGAAGATCCGTTTTATTATACGGCGTTGTCACTCCCCCCAGATAGTTGTTCATGATCTCCATAAACACATCTTCCGGAAGCTCCCTCATAAGGGCGTTCCACTCTTCCCGTTCCCTGCTGTTTTTCACTGTTCCTCCAACCCCAGGCTTATGGTGTACTTATACCCCTGTTCTGTCAGAAACTGCTGTCTGTTAGCGGCATACTGTTCTTCTACAGTATAACGGGTAACCAGGGAATAAAACCAGGAATCCCTGTCTTTAGGTCTTAAGATCCGTCCCAGTCGTTGTGCCTCTTCCTGGCGGGAGCCGAAGGTTCCCGATATCTGAATGGCCACAGACGCATCCGGCAGGTCTATGGCAAAGTTGGCCACCTTGGATACAACGATAATCCGGGATTTTCCTGTCCGGAAGTCATCATAGATTTCTTCCCGCTGGGCATTGGGCGTTTTTCCTGTAATCAGGGGGGCTTTGAGAATCCGGGCCATCTCCTGCAGCTGTTTGACGTACTGTCCGATGACCAGTATGGAATCATCCGGGTGTTTCTCGATGATTTTCAGAACAAGCTCGGGCTTCATGGGGTTCTCAGCGGCAATCCGGAACTTCAGCCTCTTGTCGGCCACGGCATAACTGGTTTTCAGATTTTCCGGCAGATCCAGACGGACCTCATGGCACCAGGCGGTGGCAATCCAGCCCCCTGCTTCCAGCTCCTTCCAGGGCACATCGTAGCGTTTGGGGCCTACCAGAGAAAACACATCTTCCTCGGCTCCGTCCTCCCTGACCAGGGTGGCAGTCAGTCCCAGACGGCGGACCGCCTGTATCTCGGCTGTCACCCGGAAGACGGGTGCCGGGAGCAGGTGTACTTCATCATAGATGATCAGTCCCCAGTTTCCTTTTCGGAAAAGGGAGAAGTGCTCGTACTCACTCTCCTTGTCCTTTCTCCAGATCAGAATCTGATAGGTGCCGATGGTTACCGGTTTGATCTCTTTTCGTTCCCCTGTGTATTCACCGATATCCTCTTCTTTGAGATCCGTTTTATCCAGGAGTTCCCGCTTCCACTGATGAACGGCGGCCACATTGGTGGTGAGGATCAGGGTTTTGCACTGGATACGGCTCATGGCGGTCATGCCGATAACGGTTTTTCCGCCGCCGCAGGGAACCACAACGGTTCCGAATCCGGTGCCCGGTTTATTGTTTCCGATAAAGGATTTTACCGCATCCTCCTGATATTCCCGTATAGTCAGCTCCCGGCCGCTGAGCATGGTTTTTCGTAAATTAACCGGACAGGGATCTCCGCTTTTCAGGGGGGCCAGGTCTTCCACCGGAAATCCGGCACGGATCAGATGGAGTTTAATGGTCCCTCTGTCCATGAGTTTGAAGAAGAATCCCCCCTCCGCACCGGTCAGATATTTCTTCACACTCTTGAGGTGGGCAATTTCCTTCAAAATGGCCGGGTCCGATGATTTCAGGTAAAGTGTCTCTTCATCTTCTGTGGCATCGATCTTGATCAAGCCGTAGCGGGACAGGGTGGAGCGGACAAAGTAGAGGACATTTTCGGGAACCGGAAAACGGGAGTGTCCGTTGAGGGCCTCCATAATCTCCTCTTCCGTGATGCCCGCAGAGGCGGCATTCCACAGAGAGAGGGGCGTCATTCTGTATGTATGAATATGTTCGGGAGATTTTATCAGCTCTGCAAAGGGGGATATATCCGCTCTGGCCTGTTCAAAGCCGGGATTGTGTACATCCAGCAGAAGTGAGTGGTCTCCCTGTACAATCAGGGCAAGTCGGGTAGGGTCAATCATAACCAGCTATTATAACTTTTTCAGAGAATGTATTCAATGAGCCCCGGATTGAGGGAAATGAGGATTGAGAGGGGCACAGTTGCCCTGGCCCCTCTGTCTGTGCCCTCAGGTCACAGGATAAAAACAGGCCAGACGCCTGCCCAGTTCCACTTCCCTGAACTCCGGAGGCTTCAGACAGTCCTCCTGTCTGCGGGAGCATCTGTGATAAAAGGGGCAGCCCGTCAGAGGCTGAGTGGAATCAAAGGGTTCGTATCCTTCCGTCTCCAGAGATTCATCCATCCGGCTGGGGATGCTGTTATACAGAAGATTCGTATAGGGATGCATCCGTTTGGCAGCCAGATCCCGGGCCGGGGCTTCCTCCACAATTTTACCTCTGTACATAACCCCGATTCTGTCGCAGAAATAGGTGGTTACCGTCAGGTCATGGGCGATGAAGAGCATGGTCAGTTTGAATTTGTCCTTCAGTTTCAGAAGCAGGTTCAGAATCTGACTCTGTATGGAAACATCCAGAGCCGACACAACCTCATCACAGATTAAAAGCTCGGGCTTCATAATCAGAGCTCTGGCTATGGAGATTCTCTGTCTCTGCCCCCCTGAGAAATCCGCCGGCCGGCGGTCCAGGTCTTCGGGATTGAGGCCGACGGTGACCATCATCTCCTCCGCTTCCTGCCGGGCCGCGCTGTCTCCGGGCCAGGCGGAACTCTGCCTGTAACCGGCGGTGAGAATACTGTAGATATTCATTCTGGGGTTCAGGGAGCGGGCGGGGTCCTGGAATATGTATTTTACCCGGCTTCTGTAGTCGAAGAGTTCTTTTTTCTTCAGATCCATCAGACTGTGTGATTCTCCGTCTTTCCCGTGGAACAGAACCTCCCCTCCGTCGGCTTTATACATCTGTACCGCCAGGCGGGCCAGTGTGGTCTTTCCGCAGCCCGATTCCCCCACCAGTCCGTAGGTCTCTCCCCTTTTCAGGTGCAGGCTGACGCCGTTGACCGCATAAACAAAACGGCCGTACCGTGCGAACAGGCCGGCTTCCAGAGGGAACCGGATTTTCAGATCTTTCAGTTCAAGGTGACAGTCTTTGCAGGCAGTACTCACTTTAGTCCCTCCTTATAGGGATTGATGCAGCGCAGTTTCACTGATTCTGACTCCCCGGTATTCAGTGCTTCAAGATCCGGTATCTTTTCCGTACACTCTTTCTGAACCCTGCTGCACCGGGGAGCGAAAGGGCATCCCGGTTCAGGATGGATGGGATTCGGCACGGTTCCGGGAATGGTATGGAGCTCATCTGTACTGTAATGGGTGCCGAAGGCCGGCAGAGCATGGAGCAGCCCTCTGCTGTAGGGGTGGGCCGGCTGTTTGTACAACTGCTGTGCCGGTGCTTCTTCCATTACCAGTCCCCCGTAGAGAACCAGTATTCTGTCGGCTATACGGGCCACGAGATCCAGATCATGGCTGATGAAGATGATCCCCATATCCCGTTTTTTGCGAAGCTTCAGAAGCAGTTCGATAATCTGAGCCTGAATGGTCACATCCAGTGCGGTGGTGGGCTCATCGGCGATAAGGAGTCTGGGATTCCCCGCCAGGGCCAGGGCGATCATGATGCGTTGAAGCTGTCCCCCGGAAAACTGGTGGGGATAACTGGAAAGACGCTCCTCGGGCTGGGGAATCTGCACTTCCCGGAGCAGTTCCACTGCTCTTGCCTTCAGCTGTTCATCCGTCTCGGCAGGGTAGTGGAGGCGCAGGGTTTCCCTGAAGGTTTTCTCCATGCTGTACAGAGGGTCAAAGGAACGGCCCGGTTCCTGAAAAATCATGGCAGTCTTACTGCTTCTGAACCGGGGAAGCTCTTTTTTCCTGTCCAGAGCCAGCACATCCTCCCCTTCAAAGAGGATGGAGCCCTCAATCTGTGTGTAGTCGGGGAGGAGTCTCATCATCGCCTGAACGCTGACGCTCTTCCCGCTGCCGCTTTCACCCACAATTCCGAGGATTTCTCCCTTATCCATTGTATAGGACATACCCCGCAGGGCCTGAAGAGCCCCCCGTCTTAAGGGGAAGGTTATATGTAGATCTTTAATCTCTACCAGCTGACTCATCTCAGACCCCCTTTATCACGGTGATAGGGGTCCAGATAATCCCGCAGCAGGTCTCCCAGGAAGTTGAAGGCCAGTGTGGTGACAAGGAGAAACAGACCGGGAATCAGGAACCAGGGGAAATTCCGGAGGTTGCTCAGGGTCGATATTTCTCTGTTGATCAGGCTTCCCCAGCTCACTGCCGGGTCCACAATGCCCAGTCCCAGATAACTGAGAACCGTTTCACCCAGAATGAATCCGGGTATGCCCAGGGCAATGCTGACAATGATAATGGAGGACATCTGGGGAATAATCTGTTTGAAGATAATATTCAGGGTGGGAATTCCTTCCAGAACCGCATTGGAAATGAAGTCTTCCCTTTTAATACTGTGCACCATCCCCCTGATGAGTCTGGCGCTTCCCGGCCATCCCACAAAACTTAAGATGATGGTGATGATCATAAATGACTGGCCGCTGGTCATATCTCTGGACAGGATGGATCTGAGAAAGAGGATCAGATAGAGCCCGGGAACCAGTATGAAAAACTCGGAGAACCGCATGATCAGCCAGTCAATTTTTCCGCCGTAGAATCCCGCCAGTCCGCCGAATGTAATGGCCAGGGTCATGGAAATGGCTATGCCGATGAATCCGATGGTCAGACTGATCCGGCTGCCGTAGAGAATTCTGGAAAACAGACAGCGGCCCAGGTTGTCAGAGCCCATCAGAAAGACCGGTGTGCTCTGGTCTCCTTCGCTCATGCCGAAAAGGTGGCGTTCGGCGGGGATCAGACCCCACAGTTTATAGGGTTCTCCCTTTACAAAGAACTGAACCCGCTTGCCGGTGCCCTTGATCCGGGCGTATTTCCAGTTAATTTCATTGATGACGGCTCTGTCCTGAACCTGGGGACCGAAGCCCAGTTCCTGACTGTACCAGCTCACCGCCGGAGGGTGAAAGCTTTTATCCGAAAAGCTTGTTCCCGGTCCGTAGGGGGCAACAAACTCGGCAAAAATCATCATCAGATACAGAAGTATCAGTATTATGACCGAAATCAGGGTGACCGGTCTGTAGAGCAGGGCTTTTAAAAATCCTTTCATTTATTTGAGTACCTTATTCTCGGGTCTACAACAGCCAGCAGGATATCGGCCAGAACCATTCCCAGAAGCACCAGAAAAGAGGTGAACATCAGGTTGGCCAGAACCAGATAGATATCTTCCTGCAGAACCGCTTCATACATCAGCCTTCCGATTCCGGGATAGGAAAAGATAATCTCCAGAATAAGAGATCCGGAAAAGAGGCTGGCCAGCAGGTTGGCACTGCTTGTGATATAGGGGTTCAGGGTATTCCGGAAGGCATGGGCAAAATAGACCCTTGCCTCGGAAATCCCCCGGGCCCTCAGGGCGGTAATATAGGGCTGTCCCAGCTGATCCAGCATGGTGGCCCTGATCATCCGCATGGTCCCGCCGATGCCCCCCAGAAAGGCTCCGATTAATGGCAGGGTAATATGATGCATATAGGAGAACACAAAACGCCCCGGATCTTCGGAGAAGGGGAAACCCGGGTAGGCAGTCACCGGAAAGAGGCCTGTCACCGCGGCAAAGAGCTGCAGCAGTATCAGAAGGAGGAGCCCCGGAATGGAATGGAGAAACAGGGCGGTGAATGTGGCCGCCAGATCGGTTTTTGTCCCCACTTTCGAGGAAAAGTAGATTCCCAGGGCAAAGGATATAAAGGTGAGCATAAACAGGGAAATCAGGTTCAGCAGTATGGAGTTGAAGATCCTTGTTTTTATCAGATAGAGAATGGGCGCCCGGCTGATCATGGAACGCCCCAGATCCCTGTCCACAAAAACCTGTTTCAGCCAGCTCAGGTATTGAATGTAAAAGGGTTTGTCCAGCCCCAGTTCCGCCCGGAGAGCCGCCATCCTCTGTTCCGAATACTCCAGATCCCCCGCCATGGCTGAGGAGGATGACTGTTCATTGAGCAGCTGGGCCTGAACATGTTTTTCAACAATATCTCCCGGCGCCAGTTCCATCAGCCCGAATACCGCAAAACCCAGAATAAAGAGAATAACAATCATGGAGGCGAACCGGCCCAGAATGAAATTCAACAGAGGGTGGGTCGTACGGAATTGTATGAGCAGCCCTGCGATCATCCGCCCTAAGTTCTTCATTCGCTGTCCTTCAGAAAAAGATATTCAGACTGCAATCCCCCCAGGGTGTCATAGAAGACATTGTCCCAGCGGTCTTTGACGGCAACAAAACTCTCTGTATAGGCAAGGTAGAAGAGGGGCAGTTCCTCCAGGAGGATAGACTGGAATTCATCCCATATTTTTTTGGCTTCCACCGGGTCAGGAGTAAAGCTTCCTTCGTTGTACAGATAATCCACGCGGGCTTCCCATTCGGTGGCCGGTTCTGTCTGCAGAGGATTCCAGAGGTGGAGATTTCCGTCAGAAGGCCAAATGTTGGAGCCCCCGGTGGGCCAGTAGTTGGAACCGCCGAATCCCAGAAGAATGGCATCCCAGTCAAAGGTACTCATCAGCATCTCAATCATCTTCTGAAAATCCAGGGGTTTCACATTGACTGTAATTCCCACCTTGGAGCATTCATCTGAAAAAATACTGGCAATATCAATTCGGATATTATTCTCTGCATTGGTGATGATATCAAAGACAACTGCATTGCCGTCCTTGTCTCTCATAACGCCGCTCTCGTCCTGCTCCATGCCAATGGACGCCAGGAGTTTCAGAGCTTCCTCCGGGTCATAGCTGTAGATATTCACCAGGGATTCATCATAGTAGGGGTTGGCCACGGCAAAATGGTGGAGCGCCGGTTTTCCCATTCCCCGGTAAATCTGTCTGATGATCCTGTCCCGGTTGGTCAGGCGGCTCATGGCCTGGCGGAACTCTTTCTGAGTAAACCAGCTGAGCTTGGGATCATCCAGTCCCGAGGGGTTCTGATTAAAGCTGATGAAGTTGGAGCCCAGACCGGCACCGCCGTCATAGACGGTGTAGTCCCTGTTCTCTTTTTTCACAAGTTCTTCCAGATCTTCGGCACGGATGCCGTAACTCTCGGTCTCTCCGTTTTTGAACAGCAGAAAGCTGGTATTGATGTCAGGTACAATTTTGGCAATGGATTTATCAATGTAAGGTATGGTTTGCCCTTGGGCATCCTTTTCCCAGTAGTCGTCGTTCTTTTCATAGACCAGGCGGACGCCGGGGGTGTATTCCACCAGAAAACGGGAGCCTCCGGAAGGCAGTTTTTTCACATCCATGTCGATGGTCAGTTCTTCTTTCAGCCCGGCTGGCCCTTTTTCCCTTAACAGGGGCTCATAGATAAAGCGGGGGCCGTACACCATGTTGCAGCTCAGGATGGGGTTGGCCACAATCCGGGGAAAGTGGAAGGCAAGCTTCATCTCTCCCAGTTTTTCAATTTCCACCCGGGCCTGAGAACCGTCGGCCATGGTCAGGAACTGTCCGTTAAACGCGGAGTGCTGAAAGTCTGGATTTCCGTGAATCTCGTCGTACCAGAATACAACATCGTTGGCGGTGATTTTTACTTTCTCATCAGAGTTGTAGAAGGACCAGTACAGGTCATCCCTCAGAGTGAAAATCACATCCAGCCGGTCCTCTTCCTCATATATGACGATTTCAAAAGAGGCGGTTTCCGCTTCCCACTGCCGGGTGTAGGGGTCGTAGTCGGCCAGGTAGCCCGGGAGCAGGCCGGTCAGAACATCCATGGCTCCCTGTTCTCCGTCTGCGGTTACCAGATTGAATGTTTTGGGATCGCTGGTAAAGGTTCCCTGCCAGGTTCCTCCGGGAACACCTACTCCGTGGACATCCGTCCCCCCCGGTTTCTTGACTGTCCCGGCCATAAGCCCCTGCTGGTTTTCCACTTTAAGAGCCTCAGCTTCCTCCAGTGTCATTTCCTCATCTTTGGAGCAGGATGCCGGAAGGATCAGAAGGAAAATACCAAGAAGAATGGCATGGAGTATAGAAATGGATCTGGATGTGTTCATATAATACCACCTGTTTTTGTGTTTTATTTATTGTCTACTTAAATTATCAGAATTATTTCAGCAGTTGTCCATAGGCCGTTCAATGGGAAAATAGATCCGGAAACAGACCCCTTCCCGTTCAGCTCCCTCTTCGGCAGGCTGATATTCCACGGCTCCCCCCAGCTTTTCATTGACTGTCTTGAATATAATATAGAGTCCCAGTCCTGTCTTGCCTTCCAGACGGCTGCCGGTTGTAAAGGGTTCAAACATATGCTCTTTGATGGCAAGGGGAATCCCTTTGCCGTTATCTCTGTATTCGATCATTCCGCTCTGGCCTTCCAGTTCTTTCAGGTTGATGGAAATCTGTTTGTTCTCCAATTCCTCTTCAAAACCGTGGGTCATGCTGTTCAGGAGCAGGTTATTGATAACATGGTAAAAACTTCCCGGATAGGATCTCAGAAACAGAGGGTTGCCGGTAAGGGATATTCTTATATTCTGATTATTAAACTGAAGGGCCTGGGTCCGGACAACCTCCTCCAGATACTCCATCAGATCAAAATCAAGACATTCTCCAGCGGTCTCATCAAAGGAGAGATTTTTGAAACTGTCTATCAGGCTGGCCGTTTTGTTCAGGTTTTTTTCCAGCAGACTGCTTCCCTGTTTTATCCGGTCAATAAACTCATCCATTCCCTCTCTGGTGAGAGTGTTACTTTTAAGCTGTTTCTCCAGCTTGGCCGTCAGATCGATAATATAGCTGGATGTAGTTATTCCCACGCCCAGGGGGGTGTTCAGCTCATGGGCCACTCCGGAAACCAGAGATCCCAGTGCCGCCAGCCTCTCTTTTCGGATCAGGGCTTTCTGTGTGCTCTTAAGCTGTTCCAGGGCGTTGTTCAGGGAATCATTGCTTTCTTCCAGATCTTTTGTCCTTTGTTCCACCCTCTCATTCAGGGAGTCGTTCAGGGCTGACAGAGCTTTTTCTCCGGCTTTCCGTTTTTGAATATTCTGCTGCAGCATGAAAATAAAGGCCAAAAGTATGATAAAGGCAATCAGAACAATGGTGGTTTCTGTATAGTACTGATGAAAAATTGTATCCGGGAGATTTATAATAATGCTGTTCCGGGGCAGGTCATCTATGCGGATGGAGTAGGCAAGAAGCTTTTCAAAGTCAAACATGTAGTGATGGGGGGTATTCCAGATGACGGGTATGGAGTTGACATCTTCCCCATCCAGTATCCGTTTTGCCATTTGTCCGGCTTCCCGGCCCTGCTCAACTCCCCTTAACAGATAACCGCCCACTATCCCGTAGGGAAACTGGAAATCCCAGGAACCGAAAACAGGTACATTTGTAGCCTCCCCGATTATCCTGTTACTGTGGTTATATTCAAAGTATTCACCCTGATTATCTTTCTGGAAATAAATGTTGAACACAATAAAATCATCTCCCAGAAGACCCAGATCTCTTACAAGGTCATTCATGGACAAATCCGACCAGATTTCAATTTTATCAAATTCTTTTTCAAACTCGGGAAGAGATTTTTCCAAACCCTTACGGACGGCCATTCCTGTCACAGATTCATCCAGAATGCATATGAGATTTTTCCGCTGAGGGAAGAGTTTCTGCATTACCCTTAGAGTCCCTCTAAAATTATTTTCTTCGCTGATTCCAGTAATATTATCAAATCCCTGCAGGTTCTGGCTGTCCAGAAAGTTGACACCCGTAAAGACAACCGGAATATCACCGTACAATTCTGTTCTATGCTTTTTGAGAAATTCGAAGGCATAGTTGTCTGATGCAATAATCAAATCATAATTAATTTTAGCGGATTTATATTGAAGATAATTTTTTGTCCTTTCCAGGTACTCAGTACTGAAATATTTTTTAGTATCCATATACTCAATATGGATTTCTGCTTCATCCTGCAGTACCTCCAGAACCCCCTGGCACAGTTCATCGCTCCACTTGTATCCCTGATGGTAGGACTGGAGCAGAAGAACATTGGGATAACTGGAATGACTCAAAGGCTTTTCATCAGCTGACAGAGGAGCAGAAAGTAATACTGTAAACAGCAAAGCCAAAGCGATTTTTCTCAACAGCATGGACATGATTCTATTATACACATTTTTTGGGATATTATTTGAGACTTTCATGAAAAAAGAAGGCGGGTGTTGCTAAAATTGCCGGCCGCGTGTAATGTTCCATTTATGAACATTTCAGTAATCGGAACAGGATATGTCGGACTCGTACAGGGAGTCATTCTGGCGGACTTCGGTCTGCAGGTGATCTGTATGGATGTGGATCAGAAGAAAATTGACAGGCTCAATGCCGGTGATGTACCCATTTATGAACCGGGGCTTGCGGAGCTGATGAAGAAGAATGTGGATGCCGGGAGGCTTTCCTTCACTTCTGACATGAAAGAGGCTGTAGAGTCGGCAGATTCAATTTTCATTGCCGTGGGAACCCCTCCTGCAGACGACGGTTCTGCTGATCTCCGCTATGTTCTTGCCGTTGCAAAGTCCATCGGTGAGTTTCTCAACGGATATAAAGTCATTGTTGATAAATCCACCGTTCCTGTGGGAACCGCCCGCCAGGTTAAAGCAGCCATTCAGAAAGAGCTGGATGTCCGGGGAGTGGACCATGAATTTGATGTGGCTTCCAATCCCGAGTTCCTGAGAGAAGGGAAGGCAGTCAACGACTGTCAGAGACCCGACCGTGTTGTCCTGGGTACGGATTCTGAACGGGCCAGGGATCTTCTGAAAAAAGTTTATAATGTTCTGTATATCAACCAGACACCTTTTATTTTTACAGAAATCGAAACAGCCGAACTGATTAAATATGCCTCCAACGCCTTTCTGGCAGTGAAAATCTCTTTTATCAATGAGATCGCTCTGCTGGCGGAGAAGGTGGGAGCCAATGTTCAGGAAGTGGCCCGGGCCATGGGTATGGACGGAAGGATCAGTTCCAAGTTTCTCCATGCGGGTCCCGGATACGGGGGCAGCTGTTTTCCCAAAGATACCAAAGCCGTAGCGGATATCGCCCGGAAACACGGGGAAGAAACCCTTGTTATTGAAGCGGCCATCAAAGCTAATGAGAAACAGAAAAACAAGATGGTCGAAAAAATCACATCCTCCATGGAAGATCTGGAAAACAGTACCATTGCGGTTTTGGGGCTCTCCTTCAAGCCGGATACGGATGATATGAGAGATGCTCCGGCCCTCACCATCCTGGACGGTCTGGCGGCAAAGGGCGTTCAGATTAAAGCCTTCTGTCCCCAGGGAATTGAAGAGTCCAAATGGCGTCTGGAGCATATTGATAACCAGATTACCTACTGTCACGATGAGTATGAAGCGGCCAAGAATGCGGACGCTCTGGTTATTATGACAGAATGGAACCAGTTCAGAGGAATCGACCTTGAAAAAATGAAAAAGCTTATGAAGGGTGATTTCCTTTTTGATCTGAGGAATATCTTTGCCAAGGATGAACAGGTCAGGGGGCTGTTTCAGTACAGACCTGTAGGCCGCAGCTGAATCAGAAGAAATAATCCGCTTGAACTGGCGGACTGTCAATGATGTCAATGATGTCAATGAAATGGAACCCGCCGGTCTGATGAGGATGGCGGGTTTTATTGTGTTAAAGCCGCCAGTTCTTCCGCCGCCTGCTCCCAGGCTTCGGAAAGTTCCAGCTGTTTCTTTTCCAGCTCTTCAATTGCACGGCTGACGGCCTTCGCCTTTTCACCGTCAGAATAGACTTCGGGGGTTGCCAGTTTTTCATGCTCTGCTGTCAGCTTAGCTTCGCAGCGTTCCAGCTCTTCCATCAACCGGGCTTCCTGTCTCTCCAGCCGTCTGATGTCGGCTTTCAGTTTTTTCTCTTCTTCCCGGCTCAGTCTGGCAGAACCGGTTGCCTGAGAGGCCTCTGACTGAGAGGAGGCTGTTTTACCGGGATCTGCCCCGTTTGAGGCGGCTCCTGCGGCCTCTGCCTCCCGGCTTTCTTTCTTCCAGCGGTAATAGGCATAGTCCCCGTCGAAGTACTCGGCTTTTCCCGGAGTCAGCTCCATAACCGATCCGGCCAGAGCCTCTATAAAATACCTGTCATGGGATACAAACACCAGAGTGCCTTCATAATTCTTCATGGCATCCAGAAGCACATCCTTGGATGTGAGATCCAGATGGTTGGTGGGCTCATCCATAACCAGAAGATTCACCGGTTCCAGAAGAAGTTTCAGCAGGGCCAGCCTGTTTTTCTCACCACCGCTCAGGACGGCGCATTTTTTGTAAATATCATCGTCAGAAAACAGATAAGACTGACGCCAACGGCGACGGGAATCACATAAAGCAAACGTCGGAAGAAATAGACCAGCATCAGCACGCCTGGTTGTCATTGAAAGGAATTTCATGAAAACCGGCAGCCCCGTGGTG
>JAQQAM010000036.1 GCA_028532905.1 Spirochaetales bacterium
TCTGGATTTATTCGATTTTCTTCAGCCCACAAAATAGCATCTTTACGATTATTCTGACCTGTTGATATCCATTTTCCTGGCCGGGAAGCAAACATAACATAGAACATTTTTCCAGTGCTTGATCGCTTTGAGGAGCGTTCCCAAAATCGATATTCTTTATTCATGATTATCTAGTTTAAAGATGAAAATTATGTTGTCAACACATTTTGTCAACAGGTTTGTCTACAAGTAAGAGCATAAAAAAAGCTAATTTGTTTAATGAAAACAAATTAGCTTTTTCTGTCTTGTACCGGCGATGGGACTTGAACCCATACGGCATTGCTGCCAGCAGATTTTGAGTCTGCCGTGTATACCAATTTCACCACGCCGGCGGATATTGGGAAAAGATAGCCTTGATTTACAGCTCTGTCAAGGATTGCTCCTTCCGGGAGATAAATTATAACTTGACTATTTTACTTAGTTATATATAAATTAATATATATAGAAAATATTTATCCTGAATGAGGTGATAACATGAAAAAAATATTGATCCTTATGTTAATGAGTTTTATTACAGCAGCGTCATTATCTGCAGAGGCAAACTACCGGAATTTTGATGAGTTGAAAGCCCTTTTGGAATCGGATGCGGATGATTATCTGTTTCTTGATGTCAGAACTGGTCCAGAGTATGGTGCCGGTCATATTCCGGGAGCAGAGAATATATCCTACAACCTCCTTCCCGGGGCTCTTCCTGAAGGAACTGAGAAGGACAAGACCATCATCGTCTACTGCCGGAGCGGCAATAGATCAGGAACGGCCAAAAGACTTCTGGAAAAGGCAGGCTATACCAATGTTCATGACTTTGGAGGCATAAGCCGCTGGAAGGGTGATCTGGAATAGCATTCTTATAGGCCTCCCTTCTGTATCAGCCAGGCTTTCCGGAGTGAAATGAATCCTGTTTAAAGGCTCTTGAGTCACCGGAAAGCTCTGGGTAAAATACGGAGCAGGAGGCTTCCAATCATGTTTTTTATCGGTACTGTTCTATTCTGGATTTTCTTTGTTGTCACCATGGTTGTGCTGTTTATTCCGGCAGCTTTGATCTGGTTGATTACACTTCCATTTGATAGAAATAAAAAAATCCTTCATATTTTTTCCTGCTTCTGGGGTTCTCTGTATACCTGGTGTAATCCCTTTCTCAAAGTTAAAATTGTCGGGAAAGAGAAACTGAAAAACGGACAGTCCTATGTGTACTGCCCCAACCATTCCTCCATGATGGATATCGTCATCCTCTACCGTCTGTTCAGGCATTTCAAATGGGTTGCCAAAAAAGAAATTCTCCGGGTTCCATTTCTGGGATGGAATATGTCTTTGAACGGATACCTCTCCATTGACAGAAAAAGCCCGGCCTCACAGATCAAAATGATGAAGAACGGAGAAGCCCTTCTGAAAAGGGGAAGCTCCATCATGATCTTCCCCGAAGGGACAAGGTCCAAAGACGGAACTCTAGGGAAATTCAGAGACGGTGCCTTTATACTGTCCCAGAAGTCAGATGCTCCTGTCGTTCCCATTGCCATTGAAGGCTCCCGGGATGTTTTTTCAGACGGAACGATTAGGTATCACAGGGTTTATCCCATGACCATCACCATTCTTGATCCAGTTCTTCCCGGGGAGGCGGAGAATGCCAAGGCTCTGGGCCGGCTGGTCAGAGCGAGAATTGCAGAGAAACTGGGCAGCGAATCCCTTCCATCAGATGAAAAGTCATAAGACAGCTCTTTCAGTATTATTAATTCTGTCGGCACTGCTTGTATCCTGTGCTTCTGTGCCGCCGGAGATCCCTGAGGGGGGCTCCCTGATGCCCCCGGAGATTTCTCCTGTCTGGAATGAAACAGATGTTCCCGGTCTTCAAATCCTTTCGGAAGCTGGTGCCGGTCAACCCGTCGGGGGAGCGGTTCTCCAACTGGAACTGAAATACTTTGATTTTTTCCTGACTCCTCCGGATCCCTCCGGTAAAGGGGAGACCCGTTCTTTAAAAACCTCCGAATTTGCAGAGTTCTATGATCTTCTGATTGCCGCCAATGCTTCTCCTTATGCCGATGTGGATCTCTTTAACAGATCGGACAGACCCATGGATATTGTGGGTTTGCAGATCAATGCCGGAGAATCTGTTTCAGAGGCGGTGCCTCATTATGATGCTCTGTATATTCTGGATGACGGACAGGTGATGTTTAGTTCTCAGGAGACTATTCCTGCAAAAACCAGTCAGGCTCTGGGAGGATTTCACCTCCTGCTGCGGGCCGGGGAGAATCTGGGAATGGATGGAAAACGCCACCCCAGAACCGCCGTGGGTCTGAGCCGGGATGGAAAAAGATTCATTATTGCCGTTTTTGACGGCCGGCAGGCCAATCGTGCCGGCCTAAGCACCAGGGAGTGTGCCGCCTGGATGCAGTGGCTGGGGGCTTATGATGCCCTGAATCTGGACGGCGGCGGCTCCAGCACCCTTGTTTTCAACGAAAAAGGGACTGTCCGTGTACTGAACAGTCCCATTCACAGAGGAAAGCCCGGCCTGGAACGGGCCGTAGCCAACCATCTTGGATTTCGTCGGAAAGTCCCCTGATCTTTAGATCAGAAAACCTGTATCCTCTTTCTCTTTGAGCATGGCAATGACACGGGGTCGCTTGATTTTCTTTGTGGTGGTCATCTCCATGGGCTCATCCAGAATTCTGATTTTAGAAATCTTTTTATAGGCCAGAAGCTCTTTATTCACTTCCTTCACCGCATTGATCATGTCTTCTTTAATCTGCTCGTCATTGGTGATGCTCAGAGAGTCGTAATGCTCCTTGCTGGGATAAACCAGAGCTTCAATTCCCTCTCCTCTGGTCTCCTCATTAGCCACGTAGCCCACAATCAGAATCTGCTCGATCTGCTGATAGAGCTGGAAGTGGTCTTCAATTTCTTCAGGAAAGACATTCTTTCCCCCTTCTGTAACTATCAGTGATTTTGCCCGGCCTGTCAGGTAGAGGTAGTTGTCCCTGTCCAGGTAACCCAGGTCTCCGGTACGAAGGTATCCGTCTTCGGTGAAAAGCTCCTGAGTGGCTTCTTCATTCTTGTAATATCCCATACAGCAGATGGGTCCTTTCAGAATAATCTCTCCGATGCCGTCGCTGTCGGGATTCAGAATTTTCATATCCACCAGAGGAAAGACCTTGCCCACAGATTTCAGTTTGAAGGCATGAGCCGGGTTCAGTGTGGAGATAGGGGCGGTTTCGGTCATACCGTATCCCTGCACAAAATCCAGACCCAGTTCCTGATACCGTCTGAAGGTTTCCGGCGCCAGAGGGCCTCCCCCGCAGATCATATATTTGATGGTATAGAGGTTGGCCTTTTTCAGCAGGATGTTTCCGAATATTTTCTTTCCGATATTGATACCGAAGGCTTTTTTCACAAAACCGCTGATCCGCATCAGAAAGCCCACCAGCAGGTGAGTGGCCAGCCCCTTGGACCTGACCTGTTTCATCATCCCTTTCAGAATCTTATTGTAGAGGAGGGGGATGCCCATAATGACGGTGATCCCTCCCTTTTTAAGATCATTCATCATCTGGGAAACAGAGAGGCCTCCGGCAAAAACCAGTTCACAGCCTATGGTAATGGCTTCCAGAAATACTGCGGTCATACAGTAGCTGTGATGAAGGGGCAGAAGGGCATAGAGAATATCTGAATCATCCACATACAGAAAGGGTTTGTTGGACTGCAGAGCATCGGATGAGAAGTTTTTGTGGCTCAGCATGACTCCCTTTTCATTGCCCGTGGTTCCTGAGGTAAACAGGATGGCAGCCATATCCTCTTCCGAGGGGCCGGGGGGCAGTTCTGTTTTTGATTCCGGAAGATCGAGGATGTAATTCTCCTTGTCCGGAGACAGGGATATTTTTTCCTGGATTCCTTTACTGTTGCCCAGTTCGTCATAGCGTTCTTTATCCACAAAAAAGAAAGAGGCTTCCACAAATTCCAGAATCCGGTCTACCGTTTCTTTTTCCATCTGATAATCCAGGGGAACAATGACCGCACCCAGCTCAATGACAGCCAGATAGCTCATGGCCCAGGCCGGTGAGTTCTTTCCGGTCAGGGCGACCCGGTCTCCCTTTTTGACTCCCTTTCCGGCTAGGTAGGAGGCTGTGTTCTGAATGATCTGCATGGCCTGTGTAAAGGTGTACTGAACTTCGGTTGGAGAGAAGGCTCTGAAACAGACCTTATCCGGGAATCTGTGTTGTGACAGTTTAAACAGCTCGGGGATGGTAGGCCACTCTCCCTGAATGTGAGTCCCTCTGTATTGATCCAGCCAGGACCACCCTTTTTCTTCCATTAGTAATCTCCTGTTTTTCGGATTTTCGTGAATCACTGGGAACAGTATAATCCCCCTCTTTGTTTCTGCATAGCAGTTGCTCCTTTTTCTCCTTTCTGATATTTCTGTGATATGAAAAAAATCGGAGCCGGTCTTGATTTCGGCAACTCCAATACCACTCTTGCCCTCTATGACGGCGAGGGGATTGAATATCTCAAAATAGATACGGCTTTGAAAAAAGGGTCTGTAATGCCTTCAGCCCTGTATATTCATAAAAACCGGGAGTTTGAGACCGGCAGCCGGGCTCTCCTCCGTTATCTGGAAGAGAATACCAACCGGAAAATCCGCCTCAGCGAGGTGGAAGTGGGAACTATTGAAGTCCATATGGGCGAGATGGACCGTGACTATTTCATTGAGCGGGACAGAAGCTTCACCGCCAGGCTCCATGCCCGGATCGACAAGGATCAGCCGGGACGTCTGTTCCGGGGACTGAAGATGTATCTGGGAGAATCAGAGGATAAGAGATTCAAGATTTTCAACAAGCTCTTCAGGCTGGAAGCCCTGCTCAACATGATGCTCAGACCTGTACGGGAGCACTGGGAGGAGAAGGGGCTTTCTCTCCAATCCATTCATGTGGGCCGCCCTGTCCGTTATCAGGGCAGCAGTGACCGGGAAGGACATCAGGCTGTGGGGAGAATGAAAAATGCCCTGGATCTGGCCCGCTTTCCGGAAGCTCTGTTTCTGGAGGAGCCTGTCGCCGCTGCCTGGAGTTATCTGGATGATCACAGGCTGAAAAACTCTGATACCCTGCTGGTCTTTGATTTCGGCGGAGGAACTCTGGACCTGGCTCTCTTGAAGAAGAACTCACAAAAAGGTTTTCAGGTTCTGGGCTGTGAGGGAATTACCAGAGCGGGTGACTGGATTGACCGGGAGCTGTACAGACGTTATGTCTTTCCCCTTCTCGGAGCGGGTGAATCGATCCCCTACAGAAAGGATGATGGAACCCGTTCCACCTATCCCTTTCCTTTTTCCGATTTTGAAGAGCTTCTTCTCAACTGGCAGAGTACCCATCTGCTGAATCAGTCCCGGTATCTGGAAGTGCTGAACAAGGCTCTGCTCTGTGAAGGTGAGGTGGGAGAAAAGGCCGACAGACTGAACCGTCTGATCCGCTGTAACGGAAGCTTCACATTGATCAAACTTATTGAGCAGGCCAAGAAAGAGCTGAGCGAAAAGGAGAAGACAGCCATTGTCTATCCCGAGATCAATCTGGAGCTTCTGCTGACCCGGGATCATCTGAATGAGGCCATCAAACCCTTTCTGACAGAGATTCCTGAACTGATTGATACTCTGCTGGAGCGCTGCGGTATTGAAAAAGTGGACAGGGTTGTTTCAACAGGCGGTTCCTCCCTGATTCCCGGAATACGGCAAACCCTGGAACAGCGCTTTCCCGGTGCTGTCGAGGAGTGGGATCCCTTCAGGAGTATTGCCGCGGGTCTGGCCATGGCAGATTATTACAGCTGATTTATTTTTTCCGCAGCAGCAGTGTATCGTCTTCAGGGTAGAGGTTCCGGATTTTCAGGTCTTCCAGAAAGCGCTGGCCGTCGGTGTAGTATCCGGCGGTTTCTTTCAGTCCGGGATCTTTTTTCTGCCAGTAACGGTTGAAGGCCTGCATATAGATTTCCCTGCTGTATTTGGCAAACATTGAGGCCAGGGCCGTTTCAAAGTTCAAGGCATCCGCCTTTACCCGGAAATCAATGCTGCACTCATCTACTGTATAGGAGGAAACCTCTTTCAGCTCTTTCTGTGCCGCCAGCCGGGAGCCCGGGAACAGTTCGATCAGCCAGTCTCCGTAGTACCGCCGGCCTCCCTGTCTGTCCACAACCACAGCATTGCTTTCCCGGACTGCATTTTCCAGTAGGGGAGAGAGTATTTCCTGACAGACTCTGCCCTTGTTTTTGAATTTCTGCAGCAGTCTGTTGAAGGAGAGGGCGGTCTGAACTTTCAGGCTGATACGGTTCAGCTTGACTCCTTCCTCTGCCATGCTCCGGGACAGTCTCCCCGAACAGGCATCAATTTCAGAGCTTTCAATTTCCAGCGGAAGGGTCAGTTCCTTCAGCTCCCCGAGCCAGGGAATCTCAGACGGCTGTTCAGAGAAACTTTCAAAAAAGGTAAAGGCACTTTGCTTTCCGGTGAAACCGGGAAACAGGTGCCTGTGGAAGGACAGAACTGTTTTTTCCAGCTCCCTTATCTTTCCCGGAGAAAAGATCCTTTTACTGTCCCCTACAGCCAGCTTGTCCGCTTCTGCTTCACTGCTGAGAATGGAGGAGCACAGGGTCAAAGGGTCAGTAGCGGTACCGGGATATCCTATCTGCACAGTGGCGGCGCAATAGGGACCCAGAATAGGGCCCAGGCCGGCTTCATCGATGCCGCTGATAATCAAAATTTAAAAATCCTTGATCCGTAGGGCGGGAGGATCAGTTCCAGTTCACCGGTGTTCATGCCTGTCCGGCCTTCCTGAATGGGAGACTCTCCGGTTTTGTTGTAAATTTCCTGTTTCAGGCTTCCCATATTGAGAAGAACCTTCTGTTTCTTTGATGACAGATTGAACACCCCGATGTATCCGGAACTGTTGAATACGATGGACGCTTCATTTTTCCGGGGACACTCCAGCAGCTGTGTCACACCCTTGCTGAACTTGCTGAAAGAGTTGATAAGCTGTTTCAGTTCTTCCTTCCCCGGTTCATCCAGATCAGGCAGGTGCTGATTCAACTGCAGGCTTCCCCCGTTCAAGAGGAGCATCTGTCTGTAGGATTCTCCGGCCTGTCTGTTGGAGCAGATGTCCTGCAGAGGATAGTGCCCTGAGTTCAGTATCCAGGGATAGCGGGAAAAGGAGTCAATCTCAAAACGCCTGTGCAGGGCTTTGGCTATTTCTTTTGCCGAGTTCTTTCTGCAGGGCGGAGAAGGGCTGAATATCATATCCAGAAAATTTTCCTCAGTGATAAAAGGAACATCCCGGGCACTGATAAAACAGTCTTTTCCCATAACGGATCTGAAAAACTCAAGGGCAGAATAAAGGATTCTTCCGCTTTCCATTGAATTGTCCGAGTGGCGGGCCGGCAGGAGAAGGGCATTGAGCCCCAGCAGATGAAAGGCTTTGAAGCCCCACTGCTTCTTGAATATATTGATACTCTCTTCCAGATATTCCTTTACCTGGGGATTTGTGAAATCAAGAATATACACTTTCCGCTGTCTGCTGAGGGGAAGGATCAGAGCCTCTCCCTTCCTGTTTCCCGCAAGCCAGTCCGGGTGGAGACGGGCAATTTCAGAATCCATTTCGGCATAAACAGGTTCGAATCCCAGTGCGGGAATCATACCGTTGTGTTCGATCCTTCTGTTGATAAAGCCGATTTTTCCGCGGTAGTCCGTATGCAGGTTGTCCCAGTCTCCCGCTTTACTGTGAATCCCTTCTATCTGTACAAGATTGAAAAACAGACGTTCCCGCTCCATCCAGCTGAGGTTCTCTTCCAGATCTTTGACCCGGATGCCCCTTTTCTCTTCTGATGGAGCAATCCATATGGTGTTTACTCCGTTCTGAAGGCTTCTTTGAACCGAACCGGGCTGCAGACCCCCTGATGTCCGGGTGATTTGAACAGGGTCCAGATGGATCGATGTGGATTCGGGCAGATAGCAGTTAAAGTCCCATATGATTCTGACAGTGGAGCCTTTTCGGACAAAACGGATCATCTGTCTCATTTTTTTGTTTCGTTTCAGGCGTATCACGGTTGTATCATCAGAAATGCTCACACCCGGACTGCCGGGAAAGCAGCCGTTGATATTCAGTTTTCCCTTATGTGATTTTCCAACCTTCAAAGTCAGTTCAATGTGCCTGAGAAAGAGTTCTTCCTCTGCTTTGAATACGGCAGTCAGAATTTCCTTTGCCGAGCTCATTTTCAATGTTCCCGGTGCCAGGGTGTAGCTGCTGGGCTGTCCGCTTCCCGGCCAGCGTCCCTTTATTCTGTTTCTTTTCCGGTTGT
This sequence comes from Spirochaetales bacterium, assembly GCA_028532905.1. Classification (GTDB taxonomy): domain Bacteria; phylum Spirochaetota; class Spirochaetia; order DSM-2461; family DSM-2461; genus Oceanispirochaeta. Next base: position 8,350 of record JAQQAM010000036.1, read on the forward strand.
CTGATCCGTAAGTGATTTTCAGATGTATCTGGCTTCTATCCAGTTTTAGAGCAGCAGGCAATGCTTATTCTCCCCGGGGAATTCCTTCCCGATTAATGATTCTGTCCAGTACTCCGGCAGCAGCAATAATGACAGGTCTGCACTTCTCTTCTTCCGTCCTGTGAGCTTCCTTGAGGGGCAGGCACAATTCACTTCCCATCAGTTGCCTGTATTCCTCAATCAGCTCTCTCACAAGCTCACCGTTAACAGGACTCTCATGGGCTCTGTCCCGTATATAAATACGGCTTAATACCATGGCTCCGGCAGACAGGGCACCGCAGATGTTCTGTGTATAAAATCCTCCGGAGAGGCCGGCAGCCATCTTCAGAGAGTTTTTATCCAGCCCCAGCTTATGTACCGTATTGGCTGCATAAAGAATGGTCTCAGAACAGCTCAGATCTTCCTTCAGCCCAAAGCCCTGTTCTATATAGTTTTTTATCATATTTTCCTCAATTTTAATCGATTCTGATTTTATTTTCGATGGATTAATTTTTTTTCTCTTCCTGAGGCGTCTCTTCTGATAATATAAAACACAGTATGAAGATAAATTCATCCCCGGACAAGGCAGACTCCCCTGTTTCATCACAGGCCCCGTCCCGGACAGAATCCTCCATAGATCCGCAAAAAACCTCAGCATCAGCAGTAAACCGTCATGCCGCTGCTGGAGACAGAACCGCTCCGGCTCTCAGCAGAAAAGAGCTGTTTTCCCGCTCTGTAGAAACCCTTCTGAAAATGCTGAAACCCCAAAACAGAGGCCAGGCCTCCCTGAAAGCCCTTATCCAACTGGTTCAGCGGCTTCCTGTTTCTGAGGGTGGTCTGCCCGAAAAAGGATCAGATTCTGCTTTGCTGGTACAGGTGCTGAAACAGCTGCGTCTCTCCAGTGAAGACAGTCTTCCCCGGAAGATGTTACAGGAGATTCAGGTTCTGGAAAAAGTTCTGGAGACAGACCCGTCTGAAAAAGGAATGCTCTTCTTTCCCCGGGAGGATCAGAGGGGACGGCCCCCCCTTCGTGTTGAGGAAGAGGGATCTCATCCTGAAGACGAGGAGGGTGAAGCACGGCTGACACTTGACTTTGACCTGGACCTTCTGGGTGAGATAACCGTTGTATTGAGGGGGAAGGAAAATAAACAGAGCTGCCGGATCTATACGGCTGAAAAGGGCAGTCAGGATCTTATCAGGGCTCACAAAGGAAAACTGATTGAACAGCTGGAAAAGAGGGGTCTGGAACTGAATGATTTTTCCGTTTCCCAGAAATCCATGACAGAAACTCCGTCTCAGGAGAACCGGCAAAACCGTGAGGGACTTGAGCTGTGGGGATAAAGAAATCCATAGCCCTGAAATGGGACAGAGACAAAGATGATGCCCCCCGGCTGATCGCAGCAGGCAAAGGGCCGCTGGCCGGGAAAATCCTCTCCATTGCCCGGGAGGCAGGCATTCCTGTTCAGGAAAATGCTCTACTCACCGAGGCTCTGGCCGACAGTCCTCCCGGCAGGGAGATCCCTCCCGAGCTGTACCAGCTGGCCGCAGAGATCTATATCTTTCTTATGGAGCTGGAGAGGCAGGAGGCAATAGCTGCTGAAGGCAATCAGACTATTTGACCTCTGCCGTTCTGAGCATTCTGGCCAGAACCGAGGGGAGAAACCGGCTCAGAAAGAGGGCCAGCTTCACTTTCGGGGCAATTCCCATATAAATTTCCCGTTTGTTTTTTTCCAGCCCTTTGAGGATGATCTCGGCAGCGGCTTCCGGACTGATTCCTGAATCCTGATTGGGGTCCATCTCTCCGTGTTTTCCCCCTGTTGCATTCATGGCATTCAGAGAAATATTGGTCCGGACAAACCCGGGAACAATCAGATTGATCTGAATACCCTTTTCGTGAACCTCGGCCCGCAGACCGTCAAAGTATCCCTGTAGAGCCATTTTGGAAGCGCTGTAGGAGCTGCGCAAGGGGGTTGCGAACTTCCCGGCTACCGAGCTGACCGGGGCGATTATACCGCTGCCCTGTTTGATCATGAAAGGCAGAACTTCCCGGGTCAGACCGGCGGCTCCCAGATAGTTGATGTCTATTATCTGCTTCATGACCGAAAAATCGGTTTCCGCCGCCAGACTCCTCTGACTGACACCCGCATTATTCACCAGCAGGTCCAGCCTCTTCCATTTGCGGCATGCCGTTTCAGCTGCCTGTTCGAGGCTGTCGTGATCACTCATATCCAGAGGAAGGATCATGAACCGTTCTTTATCGTCCCATGAGGAACAGATCTCTTCCAGTTTTTGTTCAGACCGGGCCGAGAGAATCACTCTGGCTCCCCGGTTATACAGCATTTTTGCCAGAGCTTCCCCGATTCCCGAGGAGGCTCCTGTTATCCAGCACACTTTATTATTCCAAAACATGAAGCCGATTGTATCATACCGGAAGAAAAGAATAAAAGATAAAAAAATATTGAAAAGAGCGCTTTTCTGATTGGCAAGTTATTACAAGGGATTTATAATGGAACAATGAAATTCAATTCCTATGTCAACATACCTCTGCCAACATTGAAACGGTTTCCTGTGTATCTCGGTCTACTGAAAGAGTGTAAGGATCAGGGAGAAGAATGGATCTCTGCCAGTTATATTGCCGGAAAGCTCAACCTGAAGTCCATACAGGTCAGGAAGGATCTGAGCTGTACCGGTGTTGTGGGCAAGCCGAAAAAGGGATTCCTTATTGAGGAAATGATGGAAGCCATCTCTTTCTATCTGGGAGAGGGAAACCTGTCGGATGTTCTTCTTGTGGGTGTCGGAAATCTGGGGAAAGCCCTTCTGGCAGACCGCCGTCTGACAAAACATGGATTTGAAATAGTGGCTGCTTTTGATGTGGATGAGTCTCTGATCGGAACGGAAGTGGCGGGTCATAAGGTTTATCCCATGGAAAAACTGTCGGATCTGATCAAGCGGATGGGGATTAAAGTGGCCATACTGACTGTGCCTGAAAAGGAAGCTCAGCCTATAGCCGACAAGCTGGTGGAAGCCGGCATACTGGGAATCTGGAACTTCTCATCCCTCTTTCTGGAAGTGGACTGTGAAGTGACCGTTATCAATGAGGATCTGGGAGCCCGCCTGGCTCTTCTGGCCGGCCGCGTCACCCACGGCTCCGGGTGCAGTGACAAAACCAGTGCCACCCAGCTGGGCAGTCTTTCCTTTAAGAAATAGTATCCCCCACAGGCGGCAGAGACCCTAAAAAGACGGCTTATTTCACCAGAGTCAGGTTGGGACCGGAGGGCGCCGGCCTGTCCAGAGCGAAGACTATGGTTTTACCATCCTCTTCATGCTGGCTGATTCTGATGGTTCCGCCTCCTTCTTCTGATTCCACATGAACCAGCATTCTGTCGTCCTCATCCTTGGTCACAGTCAGAATCAGATCTGCTCCGTGTATTTCAATCAGTTCGGTTTTATCAATGTCCAGTGATCGTGCCATTATTACATCCTAAGAAATTTGTTCTATTTCATCCGCCAGTACAGCGGCCCATTCCCTTGTTTCATCCTCTAAACGCCCCTCCAGGTCATTGACCATGAGAGAGGGGAGCATGATCCGGCTTCCCAGACTTCTGAGCTTTGCTTCCAGAATGCGGACAGCCTCACAGAAAAACCGGAAGCGGGAACTTCCTGATCCGAATACAGCACCGAAATGTCCTTTCAGATTCAGATCATCCATTTCCCGTTCAAAATCTATAAAGTCCGACTGCAGATCTCCGTCACTCCAGGTCGAACTGCCCAGGATTATGAATTTATAATCCTTCAGTTCTTCCACTCTGGCTTCATATACATTTTTACAGAGGACGGGAATCTTTTTTTCATCGAGAGTCGAAGAGATGATTGACGCCATTGAAGCGGTTTTTCCCTGCTTGCTCCCATAGATTATGAGTACTTTTTCCATGGGATCATCCTACAGTATTCTTGATCTGATGTGTACAGCCGGAGTCTGACTGTTGTATGATTTCCCTCTGCCGGTACAGTCCCGGAGGTGGCAGGATCTACAGAATGGTTTTCAGAGGAGC
>JAQQAM010000037.1 GCA_028532905.1 Spirochaetales bacterium
GACAGAAAATCATCAAAAGGTGTATAGATATATCGTTATCGATAAAATAATATCTATAAGATAGGAGAATATAATGGCAATTATGAATTTTTCAATTCCCAGAAATATAGTATACGGAGAAGGGGCAATGGAGAAACTTGCCTCTCTGGACGGTAAAAAAGCGGCTCTGGTAACAGGCGGAAGTTCCATGAAGAAGTTCGGTTTTCTGGATCAGGCCAAACAGTATCTGGAAGACGCCGGTATGGAAACCATCATCATCGACGGTGTGGAACCCAACCCTTCTGTGGAAACTGTAAAAAGAGGGGGAGCTGAAATGACTGCCTTCGGCCCGGACTGGATTGTCGCCATCGGCGGCGGTTCTGCTCTTGATGCGGCAAAAGTCATGTGGTGTTTCTACGAGCATCCCGAGCTTTCCTTCGAAGATATCATTGAACCCGGTTCCATGCCCGGTCTCAGAAACAAGGCAAAATTTGCAGCCATTCCCTCCACAAGCGGTACGGCTTCGGAAATTACTGCCTTTTCTGTTATTACAGATACAGAAAAACATATCAAATATCCCATTGTCGCCGCCGACATGGTTCCCGATCTGGCTATTCTGGACCCCGCACTTCCTGCGAAAATGCCTTTTCATATTACCGCTAACACAGGTATGGATGTTATGGCTCATGCGGTAGAAGCTGTGGCTTCAATTGCCGCCACCTGCTTTACCGATCCCTATGCCATGGAAGCCATCAAGCTTGTTCTGGAGAATCTGGAAACCGCCTGTAAGAAGGGTGATGATATGGATGCCCGTTTTAATATGCACAATGCATCCTCTCTGGCCGGTATGGCCTTCACCAATGCGTCTCTGGGTCTGGTTCACTCTCTGGCTCATAAAATCGGGGGAGAGTTCGGCGTGACTCACGGTCTGGCCAATGCCATCCTTCTTCCCTATATAATTGATTTCAACAGAAAATCTTCAGATAAATACAGCATGGTTGAGAAAAATCTTGGTCTGGATGACCTTGCTGAAGCCATCAGAGAGCTTAATAAGACACTGAATATTCCCGCCACATTCAAAGACTGTGATGAAGTTGATTTCAATGAAGACAAGTTCAAAGAGGTACTGGACAGAATGAGTACAAATGCTCACGGAGATCCCTGTACCCTGACAAACCCCGGTGCTCCCACAGTAGAAGATGTAAAAGCCATTTATGAAGCGGCTTACTACGGCCGGAGCATGAAATAATTCTGGTATAAAGAAGAGGTCTTTCCTCCTCATTCTCTATATAAAATACTGATTCGAGGCTGTCCTTATCCTGTCAGGTTTAAGGACAGCCTTTTTTTTCCAGATAGTATTCATAATTCCCTTCATACACCTTCATCTGTCCATGGTCTATTTCAAAGACCCTGTTGGCCAGGTGTTTCAGGAAGTAGCGGTCATGGCTGACAATGATGACGGTTCCTTCAAATTTCTGCAGGGCCTCCAGAAGGACTTCCCGGCTGGCAATATCCAGATGGTTGGTGGGCTCGTCCAGCATCAGAAAGTTGATGGGCCGTGCCAGAAGGGAGGCCAGCATAACCCTGCTTTTTTCTCCTCCCGACAGAATTGAGATCTTTTTTTCCACATCATCTCCGGTAAACTGGAAGGCTCCCAGCAGATTCATGATGCTCCCTTTGGATTCCCTGGGCAGAAGGGCGGCCAGTTCCTCATAGATGGAGTTTTCCGTGTTCAGGCTGTCTCCTGAATACTGAGAGAAGTATCCGGCGCTCACACTGGCTCCGGTTTCGGCACTCCCTTCGCTTGCCTCGGTCAGACCGTCCAGGACCTTCAAAAGGGTTGATTTTCCGGCACCGTTTATACCGGTCAGAGCTATCTTGCTCCCCCTCTCTACAACTCCGGTAATGCCGCTGAATACCGGATGCACTCCGCCGTCTTCCAGGGGCCACTCCTTGCCCAGATTTTCCATCCTTACAACCACATCTCCGCTGCGGGGGCAGGGGGTAAAATTGAATTTCATAACCTTCGGGTCCGGGGGGACAACGATCCGCTCCATCTTTTCGATCATTTTGACCCGGCTCTGTACCTGGGCGGCATGGGAGGCCCGGGCGGCAAAACGGGCGATAAACTCTTCCTCTTTGGCCAGCATGGCCTGCTGCCGGCGCTGAGCGGCAACAAGCTGTTCCCGGCGGAGGGCTCTTTCGGAAAGGTAGAAATCGTAGTCCCCGCTGTAGCTCTGAATGGTCTCCCCCGCGGCTTCAACAGTCCGGCTGCAGATCCTGGTCATAAACTCCCTGTCATGACTGGTCATCATCAGAGCTCCCTTAAAGGAGGAGAGCCATTCTTCCAGCCAGATAATGGATTCCACATCCAGGTGGTTGGTGGGCTCGTCCATCAGCAGGACGTCAGGATTCAGCAGAAGTATCCGGGCCAGGGCAATTCTCATCTTCCATCCCCCGCTGAACCCGGCCATATCCAGAGACTGCCGGCTTTCCGGTATACCCAGGCCGTCCAGTATGGCCCTGGCATTGGTTTCCAGCTCATAGCCGCCCCGGTTCTGGAAGTCCATCTGAATCTCGCCATAGCGGGTCATGAACCTCTCCATGGCCTCATCGCTCATCTCTTCCATGGCGGCTGAGTCGCCCATGGTCTGCTCCATTTTTTCCATCTGCAGACCCAGTTCATGGACCTTGCCGGCTCCCTCAAGAACTTCCTGCAGGGCGGAACGGCCGGCTGATTCTCCCACATCCTGGGAGAAGTAACCTACAACCACACCGGGATCAATGCTGATGCTTCCGTCATCGGCATGTTCTTCCCCTGTGATCAGGCGGAATATGGTGGTTTTACCCGAGCCGTTGGGACCGACAAGACCGATTCTGTCGCCCGGGCGTATAAGAAGTGATGAGTCTCTGAACAGTATACGTTCTCCATAGGCAATTCTGATGCCGGATAGATTAACCATGAGTAAGGGCTCCCTTAAGAGAATAAGATCTGCAGTGCGAAAGGATTGTACTGTTTTCACCTTCAAGGGTCAATTTCGGGAACAGGCTGATATAAAATTTGACTATTATCAAAAATAATAATATAATCATATATGATATAGGAGGTGTTATGGATAATCGGAAAAAAGCCGACCTTATCCTTCATCCTGTCAGGCTGCGTATCATCACGGCCCTGAGCCGGGAGAACAGAACGGCCCGTCAGATTGCGGGTCTTGTCCCTGATATCCCTCAGGCCACTTTATACAGACATCTGAAGTCCCTGGAAACTGCCGGGCTTATTCTTGTTGTGGAGAGCCGGACTGTCAGGGGGGCTCTGGAGAAAACATACGGCCTGGCCAGCAGGGATTCTGCGGAATTCTCCGCCGAAGATGTCCGCAGTTTCACCCCTGAGGATCATCAGAAATACTTCTCCGCCTTTCTGGGGAGTCTTTTTGATTCCTTTATGGGCACAGTGAGCCGGCTGGATGATCATCCGGAGCTGCTGAACAGGCTGGGGTACAGAACCCGGAGACTAAGCCTTCCGAAGGAGACGCTTCCGGATTTTCAAAAGGAGTATCTGTCTCTTCTGCAGAAATATGAATCCCTTGAGGGAGAGAAGGAGAGTTTTCTGCTGTCAACAGTATTAGTACCGGAGGTAGATTATGATGAATCATATTGATCCTGGAGCTTTTACAATGCTTCTTGTAATGGGATTACTCGGCGGACTGGCCATAATGCCTTATTCCACGGCATTAAAACCTGATGTCGTACTGAGTCCCGGAATGTTTTTTCTGTCACTGATTCAGATGTTGGTAGTAACTGCATTTGTTGTATGGGCCGGTATGAAACTTGCCGCTGTAACGGGGCTTGGAATTTTACCCCTGGATATCCGTGTTCTGGCGGCTGCGGTACCGGCCGGTCTGCTGGCAGGTTTCCTGATCCTGACCCTGGAATATTATGTATTCGCACCCCGTCTGCCCGAGGCCCTGAAGGCTCTGTCAGGCAGTATCCCCTTCTGGAAGAGACTTCTGGCCTGTTTTTATGGTGGAATGAATGAAGAAATAATGATGCGCTGGTTTCTGATGGGACTGCTGGCCTGGGGATTGGGTCGTTTCTGGAGTGACTCCGGGGGAGTTCCTGCAAGGGGCGCTTTTTGGGCAGCCAATATCATTGCCGCCCTGATCTTTGGTCTGGCCCATCTGCCGGCTGTTGTCTCAATAACACGGCTTACCCCTTTTCTGTTGTTCAGAACACTTCTCTTAAACGGGATTGGAGGTTTTGTTTTCGGCTGGTTTTTCTGGAAATACGGTCTTCTGACGGCAATGGTTTCCCACTTTTGTGCCGACCTGATGCTTCATATTGTGGCACCTCTGTTCAGGGAAAGGCCGTAACTCTTCATTTGTCAGAGGAGGCTGAGACCGGTGGGAGACCGGCAGAGCTGACCGGCCTCTCAGTGCTCAGGTGCTGACGGTCCAGTAGGCATCCCCGAATTTCAGTACAATAAGATGGTATCCTGTGTCTCTGTATTCCATTGCTATGGTCTTAATAGCGCAACAGAACTCAGAGGAGCAGTCGGAACAGATCTCTTTCATCTGCATCCGTACCTCATAGGGAAGGTCGCCACAGTCTCCTGTCAGGTAACAGGGATCAATACCCCTTGCTTCAAAAAAAACAGCCAGTTCATCCGGAGCATTCAAAAGCAGGACTCCCGGGTAGGAGAAGGCGTCCGGGGGACCATAGGTCATCACAGGAGCATTCCCCTGTGACAACTCCCCGGGCATATCATCATACTCCCTGGCAAAGACCACAACCGCAACCGTCAGACAAAGCAGGAGAAAAAGCATCTTTTTCATTCTCCACCTCCGTCATTTCAGTCAGTATACAGTCCCTGCCGCCACCCTACATCCGTGAGAATATACGTAAACCGTAAGAACCTGTATTTCACCTCCGGGAGTGCCCCAAAACGGTAACTTTAAGCCCCTTTCACCGCTTTTATAATAGAGGGGTAATGTCATGAATGTTATAACCATTTCACGTTACTTAAACAGCGGCGGAATAACCATCGGCAAACGGGTGGCAGAGGAACTGAGCTATAAATTTGTTACAAAAGAAACCATTGAAGAGATTATGAGCCAGTACGGCATGGTGAACTTTGATTCTGTCTATGAATCGGCACCCGGATTTCTGGATCGTCTGGACCATTTTCAGGAGGATATGGTCCGGTTTCACAGAAAGGTTATTCAGGCTCTGGCCGTTCACGGCAGAGTGGTGATTCTCGGACGGGGCAGTTTTGCAGTGTTTCCCGATTACTCGGATGTGCTGAATGTCAGACTCTGGGCTCCCCTGGAAGTGCGGGTGAAGAGACTGATGACAAAAACAAACAATACATCCTGGCGTCAGTGCATGGACGATGTCACGGCGCATGATCGTATCCGCAGAGCCTATGTGGAGCGTTGGTTCCATGGCCATCCCGACAGAGCCAATGCATTTGATCTTGTGATTAACACCGCCAAGGTGCCTTCTGAAAGTGCTGTCAGTATCATTGTTGATTCTGCAGTAAAAAGCGGATATCTGGATCTTGAAAAACACAAAAAACTGTCGGAACTGGAAGTGGATACCGTCCTGATGGAGACTGTGAACAAGATCCTGGACAGCTAGGACAGATGTGAAGGGAAGCGCCCCTTCAGTCCTGCAGGACTGTCTCTTCCCGTCTGTGTTATAGTTATATTATGAAGAACTGTCTCGACTGCAGTGCAAAGAGCTGCCGGAAAAACGGAGCCGACTGTTTCGGCCTGAAAGAAAAGAGTCTGGATGTATATTCCAGTGGAGATAATCAGAAAACGGTACAAAACAGCTCCGTCCTGGTAGACGGAGGCAGAGCCGGTGAACTCTCCCGTTTTCAGGAAGTGGTGGAGTTCTGCGGGCTGCAGGGATATAAGCAGATCGGTCTGGCCTACTGTTTCGGAATGGAATCTCTGGCGCAGGATGTGCGGGAGAAAATGGAGGGAGCCGGACTAAAAATCATCCCCGCCCGCTGTTCCATGGGTGGAGTTCTGGAAAGGGACATTGATCCGGATAAAACAAATGAGGTCTATTCATGCAATCCCGCAGGACAGGCGGAGTTTCTGAACAGACATGCTGATTTTGTAATCGAAATGGGCCTTTGTCTGGGGCATGATGTGATCTTTCATCAGCAGCTGAAAATCCCTTTTACCGTCCTGCTGGTAAAAGACCGGGTATACGGCCACTGTCCCCTGGAGGGAATCAGAAACTACAGCTGATTCTCCGCCTTTGGCATTCCGGGAGCCCGGTTTCCTGTGTCAATCAGATCCTCAAGTCCCTCAGTCGAATAGACTTCACCGCTTTTTTTCTTTTGAAGAGCCCTTTCCAGCAGCAGGAAACGTTCTTTTGTCACCGGATATTTATACATGGCCCCCACGGCAATGAGGGTCATCCCTGCAAGAAAAATGGTAGACACCGACTCAATGCCGAGTCTTGTTTCCGGACTCTGAAGCGGCAGGGACGCGTTGTATCCCAGAGCTGATAAGAAAAGTCCCTCAAACCAGAGCCCCAGGGCGGCTCCGAATTTCTGAAGAAACTGGGGCAGGGCTGTGATGGCTCCCTCTCTTCTGATACCGTTTACCATCTCGTCTATCTCAACCAGATCATAAGCAAAGGAGTAGAAGGTTCCCCAGAAGGCGGCAGCCGAAATTCCTGTAATCAGAGATAGAGCCAGAACCGCTGCTGCGCTGTCCACTCCGATCCCCTTCATCACAAGCATTCCCGCTGCAGACAGGGAAAACATAATCATAATGGCCGTGCGCCTGTCGTATTTTGTCCCCAGCCGGGTGGTAATGGGGGTGAATACCAGAAAACCGATTATCAGAGCCACCAGGGCAAAACCGATAAAATCAGGGTCCAGCCCGGCCCGGTACTGAATAAGGTAAAGCAGGTTGGCCTGACTGATGGAACTGGAGACCATATAGAACACGATGTAGATGACAAAATACCGGAAGGGCTTGAGACGGATAATCTCCATATAATTCCTGAGGATATTGTCATGGGATACTTCTGAGCCCGGGGATTTTACCAGTTTGATCCTGCGCAGTGAAAACCAGGTGATGATCACAAAACTGAAGCCGATCAAACCCACAAGTCCTGCCGACAGGGACCAGGAGCGGGCCACTGAAATCCCCTTTCCCATCAATGCTCCCACCAGAAGGGTGGGCAGAGCACAGCCTATAAATATGGCAAAGGAATTGATAAACCCGCTCAACCCTCTGATCCTGGTCCTCTCATCATAATCCTGTGTAATCTCCGCCCCCAGAGCGTAGTAGGGGATGGTGTACATGGTGTAAAACAGCCAGAAAAGCATGGCCGAGATTGTGTAAAAGAGGAAGCTCCGGACCGCTCCGCCCTGTACCGGAAAAAAGGATAGAATAAAAAACAGAGCCATAGGCAGGGCAGAAAAGAGGAGGAGCTTTCTCTTGCGCCCTTCCTTCCGGTCGGCATAGTGTCCGATCAGGGGATCGGTGATTCCATCCCAGAGTACCGAAATGAGGCTGATCGTACCGGCCAGAGCCGGATTCACCAGAGCCACGTCGGTCAGGAAGATGATGAAATAGGTGTAGAACATATTGTAAAGTACCGATTCGGATACAATCCCCGAGGCATACCCCAGTTTCTGTGAGAATTTCAGTTTGTCAGAACCCATGTTGTACTCCCTTTTTTCTGTATCGTCACCTGTGTATTATCAGCAGTCTTGCTTCTCAGATTCAGGCATGTGCCTCCCAGAGACTCTCCGAAACCTTCAGCTGAGTAAACTCAGCCTTGAATGAGGATTCCAGAGGGCTGCAGGCATATATTCCGAAGGCCGCCTTATTCTCCGGAGGAAGAGGCGGGTCGGCCTGACCCATGGCCCTGGTGGTTTCTCCCAGCATATGGAGATGGAAGATCCTCATCTGTTTCCAGCTTATTCCGTCCGGGCAGGAATCAATCAGAAAATCCGGTCCCCTCCGGCTCAACCTGTAGTACCAGGCGGAGGGAGTCTGAATATCTGTGGTGGCCCAGTCGGAGTAGCCCCTGTTGGTGACCACAGAGCCCAGACGGGAGAATTGATCATTTTCATATTCAATGGAGGCCTTGAACCAGTTTTCACTGTCCAGATAGACAACAACACCGCACTGGTCAAAACGCCCTTTGTATTTAAAATCCACACGGCAGCTGAATGTGAAGTTTTCGGCGGTCTCCGCCTGCAGAAGGGGGGCATTGTCGTTCCTGAAACCGTAGAAACTCCTCTGCCAGAGGTCGGTTCCGGGATCGGTCTGGATTATGACCTTCTCTCCTTTTATGATATTGAGTTCCGGCTCATTCTTCCAGTCTGCCAACTCCAGAAAATTCATATATTTGTCTCCATTTCAGGGGAATTGTTCTTTCCATATTATCAGCAGAACCGCAAGGGTCAAATCATTTTTGAAAATTTAATCTGTATAAAATGTGTTTATTAACGTACTAAGTTCTTTTCTCTATAGAACTTCCTCTCATTATAGAGTACTGTGATTCGAATTAAATTTCTGAATGTAAAGCGCCCGGAAAAGGCGGCTCATAATAAAACCAGCGGCCTTGGAGGCCGGCTTAAGGGAAAGGAAGAAACTAAAATGCCCCACAGGAATAACAGTTTTAACAAGGATCTGAGGAATATCGCCATCATCGCCCATGTAGACCACGGAAAAACCACACTGGTGGATTCCATGTTCAGGCAGTCCGGTCTGTTCCGGGAAGGTCAGGAGACCGAAGAACGTCTGATGGATAATATGGACCTGGAACGGGAGAGAGGCATTACCATTGCCGCCAAGAACTGCTCCATCGAATGGAAAGGTGTTAAAGTTAATATTCTTGATACTCCCGGACATGCCGACTTCGGTGGAGAAGTGGAACGGGCCCTCTCCATGGTGGACGGCGTTGTCCTTCTGGTGGATGCCTCGGAAGGCCCTCTTCCCCAGACCCGTTTTGTTCTCTCCAAAGCCCTCCATGCGGGGCTGGCGGTTATTGTGGTTATCAATAAAATTGACAGGCCTGATGCCCGTCCCGAAGAGGTACTGAGTGAGGTTTATGACCTGCTGATTGATCTGGATGCCCACGACGATCAGCTGGAATGTCCCGTTCTTTTTGCCGACGGCCGTTCGGGAATTGCCAAGATTAATATGGAGGATGAAGCAGATAACCTCCATGTTCTGCTGGACACCATTCTGGATGAAGTCTCTCCTCCTGCCTATAACGACGCTGAACCTTTTCAGATGCTGGTTACCGACCTTTCTTATTCCGATTACCTGGGGCGTCTGGCCATCGGGAAGGTTGTTCACGGCCATGTGAAATCCAGAGACCCTCTGGTCTGCATGAAAGAGGGGGACAGGCAGGTGCCTCTGAATGTTTCCAAAATCCAGGTCTATAACGGACCGGCACTAGCAGAAACGGATAAGGCGTCTCCCGGAGATATTGTGGTTCTGGCAGGAATCGAAGATGTTCATATCGGCGATACCATCTGTACCCGGGAAGCCCCCAAAGCCCTCCGGCGTATAACTGTGGATGAACCCACCGTCTCCATGCGCTTTTCCCCCAACACCTCCCCCACCATGGGAACCGAAGGAAAGTTTGTTCAGTCCAGTAAGATCCGGGAACGCCTGGAAAAAGAGACCATGCTCAACGTGTCCATTAAGGTGGAGGAATCCCCCGATGTGGACGGCTTTATCGTTAAAGGCCGGGGAGAGTTTCAGATGGTTATCCTTATTGAAACCATGAGACGGGAAGGATTCGAACTCTGTGTGGGCCGTCCGGAAGTTCTCTTTCACTACGAAGACGGTAAGAAGCTGGAGCCCATCGAGCACCTCTATGTGGACTGTGAAGAGACCTATACCGGTGTGGTCACCGAAAAACTCTCCAAGAAAAAAGGCCGGATGATCAGCTATGTGAACCACGAGCACGGACGGGTCCGTCTCGAGTTTTCCGTCCCCTCCAGAGCCCTTATCGGATACAGGGACGAGTTCCTCACCGATACCAGAGGGACGGGTATTATGAACTCTCTGATCTCCGGTTATGAGGAGTACAGAGGCGACTTTGACGACAGCTCCTTCGGTGCTCTTGTGGCCGACAGAACAGGAGAAGCCGTCCCCTATGCCCTGTACAATCTGGAGCCCCGGGGAACCCTGTTTATCAAGCCCCAGGACCTGTGTTACGAAGGGATGATTGTAGGAGAGCATAACAGGGAGAACGACCTGAACGTGAATGTCTGCAAAACCAAAAAACTCTCCAATGTCCGGGCTTCGGGCAAGGATGATTCCGTGGTCCTCACACCGGTTATTCCCCTGACACTGGAACGGGCCATTCAGTTCCTGAGAGATGATGAGCTTCTGGAAGTCACCCCCAAGTCCATCCGCCTGAGAAAGGCTGTCCTCTCGGCAACCGAGAGGAAGGTTCTGGACAAAAGGGGCTGATCCTTTTCAGGTTTCAGGTCTGCGGTGAATCAGGATTTCTCCTTCCTGTCGCTGTAGACCGCCATGGCCTCCCTCAGATACTCCGGCATTTTCGGGTGGTAAGCCTCATAGGTCGCCCGGAACCGGGGATCGTCGCAGTACATCTGCCCCAGTCCCCGGAAAATCTCTGTACTGCAGTCATAAAAGTCGTTAAACAAACGGTGCATACCGCCCACGGCCTCCTGTACCTCTTCTGCATCCGCCGGCAGTCTGCCGATGGCTCCGGCTATCTGTCTGTGACAGGCATCCAGTTTCTCCTGCCAGGCCTTTTTCTGATCTTCCCTCATATTCTTATAGTTCTGTTCTGATTGGGCCACAAGCACAGGGTCGTATTTTTCCCTGGCCTCTCTCCTGTATTCCTTCTCTTTTGAGGAATCAAATCCTTTAAATAAATCGGACATAATCAGGTCTCCTTCTCTTTCAAGTTCCCATAGGGTCAGGTCAATGGTTTTTACCAGCTGACCCAGCCGCTTCTGCTTCAGTTTCAGCAGTTTTCTGTGCTCCATCAGACTCTCCCTGAGCTCAAAGGAAGGGTCGCCCATCAGATCTGAAATCTGTTTCAGAGAAAAGCCGAGCTCTTTAAAAAACAGAACCTGCTGCAGGCGGATCAGGTTTTCCACCGTGTATACCCGGTATCCGTTCTCCTCCCTGCCCTCAGGGCTTAGCAGAGAGATTCTGTCATAGTGGTGGAGAGTCTTTTTGGTCACCCCGGTAATCCGGGCCATCTCTCCGATAGAGTATTCGTGCTTATTCATAATTTCAAAGCTTAAAGCATGACCTAAGGGCATGGTCAAACTCTTTTTTGATTTTTTTTCGGGCGCTCCCCCGGCAGGTGCCGGGGTCAGGCTATTCGGGGGTATCCGTCCAGGCAGTCAGAGCCTGCCCGGACCGCTCCCGGGGGCATTACCGCCCCTTCGCGCCCCTTCTATCCTTAGCGCGGTCTGCTGAATAAACGAACCTTTTTGACTTATAATAGTGTGAGGCAGATAATTGTAAGTATGAGGACTATTTCCATTGCAAAGTTAAAGGCACAACTCATACCTGAACTTATGAAGGTTAAAAATGGAGAACGTCTGCTAATTCTGGATCATCAGCAACCTGTAGCGAAACTGGTTCCTATTGATAACGCAGAAATTTTTGTTCAGGTAGGTTCTGGAAAGTACGAAGTAAAACCACTGAAACCGCTGCTGACACAGAAACAGCTGAACGTCCTTTTAACTGATGAACGGAAAGATTCTTAACGGTCAGTATAAAGCTGTATGCTCCGGCTGCCTGATCCAGTAGGGACGTCTGTTAAAGAGCCGGAATATGCAGAGCCCCGTCCACATGGATCACTGAACCTGTGGAATAGGTAAAATCCCCCGATACAAGAGCGGCGGCAGCCCGTCCCAGATCTTCAGGTACACCCCAGCGTTTCTGGGGCACAAATCCGTCGGCAATCAGGGCATCGTATTTGTCTTTCACGGCCCCGGTCATATCGGTGAGGATAATACCCGGCCGGATCTCATAGACTCCGATATTCTCATCCGCCAGACGTCTGGCAAAAAGCTGAGAGGCCATGGAGAGTCCGGCCTTGGCCATACAGTATTCCCCTCTGTTGACCGAAACCATTTCTGATGACACGGAAGTGATGAACACAAGGCTGCGGAACCCCCTCGTCGAAGAAGGAAGGCTGAGCCAGTATTTTGAGACCTCCTGGCTGAGGTAAAAGGAGCCTTTCAGATTGGTTCCGATCAGGCGGTCAAAGGAGTCTTCCGTCATCTCCAGAATGTCCCGTCTTTCCCGGGGAGCCACACCTGCGTTATTGATCAGGCCATGAATGTCTCCGAAGGTCTTCAGCACATTGGAAAGTAGCTGCTGCCGGCTCTCTGTGCTGCTGATATCTCCCTGAAAGGCTTCAAAGCGGCCTTTGTGGCCGGCGGCAGCGGAAGCACTGCGGCAGAGTTCCAGAGTTTCTTCGGCGGCATCCCGGTTTCCGGCATAGTTGACGGCAACGTTATATCCTCTCCCCGCCAGAGTGAGGGCAATTCCCCGTCCGATGCCTCGGCTGGAACCGCTTACCAGTATTGTCTTTGTTTCTGAAGCCATTGTATTCTCCTGATCTTTAGTCTAATCTGCGGGACAGAAGGGGATTCTTTACTTTGTAGTTATTGCGTGCAATAATGTCAAGGGAATATTTTTTTTATTCTGCAGGAGAGGAACGTTGGGAAAAAGGGTGACCGTCTACAATATTGCCGAAGAGCTGGGAATCTCCCCAAGTACGGTTTCCCGGGTGCTGAACAACTCCTCCCTGATCAGTGATGAACGGTCAAAACAGATTCTGGAAACCGCCGAACGCCTGGGGTATGAGAAACGTCCCATCCGGAAACATATGAGCCGGGCCATTCTGAATATCCACCTGTTTCTCCCTCAGACCGACAACCATCTGACCCACTTTTTTTATAATGTCTCCGAACTGATCGAATCCATCCAGGAGGGCTTCGGCGAGGTGCGTCTGAATATAACCACCAGGGTCAATGATAATAACCTGGAGTTCCTTGAAAAGAAGAAAACCGGCCAGATTGATGCCTGTGTTTTTGCCTTTACCAGTCCTTCCTCTGAGCTGAGTTCCCGGCTGGATGACAGATCCATCCCCTTTCTGCTGCTCAACCGCCGGGATGATACCCATAACTACATTGCCTATGACATCCCCGAGGGGATGACCCTTCTGGCCCGGTCGGTTTTCTATGCTGCATCAGAGCCTCTGAGACCCTGTTATATCGGATTCGGAAAACTCCCCGAGGTCTCCAGACTCCGCTATGAGACTCTGACCCAAGTGTTCCGGGCCGAGAACATCCCCTTTGATGAGACAAGCGCTTTTACTGTGGACGAACTGTCAAAGATCCCCACCGTGGTTCTGGACTGGATTCTGGAAAACGGTTTCAATGCGGTATTTGCCTTCAATGATCTTACCGCATTATCCATTTATCAGGGCGCCCTGGAGAGAGGAGTGAAAATCCCCGAGGATATGGCTTTAACAGGCTTTGATGACTCTCCCATTCAGAATCTCTTAACCAGAAGAATCGACACGGTTCGCCTCTCCATTCCTGTTATGGGGCAGATGGCGGGAGGCTGGCTGAAATCCTGTATTATCGATAAAGAGGCTGACCCCTTAAGGGAGATCCTTCCTGTGAAGTATATCCGGGGGGGGACGGTCTAGATCTCTTTTTTGACAGCTGAAAGAGTGAGGAACGCCATATCGTGGATCTGCGTTGTCCCTCTGTTTCCATCGGCTCTGATTTTTTCCAGTCCCTGTGCATATTCCCTGTCACTTATCAGAGTCAGTTGTGAAATATCCCTGTTTTCAGCTTCTTCCAGAATACGGCCGTAGTTGAGTTCGGACACAACAGTTTTGACTCTGACTTTCAGATCAAAACCCTCTCTCCGAAAGGATTCATAAAGGGAAGTCGTATCAATAAACCTTTGCCTGTCAATTTCCAGGGTCCCCGGAAAATAATGGTACACCCAGTAGTGATTCATATATTCCGGGCAGATGTTGACCATTGTGAACAACCCTCCGGGTTTCAGCATTCTGCGGATATTCCGTATGACCGCCGTATGCCCGGTGAAGTGGTGCCAGGCGAACTCGTTGCGGATGTAGTCAAAACCGGCATCTCCTGCCATCCGGGGATCTTCAGCAGAGCAGCAGATAAGGCGGGCAGGAATGTCTTTGCTCCGGGCAACATCCAGCATCTCTTCGGACCGGTCGGAACCTGTCCATTGGACAGTTTCATTTCTGTAATGACCGGACTGGATTTTCAGGTATTTGCCGGTTCCGCAGGCCAGATCCAGTACGCTGATTCCTTCGGGGCTGTTGTCCAGAAGTCTCCGGATCTCCGTATCCACCCCTTTCTGCCGTACTTTATTGTCATCGTAACGGGAGGCTATCTGTGAATAATCTGTTTCAATGGCGTCCATGGCTTAAGAATACAGTAAAAAATCACGGAGCTGTGGATATTTTTTCAGAGGCGAATCCCCTTTAAACAATGGATTGACAGAATGAGAACCCTGTGAGAATATATTGCATGCAATAAAAACAGGAGGACTGTAATGTCTCAAGATCAATATCCACGGCTTTTCTCTGAAGGGAAGCTGGGCAGCCGAACCATGATAAACCGCTTTGTCTCCCAGGCAATGGAAGGCAACGACGGCGGACCGGGGGGCTGTGTCTCTGAACGGACTGTTGAGCGTTACAAAAAGCTTGCCAGCGGGCAATGGGGCGTTGTGGTCGTTGAGGCTCTCTCTGTAGATCCGTCCTCTCTGGCCCGGGTGAATCAGATGATTCTCAGCAGGGAAAATCTGGAGGGCTTTAAAACCCTTGTCAGGGAATTCAAGAAAATCGCCCCTCAAACCCTTCTGCTTTTTCAGGTGACCCACTCCGGACGGAAAGCAGTAAAGAGTCATTCCCGGGCCACTGCTCTCTATTCTCCCGCAGAAGGGGAGACACTCCTGACTACAGGGGAGATTGAATCCATCAGAAAGGCCTTTGTGGAAGGAACTCTGCTGGCAGAAGAAGCCGGTGCCGATGGTGTGGATTTCAAGATGTGTCACGGCTACTTCGGCTGTGAGATGCTGAGACCCGGCAATGTGCGGGAGGATCAATGGGGGGGCTCCTTTAAAAACAGAACCCGTTTTCTGAGGGATTCCATACCCGAGATTCGTTCCCGTCTGAAGACGAGTGAATTTGTACTGGGTTCCCGCCTCTCTATTTATGAGGGAATCCGGGGAGGCTGCGGAACAGCCGGCCCTGATGAGTTTATTGAAGAACTTGGCGAGATGGAGCAGCTGGTGAACCTGCTTCAGGAACTGGGGATGGACTATGTGAATGTTTCTGCCGGCATACCGGGGATTACTTCTGAGATCACAAGACCTGTTCCCGGAGGTTCCTGGCTCTATCTGCACCAGATGCGTTATGCAAAATGGGTCAAATCCATTGCCCGGGACATAACCGTTATCTCCTCTGCCTATTCTGTACTGAAAGAAGATGCTTTGGTGAAGGGTGAAGAGAATATCCGCAAGGGCTATACCGACTGTATAGGCTGGGGACGCCAGTCCTTTGCCGACCCTGCCTTTCCTGAAAAAGTGAAGAAGGGAGAGCCTGTCAATTACTGTACGGCCTGTTCGGGCTGCAGCAAACTGATGGTGGCCCAGAAAAATGACGGCTGTATCCTGTTTAATGACTACTATAAGAACCTCTGGAAGAACAGAAATAAATGAAAAAATCAATCCGGAGTTCCCGGTTCTGGGTCGTACAGCAGGAGGACCGGGACATCTCCATCCCGGTTCACCGGCATCATACCATTGTGGTGGGGAGCGGCGCCGCATCCCTGTGCTGTGCCGAACGGCTACATGCCCGGGGTGTGGAGGATGTTCTGATCCTGACGGATAACTTTAGGGGCAGTACCTCCCGGAATACAGGCAGCGACAAACAGACCTATTACAAACTGGCTGATGCGGGTATCACCCCCGACTCCCCCTATGATATGGCCCGGGCTCTCTCTTCCGGCGGCTGTATGCATGGAGACATCGCCCTGGCGGAGGCCCAGAACTCCCTGAACAGTTTTTATCATCTGGTCTCCCTGGGGGTGAAATTTCCTCATAATCCCTACGGAGGGTATACGGGGTATAAAACGGACCATGATCCCCTGACCAGAGGTGTTTCTCTGGGTCCCTACACCTCCAAAGCCATGACAGACGCTCTGGCAGCGGAAGTAAGGCGGCGGGATATTCCTGTCCTGGATCAGAAAGAGGTCCTGCTGGTGCTCACAGAAGAGGAGCGGGCGGTGGGTGTGCTGGCTCTGGATAAAAAAGCTGTTCACCAGGAGAGCTTCGGTCTGGAGGTCTATCTGGCGGATAACACGGTTTTGGGAGTCGGCGGCCCCGGTGGGCTGTATGAGGCCTCGGTGTACCCCCCCATGCACCGGGGAGGAATCGGCATGGCCCTGGAAGCCGGTGCAGAGGCCGTTAATCTCACCGAGTCCCAGTTCGGTCTGGCCTCTGTCAAATTCCGCTGGAACCTTTCGGGCAGCTATCAGCAGGTTCTCCCCTGCTATTACTCCACCGACTCAGAGGGTGGTGACCGGCAGTATTTTCTGAATCCCTATTTTGATTCCCTGCAGGCCTTATGCCGGGCCATCTTTTTAAAGGGATATCAGTGGCCCTTTGATCCGCAGAAGATTCAAAACAGCGGTTCCTCCCTGATTGATCTGCTGGTTTATATTGAAACTGTGGTAAAAAAACGCCGGGTTTTTATGGATTACCGGATCAATCCCCGGGGCTTGGAGGAGGAATTTTCTCTGGAGAGTCAGGATTCCCTTGTTTCCGATTATCTCAAGTCATCCCGGGCGACAGGAGACACTCCTTTTGACCGCCTGATGCAGATGAATGCCCCTGCAGTACAGCTCTACCGGGATCACGGCATCGATCTGGCCTCCATGCCTCTGGAGGCAGCCGTCTGTGCCCAGCATAATAACGGCGGCCTTGCCGGAGATATCTGGTGGGAGTCCACAAATATAAAAAGGCTGTTTCCTGTGGGTGAGTGCAACGGCAGTCACGGGGTCTATCGTCCGGGAGGCTCTGCTCTCAACTCCGGGCAGGTGGGGGCGCTCCGGGCATCTTTGAAGATTGCCGAAGACTATGGCTGCGATTCCTCCCTGTCACTTTCTGAAGAGGGAAAGCAGAGCATACTCGCCCAGGTTTCCCGTTGGCATAATCTGATCCGGGACTTGCTTGAACCTTCTGCAGGGCCTGATGTGTTTTCTTACAGAAAAGAGTTTCAGACCCGCATGACCCGCTGCGGCGGATTCATCCGCTCTCTGGAGGTTGTCCGGCAGGCCGAGATCCAGGCGGCAGAACAGCTGGAGCATTGTACAGATCAGTCTCTCAAAAACCGGGAACAGATTCCCTATGCTCTGAAAAACAGACAGCTGGCTCAGGCGCAACGCTTCTATCTGGCAGCCATCCGTTCCTATCTGGAAGAGGGGGGCGGCAGCAGAGGTTCTTTTCTGGTCCTGGAATCATCGGGATTGGAATCCCATCCTCTTCTGGGGAGTGAATGGAATTTCAGGGATGAGAATCCGGACCACCGGAGGTCTATGCAGACCCTGAAATCCGATGGTTCCGGGAACATTGTCTCAGACCGGATTCCCTGCCGCCGGATTCCGTCAGAGGAATACTGGTTTGAGACCATGTGGAATGATTTTCGGGAGAAGAGGATTTTCTCAGATCATAAATGATGTGAAGATTTTGATGCTGATGATCCTGTCTTCAGTTTTCTGTATTCTGAAGGGGGCATCTTCACATGTTTCTTAAAAAGTTTGCTGAAATAGTAGGGATTGTCTATACCCACATGTTCAGCTATAAGTCTGGTACCCATTTTTGTGGATTCCAGCATTTTCATGGATTGCCTGATTCTTATCCGGTTCAGGAATGTTATAGGTGATACGGAATAGTATTTCTTGAAGGCTCCCTGGAAATAATGTCTAGATAAAGAAGCCATTTCTGCCAGATCTGCAATACTTATCTGCCGGTCATAGTTTTCCATCATATATCTGGCAACTGATTCAATATTCTCCGGAATCACTTTTTTGGCTTCCCGCTGTATCACTTCTTCCATAATCAAAGAGAAAATTCTGAGTATTATAAGATTGGTCTGAAACTGGCTGGCATGGACAACCCGGCTCTCACTGCTGAAATGGACGGTATTCCTGTCGCTGAGCCAGCTTTTTTTTAGCTCTTTCATGAGGCTGCCAAAAAGGATCTCCATATCCTTGGTTATAAGTGGAGTGAGGCTGAAGTATTCCTGTGTTTTTTTGATGTCTCTTCCACTTAGTAAGCTGAAATAATCAAAAAGCTC
>JAQQAM010000038.1 GCA_028532905.1 Spirochaetales bacterium
ACCAATCTGCTACTGGGAGTAGTCCCTTTTCTTTTCTATTCCTTTCTGCTGGGTTTTCTCAATGGTATTGAACATGAAATGAGGCATAATATTGTTTTTCCCAAGTCCATGGACTGGTTTAATAATGCTGTTTTTTTTCTCATTCATGTCCTGTATAAAGACGGGTCCCGTTATCAGCGGGCCTCTCACCGTATACATCATCAATATACAATGGTGAGGGGCGTGGACCCTGAAACGGATTATCCTGAGACACTGACTGAACAATACCTCCGGAGATTCCTGCTTAAAATGGTCTTTGGTGTTCTGACTCTTGGTATTCCGTCCTTACTGTCTGCATTCGGTATTCTTATTCAGCGTATGGCCGGGAAAACCAATCCCCTTGTCCTGGCCCGGTGCAGTGAAAAAGATAAAAGGATCATTCGGTTGGAATCATGGGTTATTTTCCTGATAAATATTGCCGCTTCGGCTCTCTTTATTATTTTTCGTCAATGGTTTCTTATTGCTCTCTTAATGCTCGCTCCCCGGATTGGATTGATCATTGTGGGGTTCTGGTTTCATACGGAGCATCTGAGTATGATGCATAACAGCAGTGATCAACGATTGTGCACCAGAGGGGTTAAGGTTTCTCTCTTTGTCAGATTCCTGTATGGCGGGTTGGATGAACATGTTGAGCATCACCTTTTTCCTGCTGTCCCTTCCCGTAATCTCAGTGCTTTACGCATGGCTCTGGATTGGAACATTCCGGCAAGACAGAATGTTATTCAGTGCTGGAGAGAAATATTCAGTATTGCCCGTCATCTGGAAAAGAACCCGGACGATGTGTTTGTTCCGGAGGGAATGTCTGTTTAGTGCATAGCCCTGCATTATGAGGATGAGGCTGCGTTGCAAAAAGCATGAAACTGTTCGTCAGAAACGGTTGCGGGAATTTCACAGCCGGCACTTATGATGTATGGGTAGTTTCTGGCTTTCATACATAGAGATTGTACTTTTGACTTGATGGAAGATACATCAGATTGAAGGATATCACCTACAGGATCAAGATTCCCTTTGAAAGGAAGACCCTCTTTACCGTAGACCTTTATAGCTGTATCAAAGTCAACAAGATGATCCACATTGAAAAGGTCGGCTCCCGACTCTCTCATATAGGGCATGGCGAAGGTCGTATTGCCGCAGATATGCAGCTTTCCCTGTCCTCCGGCTGCCTTAATGGCTTTGAATACGCGCTGTTCATAGGGAAGAACGAAATCTCTGTAAGCTTCCGCTGAAATAAGACTGGCCACCGCATCTCCACAGCCAATCATATCCGCCCCCTCATCCAGCTGTACCAGGCAAAAATCAATAACTATGTCTGTCAGGAAATCCATAATTTTGTGAGCCAGTTCCGGATTATCATAAAGCATCATCATAAACTCGCTAACGCCGCATAATGAACAGGCTTCTGCAAATGGAAGATCCACCCAGCCCAAAACGAAGCATTCAGCTCCGACGGCTTTCACCATTTGACGAACTCCTTTCACACGGTCTCCCATTCGCCCGTTTCTGTTTAAGGCATCCGGTCTTTTTAAGGCGTTCAAATCACTTTCATTTATAACAAGCGGGGCTCCGTGGGGTGTCTGGTTTTCCGGGAAATGAACCTCTGCACCGAGATCTGCGGAAACACGGAATGCATCGGAACAGGCGGTAATGGCATCGATAGAAAATGTTTCATACAGTTTTATCTGGGCGTCCGCCATAATCTGTCCGTCAGTGGCAAACTGTCTGTAACTGACTCCCAGGCGATCGGCTGCCAGAAACATGATTAACGGAAATACAGGCGGACGTTCTATTGGCTGGTTGGAAAGTACATGTATCATTTTTTCTTTGCTGGTCATATTGAATCTCCTGTATAGAATCAATTATATACGATTCTTTAATTGCAAATTCTGTCTGGATATAAAAAAAGGAATCATGCAGAATCGCTTTTGGTCTCTGAAAACCTAAATCAGAAAAAACTGCCGGTCACAGGTATGATTACTATGAAATCCTTGAGAACAATCAAAAAGGAACCGGTTATATAACAGATTAAAATATATGGTTCTTAAATACATTTATCAGAAGTCTGCAAAGCTCTGTAGAAAGAAATGAGCAGACTCTACCTAGAAACAGACTTTGTCAGAGTCTTGCTTAAAATAAGTTCTGGTTCCTCAGGGGGGAGGGCGGTCTGTAGATGTCAGCGGCAATTGGCGTGTTGTTTTTGAATTCCGTGACAGTCATGCCTATATAGTTGATTATCTTGATCCACACTAGGAGAGAATATGAAGAGAAGACCCACTCATCCTGGGATTGTCTTAAAAGAAGATATACTGGTTCCATTGGGTATTTCTATCGCTCAAGCAGCAAGAAATATGGGTATATCCAGGAAAACTCTGTCTGCAATAGTAAATGGCAGACAGGCTGTTACTCCCAATATTGCATTGAGAATCGGCAAAGCCACTAATACCACTCCTCAGTCCTGGCTGAATATGCAGGATAGACTGGATTTGTGGAATGAGGAGAATAATGCGGAATTCAACATTATTCCGTTTCCTGTAAAAGAAGAGCAGTTAATTGAAATGTAGGGCACTAAAATCATCTGGTGAATTGGTTATATGGTATTCCAGACGGTTCATATCAACTTAGCTCTATAGCAAAACTCTCGGAAGACATGAACAGGTATGCCATAGGGATTTCTATAACCATGGATGAACCATAAATATTCACCAGTATCTCATTTTCTTTATCCAGATCCAGACTCTCATCTTCAAACTTCAATCTGGCTTTAGTAATATCCTTCAAATCTCCGGACAGATCCACCAGGAGAATGTACCGAGAACCGGATATGAATGCCAACGCGGTTTCGTCTGCTTCTTCATCACCCATTCCTGGAATTAGAATTTCATAGCCGTTTTTAGTTTTTGTAGGAAGGAACTCCAAATTTTCGTTTTGCAATTCTTTCTTAATCGTCTTGATTGCCCCTTTAATTCTTACTTCTGCACCTATGTGAAAAGAGTTATCAATCGGTATGATCTCACCTGAAATCCCTCTATACTCCCCAAACATTTCTTCTCCCATTTCTGTGAACTCGGAGTAATCCATTTCTTCTCCTGAGAAGGAGGAACCCATTTCTAGTATAGCTTTCTGAATTGTATATCTAACTGTTACTTCAGCCCTTCCATTATTAAGGGACACTGTATGGAAGATATCTATACAGCTGGTAAAAAATAGAGAGGAACAAAGCAGTAGAATCAGTTTTATTTTCAAGGTGAATCTCCTTTTATTAAAAATTATGAAATAGAAGTTTATCAAATTGGATTTATTTTACAGATTCTATAATACCCTCTAAATAATCCTTTAGAATAGGAGTCTGTTCTGGTTTCATTTAAAGCAATACTACCAGTTCACTGACACTTTTAAATATCATGAAATGTAGACATATCTTTACGAAATTGTTCATTTGCGACCTCAAGTGACATAATTGTTACGGCAGCTTCTTTGTCACCAGGATTGCTTTTAAGTCGTTCTTTATATTGCTGGATTAGTTGATTATTAGATCTTATCTTCTCTTGATAATATTCAAGACTCATTTTTTCGGACATCCTATGCTCCCAACTATTTAGTTATTCAAAATATACTCTGTCATTCTCCTGATAAAGTCCACAGTTGATATAATTAACGGTGTAGGGCTGAGTGGATTTGAATCACCGTCCCCATATCCCACAGATAATCCGGGAAATCCTCCTCATTTCTATATTTTGATTTTTTCTTATACAAACAATCAATCACTTGTTGATTCTGTTTGACGGATGACCCGATTAAGTTTTATAATAAGCTCATATATGACCCGAATATGTGGTCAGATCGGGTCATGGAGAGAATATGAAGTATATTTGGCAATTAAGCAACTGGCCTAATTTTACATACAATCTTGAGACCCTATTGGAATATATCTCAGAATCAAGAAAAGAGCAGGGAGCTGTGATAAAACTGGGTTCTCTTCTTGAGCTTCAAACAGAAGAGGAGCTGCTCCTTCAGGAGGCTCTAAATACCTCTGCCATAGAGGGTGAAACTCTTGATACAGATGAGGTTCGATCATCCATAGCCTATAGGCTTGGGCTGCCCCGCGGAGGATTACCTTCTAATCATCAGAGATATGAAGGCTTGGTTGAGATGCTCATTGATGCAACGAGCAATTATAAGTTTCCTCTTTCAAATGAAAAACTGTTTTCATGGCATGCCGCACTGTTTCCCGGCGGTCATTCCGGTTTACATAATATTACGGTCGGTGCATACCGCTCCGGTAAAACTCCTATGGATATTGTCTCCGGCTTACCCGGTAAAGAAAAAACATATTATTCAGCTCCTCCTTCAACTAAAGTAAAACCTGAGATGGATCAGTACATCAAATGGTGGGAATACTCCAGAGGAAAATTAGACGGATTGATTAGAGCCGCATACGCCCATTTGTATTTTGTATCGATTCATCCCTTTGAAGATGGGAATGGGCGTATAGCCCGGGCACTGACTGATATGGCTCTGGCACAGGATGAGAAATCCAGCAAAAGGCTTTATAGTCTTTCTTCTCAGATCCTCACTGACAGATCAGCTTATTATGAAATTCTTGAAAAAACTCAAAAAGGATCAGGTGACATTACAGAGTGGATTGTTTGGTTTTTGAATACTTTTATCAGAAGCCTTAAGAGCTCTGTTGATATGATTGAACACACTCTTCTTAGGAATAAGTTCCGTAAGAATATTATGGATATTAAAATGAATTCCAGGGAAATGAAGGTCATAAATAAAATGATTGATCTGCTACCAGAAGATTATCAGGGAGGTATGACAAATAGAAAATATGTGAAGATTGCCAAAACCAGTCCTGCAACAGCGAAAAGAGATCTTCAGGAGCTTGTAATTAACAAAGTGCTGACTCCTAAAGGAGGAGGTCGGTCTATATCCTATCAACTTAATAAAAAAAAGTTGAAATAAGGGATTAATAAAAACGCTCGGGCTGAGCCAAAGGTAACAAAGTTACCTAAGCTCGAAGAGTGGATTTGCCCTCCGGTCACTGTCATCCTGACAGCTCCCATCAGGCCGCCTCCGATCCTAAAATGGCGTCCTGCCATTTTGCGCTCCATGTATTCGCGCCGGATAACAACGCTGCGCGTCGAGCGTTGTATGTTTCAAATCCACTCAGCAATTGGACAAAAAAAATACCTGACTGGATAACCAATCAGGTATATTAAAAACTAGTCGGGCTGAGTGGATTTGGTTTCCGATCGCAGTCATCGTGACTGCTCACTTCAACCCGCCTCCAGACCTAAAAGAACATCCTGTTCTTTTGCCATTCCATGTATTCATGGCCGGTCTTTCGTTTCAAATCCACTCAGCAATTGGACAAAAAAAATACCTGACTGGAAAACCAATCAGGTATATTAAAAACGATCGGGCTGAGTGGATTTGAACCACCGACCCCATGTCCCCCAGACATGTACGCTAAACCCCTGCGCTACAGCCCGTTTTTAATGCCTGAGTAAATTACCACAGGGTATATAAAATGTCAATTGGCTGTCAGCAAAAAAATGAAGGGTTGGAAAAAGCCTTTCAGACAGGTCCATGTCTCCTTCCGGATCAGAGATTATTGGCCCGTTGAAGGAACTCATTATCCTCAAGAATCTCCGGTTTCAGAAGCCCTGCATCTTTTCGGGCTCTACTGAGGGCCAGCTGCCGTTTGCGGGCTTTTCTCTCGGGGCTGTCACTGCTGAAAAGGGCTCCGTAGATTTTCTCAACAGACAGCTCTTCTCCGTTATTCATCACACAATGGTAGCAGCCCTTCAGTACAGTCAGGAAAAAGTCCGGAGTCACCCGTTCTTCTTCCACAAGATCAACCCGGGTCAGGGTCAGACCGGCATCCGGTCTCTTCTGATAATGGAGGCAGTCGTCATAGGTTTTCGGAGCTGCATGGAACAGGGCATAGGCAATACTTTTCATGAATATCCTCCTCAAGGTCATATATTGTCTATAGAAAATGTATAGAATTGAAAGAATCCTTTTATTCCGTTTTTTTATTCTCTCCCTATTCGGAGGAGGACTGGTGAACCAGGTCTGCCAGACTCGTTGTTTCCATTTTCCTGGAAATGTAATTACGGATGTCTGCAAAGATATTCATCAGTTCCGGGCTCTGTTCTATGGGAGAGGGTTCATAAAAATATTCACTTACAGACAGGACAGGCGCTAAAGCACCGTCCAGAAGGCGGATCACCTCGGCAAGGGATATCAATTCTGGAGATTTGCTGAGTTTGTAACCGCCGTCGGGTCCCATTTTACTCCTTACAAAACCGCCGCCCTTCAGGACAAGCATGATCTGCTCCAGGTATTTTTTTGGAATACTCTTCCTGGAGGTTATTTCCGCGATTTTTGTATACCCCAGCTCATAGTTTTCCGCCAGGACGATCAATGCCAGAAAGGCATACTCGCTTTTTGTGGATAAGCGCATATTACTCCCCTCAGTATCGGGATGTCTCCGGAAGGTCTCTTCTGCCTCATTATCCCTTGGGTTCTCAGTTATCTGGATAGTATCATAATTAAGCATAACGGCAGAACCTTATAAGATGACTTTTATCAGAAGGTACAGGGCGAGGGTTATGCAGTACAGAGGAACAACTCTGCTCCATAAGCGGGAGGGAAGAATCTTCACCATGTAGGGGGCTGCAATCACGGCTGCGAAGCTTCCTATAATCATGGAGGGCAGCAGGATAAAGTCCAGTTCCACCCGGCCCGTGGTCATCAGGATAAACCACAGGATAAGGGAGGACAGGCACACAATTCCTTCGGCCAGGGATGTTATGGCTGTCATGGTCTTTACAGGAATACCCGAAAGGATTCCCCCCACAGTTACCACCGGTCCGTAGCCTCCTCCCCCCACGCCTTTGTTGAATCCGGCAAGGGTTCCAAAGAACAGGATACGGCCCGGGCGGTAGGGGCGGGAGCCTCTGTTGTGAATCATGGAAACGGCTCCCATAAGAATCAGCAGTATGGATACATAGATCTTGATAAACTCTTCTGACACCTTAAAAACGCTGTAGAAGGCTGTTGTGGATAACAGGGTTGCCGCACTACCGGTTATTGTCAGAAAAAGAGCGACCCTCAGAGTTTCGGACATGGGTTTGAGTTTCCATTCCACATTGGAGAACTCTTTATGCATATAGGCTGCGCTGAAACCGGCAATACACTGCTGAATCATTATGGCCGGGACAATCTGCATGGGATGAAATCCCAAAAGGAGCAGCATCGGTGTCAGGGCTGTTCCATAGCCCATGCCGGCGGAGCTGTCCAGAAACTCAAAAAGAACCGCCAGGAGGATGACCCATATAAACACTCTCTGCTCTCCCAGGGCTGTGACCGCCGGGGAGTCAATCCGGGTCGTTCCTTTGAGGGGATTCCCGGCCAGCCAGTAAGCCAAAGAAAAGAACAGGAGGAACAGGGCGAGTATTCTGCTGATGGCAATCAGCTCTTTTTTTCCCAGACTCATTCTGTCCTGAATCTCGGGCTTCTCTGTTTCCAGGTTATGGGCAATTTCCCATCCCAGAATCCTCTTTTTTCCGGATAGTGCAGTTGTTTCCATAGGGTCCTCTCAGTGATGTAGATATTGTCTATAGGATAACTATACAATTGATTTAATATATGTCCATAAAAAAAATATTAATAAATGTTAATAAATTGCTATTATTTGCAGGAGTCCATGGTTTTTCCCTTTCCCGGGGATCTGTAATTGCCGGGAACAGTGCTGGGAACAGTACCGGGAAAAACTGCATGACCTGGATCAATTCATAGAACAGGAGGGGAATGGGAACACATCAGGCATGAAGAAAATCACCGATCTCCCTGTAGGACGTAAGACTGTCGATATCCCCCAGAAAAAGATCCAGAAGCTCCGGGTCAAAGTAGGTTCCCCTCTCGGATTTCATATAGTCTATGATCTCTTCCTTCTCCATGGCCTTCCGGTAGGGCCGGTCGGATATAAGGGCGTCGTACACATCGGCCAGGATGAAGATACGACAGGCAATGGGAATATCCTCCCCTTTGAGACCGGCGGGATAGCCTTTGCCGTCCCAACGTTCGTGGTGATGATAGATCACCGGCACCGCGGGTTTCAGAAAGGGGACATTCATCACCGAATCCCGTCCGATTTCCGGGTGGCGTCTCATCAGCTGCCACTCCTTTTCATCCAGAGGACCCTCTTTCTTCAGTATCCGGTCGGGTATTCCCAGTTTGCCGATGTCATGGAGAAAGGAGCCCCGTTTCAGCTGAATCTGCTCGTCTTCGGGGAGATTGATCTTCCGGGCTATATTGAGAGAGATGCTCACCACCCGTCTGCTGTGCCCCTGGGTCTCAATATCCCTGAGTTCCAGAATTCTGGCCCAGGCCTGCAGAATCTCATCGTAGGAAAACTCAAGAATATCCCGGCTCTTTTTAATGCCCCGGATCAGCTGTTCGTTGCTCAGGGCACTGCTCAGCTGGAAGATGCTCAGCTGCAGGTAATTCAGTGTCACCCCGTCCATTTCCCCTTTTCGCAGTATCTCCAGATATCCTGTTGTTTCACTTGTGTAAAAACGGCAGCCGTAATAGTAATCACCCGGAATGCTTTGACTCATAAGGGGTGTTTTTTCAGTCTGCTTTTGAATCTCTGCATGGCTGTAATCTAGATAGGGGCCGAAGAAATCCGGAATCTCTGTCCTCTGATCGTGGATACCCTGAGGCAGCGCTGCCATACAGACCGCTTCTTTTTTATGCCCCTCCGCCAGAGAGAGTGATACTTGTGTACTTTCTGTTTTCTCTTTCAAAGATTCCAGTACGATATGCAGCCGTTCTTCAAAATCAAGGCGGCTGTCCATAATGACCATTCCGCTCTGCCGCAGCTGGTCCTGCAGTTCAATCTGATGGATCTTTTCTTTCTGTGCGATCATCAGGTTCCGGTTGAACCTCTGGGATCTGATAAACCGCCTGTCCATCCCCCTTAGAATGAGTCTGATGATCATGGTCACAATAAGGTTCACGGTCAGGGCATTAATAACGATCAGCCACCAGTAACTGCCAAACTCAGTAAACAGAAAGTTCTTTCCTGAATCTATTTTAAACAGAACACTGAGCCCCAGAAAGGACAGGGTATTAATGATCATCACATGCCAGGATCTGTGATTTTCGGCAAAAACAAGAAGGAGGACAATGGAAAGGATAATATAAAAGGGGCCTGCTCCTCTGGGACCTGTTGCCACCAGAATCAGCATACTGAGCAGATACAGCCCCCAGCAGACCAGAAGCTGCCTTATTCTGCAGGACAGCCGTTTCAGAAAAGCAGCTAGAATAAAGAAAATGTAGAATGAGGGGAGCAGAAGAGCGGGTAGCAGCATTTCCTCAATATAAAACTGGTAGGAACCTGTGAGAATAACAGGAAGTCCCAGAGTCAGGACTGTCAGCATAAGGTTCACAAAGATAAACTGCTGCCAGTACTGGAGAGAGCCTCCATAGACCCTGTCCTGTTTTTTGATCATCAGATTCCGGAGATTAAAGATTAGTCTGTAATACTTATACCTGTTTGTATCCATTTACTCATGAATGCCTACTTAAATCGTAAGCTACTGTTCTTTCATAGACAACATAAATTTACGACTATTTTTACATCCATTCAGGAGCGGTGAGAAGAAATATGTTTTCAAGCCTTAAAAATATCTCAGAAAGTCTTTTTTTCGACGAATTTCCGCAGGATGTATCCCTCTTTCACAGGCACTCCCGGAATAATGGTACAGGGTTTTCCGTGATCGATCTTTTCAATGATCTTGCCCTCCGGGTCTTTCAGAGTAAAGCTGCTGTCGGGGGTATAAAGTAGATCCGGTCCGATATATTCAATCTCCTGGGAGCTGAGAATCTGGTTCTTCACATCCAGCTCAAACTCACCGGGGGCGGTCTGTTTTCCCACAGACCCGAGGAATTTATAGGGGGAGGATTCCATTTTTCCCGTGGGCTGTTCGATTTCATCCTTTCCGAAATAGAATCCCGTGGAAAACTCTCTGTGGCTGACCTTCATCAGCTCTTCCCGGAAACCGTCCAGCTGGGGCACATCCTTTCCTTCCAGAGAGTCTATCATCTTGCGGTAGGCTCTGGTCACAATGGCTGTGTAGTAGATGGATTTCATACGGCCTTCGATTTTAAGGGAATCCACCCCTGCATCCTTCAAGTCCTGAATATGATCAATCATGCAGATATCTTTGCTGGAGAGGATGGATGTAAAACCGTCCCCTTCATAGATGGGATAGTATTCTCCCGGCCGCTCTTCTTCTTCCAGAACCATTTCGGTATTGGCCGGTCCTTCCAGAGGGCGGTAATCCCAGCGGCAGGAGTGGGCGCAGCTGCCGTCATTGGCCGAGCGGTCTATCATCCATTTACTCAGGAAACAGCGTCCCGAATAGGCCAGGCACATGGCACCGTGGACAAAGGTTTCCAGTTCTATATCGGGAACATCCCGTCTGATCCGGGCAATATCCTGAAGGGAGCACTCCCGTCCCAGAATGACTCTTTTGAAGCCCAGATCCCTGTAGAGTTTGACCGCATCGCTGTTCAGGGCGTTTGCCTGGGTACTCAGGTGAAGATCCCGGCCGGGAAACCGTTTCTGCAGCGTTCGGACAATACCCAGGTCACTGACGATAAAGGCGTCGAACGGGTAGGCTTCAAACTGATCCAGGGAGGCATCCAGGCGGTCCAGATCCTGATTGTGAAAGTAGATATTCAGGGCACAAAAGAGTTTTTTATCACCCTTGATCCGGGCAATCTCGGCGGCTTCATCCCCTCCGAAGTTGTCGGCTTTGGCTCTGAGTGAGAAGCTGTGAAGTCCTATATAAGCGGCATCGGCGCCGTACTGATAAGCGTATTTGAGTTTTTCAACATTTCCTGCTGGTGAGAGTAATTCCATGGCCCTCATTATGGGAAAAATAGAACTCTGGTCAAGAACCGAATACCCCATCCGGGGATATATTTCCTTTATCCTCCGGTATAACAGCTCTCAATCCTGTGCTAGAATCAGGATATGACAGAAGAACAAATTTTATGCTGGTACGGCACCGACCCGTTTGAGGCGGGCAGAAAACTGATGGAAGCTTCAGAGCAATGGAAATTCTGGAGCCCTGATGAGCATATCGGACTCAAACCCAATCTGGTTGTTTCTAAAAAGGCATCTTCGGGAGCCACAACTCACCCGGAGTTCTGCGGGGGCATCATCTCTTTTCTGCAGGAGAAGGGCTTCTCTCATATCAGTATTCTGGAGGGTTCCTGGGTGGGAGACCGGACCGAACGGGCTTTTAATGTCTGCGGGTATACCGATCTTTCCCGGCAATACGGTGTACCTCTGGTGGATCTGCAGAAAGATTCCTCCATCACTGTTGAGGCGACCAACGGAGATTACAGAATTTGTGAGTCTATCCTGAATCTGGACCGTCTGATCAACCTTCCTGTGCTGAAAGGCCATTGCCAGACGGTTATGACCTGCGCCATGAAAAACCTGAAGGGCTGTATTCCCGACAGCGAAAAGAGACGCTATCACAGTGAAGGACTCTTTCAGCCCATAGCCGATCTGAATGAAGTACTCAAGGCCGACCTGATTCTGGTGGATGCTCTGCAGGGTGATCCTGATTTTGAAGAAGGGGGCAATCCCCAGACTCTGAATCTCTTTATGGCAGCCGTTGATCCGGTACTGCTGGACAGTTACGCCTGCTCTCTTCTGGGGCTCACCATTGATGATGTACCCTATATACGGAAAGGGGCTGCCCTGGGAGCCGGTTCTCCCCGGATGGATGAGAATACCCTGGTTGCCCTGAACAAGGGAGAGGGACTGCAGACACTGCAGCGTTCCTCTCTGGCCCGGGATCTTGCGGGTCATGTTCATGAAAAAGGGGCCTGCAGCGCCTGTTACGCCTCTTTGATGCAGGCTCTGAAAGTTCTGTCTGAAGAGGGGCATCCCCTTCCGGAAACGGTCCGGATCGGTCAGGGGTTTAAGGGGCAGGCTGTGGATGGTATGGGAGTCGGCCAGTGTTTGACCGGTTGCACCTCTTTTGTCCCCGGATGCCCGCCCACCAGTGCGGAGATCGTGAATTTCCTCAAAAAATAGGATTTTAATCATAAATTCACGGAAAAACATGAAAAAAAGTTTTTATCTTAACTGAAATCACACAATTGCCGATGTATATTTCAGACATAGTAAAGAATATTCAGCCGGTTAGAGCGATCATTAAGTATCCAACAATTGCCGGATGAGATATATGACCCCGGGACAATGAAGCGGGGTTTTTTTACGCCCTTATGATTTTAAGGGTATAAAAAATGATACTTTTTTGAATCTGATATGTTTCAGTAATTAGAAAGACTTCCGGGCACGTTGGTTTATTTATAACTATACTTGGAGTTGACTGTCCTGAAAGAGATCCTTTTCGGGGCGGTTCTGATTCTGAACATAAAGAAGGATATATGCCTCTCCTGAACATTTTACATTTTGTCATTCTTGTTGTGAGTTCCTATTTTCTGCTGAACACAATTTCCAATATTATCTATCTGAAGTATCAGTCCAAAAAGCCCTCTGTGAAAAAGGGACCGAAAATTTCAGTTCTGGTCCCTGCCCGGAATGAGGAAGAGAATATCAGAGCCTGTCTGGAGTATCTTCTGGATCAGGATTACGAGAATTATGAAATTCTTGTGATGAATGACAATTCCACAGACCGGACGGGTGAGATCCTGGATGAGATGGCCCGGGAGTATCCCCGGCTGAGAATCTATAACGGAGCTCCCCTGAAAGAGGGATGGTTCGGTAAGCCCTATGCCCTGCAGCAGCTTTGCGAGTATGCCGATGGGGATTATTTTCTTTTTTCCGATGCCGATACAATCCACAGCCGGACCAGTCTCTCCTTCTGCATGACAAATGCCCTGTATCATAAAACCGATCTGCTGTCCGCCTATCCGAGGGAACTGATCGGTACATTCGGCGAGGTTATGAATGTGTCGGCCATGTTTCTCATGACCTCCATCATTATGCCTCTTCCCGCCATAGATCTGTGGAAATGGAAACATGCCTCTTTCTGTCTGGGACAGTATTTCTTTATCAGAAGTGATGTGTTCCGGAAGATCGGCGGGTTTGAGCCTGTGAAACATGCCATCACTGAGGATGTGGCCTTCGGCAAGGTGGTCAAGTCTCTGGGATACAAGACCAAGTTTCTGGATGCCCAGCCCCATGTGGCCTGCCAGATGTACAAGAGTTTCGGCGAATCCTTTAAGGGAATCGGTAAAAATGTTTATGATGCTGTGGGAAAGAATCTCCTTCTCTTTGGAGGAATCATTATCCTGATCGGTTTGATCGAATATCCTGTGGTCAGGCTTCTGGCCGGACTTGTGACGGCACAGGGGGTTCCGGGAATGGTTGCCGCCTCGGTGATCCTGTTCTTTCTGATGTGGCTTCTGGTGGTGTTGGACAGAAAAATCCCCTTATACGGCGCTATTCTGTATCCCGCTCAGTATTTCCTCATTCTGGCAATGGTTGTCTATTTCAGATTTCAGTTCCGTTCAGGGAAGGGGATTGTCTGGAAGAATAGAACCATGGGCAGATAAACTGTTTTCCTGCAGTTTCTGCGGGAGGAGAGACTATTTTTCTGTAATATTATGGACAACCCAGACCACTTTGTGCTGGACTTCTTCGGGATCGATTTCCAGGGGATAGAGATTCGCCTTGAATCTCTGTATTGACGAGGGACCATCGGCCATCTGTTCCAGAAAATCAGTAGTGGAGAGTTCGTATTCCACTTCCAGGGGCGCTTCTGTGCGAACCACTTCTTCAAGAAGAGATTTAAAATAATCGGCCTTCTCCTTTACCAGAACTTCCGGGTAGCTTTTACCGATGAGAACAGAGCCGTCTGAGTAAAGAGCCCGGTTGGAACCGCCCAGAAGACTCAGATATTCGCCGGTATGGCTCATGATGAACACAATTGTATTATCTTCCTGCAGTACGTGAACGACCTCATTCTGCAGCTCAGCAGACATTCCCATCCTTTCCTAACTCCTTTTGCAGAGGACTCTCTTACATTATAGTTCCTGAAACCGAGGATTAAAAATAAAATATTTCCTATATAATGTTTACTATTGGTTAAGGGAAAGGCCGTCAGAAGAGGTCCAGCTGTTTGCCGTGGCACAGTTCATCAAAGCTGTATCCCATAAAGGGAAGAACCGCGTCCGCCAGGGGGCGGATCTGTTTTTCTATATAGTGGTCATAATCAGGGTCTTTCGGATTCAGCTGCAGGGGGACGGGGCCTGTTACTGTCATGATGTATTCAATGGTCCGGATTTTGTGTCTCTCGTTCACCGGCAGGAGGAGGGCTGCCTTTACATGAGGGGGTGTGCTTTTCGTATAGGCTTCGGGAGCCTTGCTCAATCCCTTTCTGTAAACCAGCTCGTCATCCATTAACCCTTCTCTCAGATCATCAATGTACTTCATGATCCAGGCCGCTGCATCTTCTTTGTTAAAGAACTGACGGTACAGCTCATACTGGAAATTTCTGGCCATTTCCGTCCAGTCGGAGCGGACGAATTCCATTCCTGTAAATTCCAGGCTGGTCAGACCGTTCTTGTCCAGAAGGCCGGCGTAGCGCTTACGGGCGCCCGTATCGCTGCCTCGCAGGGGAGGGAGGAAGAAGCGTGTATACAGTTTTTCAAATTCGATTTCCAGATGGGAGAAAACACTGGACTCCTCCATCACCCGCTTTTCTATAAAATGGTTGATCCGTTCCGCCAGTTTCTGCCCGGCTTCCCGGGGATTACGGCGCTCACTCTCCTTCAGGCAGACAAAAACTGAATCGGTATCCCCGTAAATGACTCTGTATTCCTTGTCTCTGAGCCGGCGGACCGTCTCTTTCAGTATCCACTGTCCGGTGCCTGTTATGGCCCGGGGCAGGTCGGGGTTGTAGAACCGGCAGGCTGTTGTTCCCATGGCTCCGTAAAAGGAGTTCATCAGAATCTTGACCGCCTGGGACAGATGCTTGTTTCCAGCCTCCTTGGCCTCTTTTCTGAGTTCCATGCTTCTGGCCAGAAATTCGGGGAGTATTGTCTCTGTTCTGGAAAAACTGTGCCCTGTGGGAGTGGTCAGGCTGTGGTCATCCTTGCGGATGAGGGCCAGGGGGTCAATGTTGAAGGTCCGTATGACCGAGGGATACAGGCTTTTGAAATCCAGAACCACCACATCTTCATACAGCCCGGGTTCTTCTGAGAAAACATAACCTCCGGCAGCGCTCTCTCCAGCCTGCACATCCGAGGTGTCAGGGGCCACAAGTCCATGTCTGTGAAGCCGGGGAAGGTAGAAAAAGTCAAAGGCTGAAACCGTTCTGTTTACCTGATCCAGGGGCAGGCCGGTCATCTCCCTTCGGGCCAGAATCAGTCCTGTGAGATCCGTTTTCTTAAGGATATCGCTGACAAGAACACAGTCCTCCAGATTGTACCGGGCCAGGCTTTCGGGATCTTCCTTGTAACGGCGTTCAATCTCTTTGACCTTGTCCAGACCGTCCTCATGAATATCCTTGCCCCGTCCCAGAATCTCCTGAGCCACAGTTTCCAGTTTAAAGTTTTCAAACTTGTAGAAGTTCTGCCGCATGGTCTGCATGGCATCGATAATCTGACGGCCGCGGCACTCGGCAGAGAAAAATCCGCTCCGGTTCTCCTTCAGTTTTAGAGGCTGTCGGCCTCTTCCCGGCTGAAAGGGAATCTTATGGAGATTGAACCTTTTTTCAAGAACCGTCAGGTCAAAGCCGATCACATGCCAGCCTGTTATAATATCCGGGTCCCACTTGTTCACCCAGCTTTGAAAGGCTCTCAGGGTTTCGGCTTCACCGGGACAGAACTGTATATCCCCCTTGTTGCCGCTGTGGTCGCTGTGGATGATGATTTTTCTGAACTCGTCAAATACACAGTTGTAGGGCGTACCGTGCATGGCTATGGAGTAGATTTCCCCGTCCCTTCCCGTTTCGATATCCAGTGACAGGATTCTCAGTTCGGGCTGCCACTGATCATGAGGTCCCATAGCGGATAGAGGCGGGTTGATATACAGGGTCCCCCCTTCGGTCTGCCGGCCTTCTCCCTCCCATTGAATCCGTCCGGTAATAAAACGTTCCATCAGGTAGCGGTCGGCAGGATACACATCGGTTTCATAGAGTCTCAGGTCCTGGTTCTGCAGTTTCTCCCGTCCTGCATAGAACTGGTGAAGAGAGTTGAAATACAGGGCATCCACGGGAGTACCCCCGTAAGTGGTGAGGCGGACAGGTTTCCGCTGGGCAAAATTGAGACCCGCCGGCAGTTCGCTGTCTCCGGGAATAAAGAAGACCGGTCTGTTGTCGGTGATTATGATGAAAAAAGGCCCTTCCGGTCCTGTACCGGTCAGGTGTATTTCATGTTTCCCGTTGGTATCCAGACTTTCGCTTGTAAGTATATAACCCTGATGCATTGCCCACTCCTGTCCTGTGATTATAGAAATATATATCTTTATAATGCAAAAAAAAACTCCCGCAAGGAGCCTGATGAGGAACCTGCGGGAGTTTACTTGCTGCTGATTTGAACCGTTGACCGGGCCCTTGAAGGGGTTAGGGACTTAAGGGTCCGGACAAAATGAAACCTGCATTAATTAAAAGTGATGACAGTTCCTGTCTTGCCTTCCAGGGCTTCCAGAGCTTTGTCTATGGACGTGATAATCGCCTTTTTGGAAGGATTGGTTCTGACAAATTTCATGGCCGCCTCAACCTTGGGAAGCATGCTTCCGGGGGCAAACTGATTGTCTTCAATATGTTTTGTGGCTTCCTTCAGGCACATTTTGTCAATATTTTTCTGATCGGGAGTATTGAAGTTTACGGCCACTTTTTCCACTTCTGTGAGAATCATCAGGACATCGGCATTGACTTCCTCGGCCAGGAGTTCTGCAGCAAAGTCTTTGTCGATAACCGCGGCTGTTCCTTCCAGTTCCCCATGGGAGTTTTCAACAACGGGAATTCCCCCGCCTCCGCAGGTAACCACAATGGTGGAGTCCCACAGTTTTTTCACAGAGTCAATCTCAACGATTCTCACAGGTTTGGGAGATGCAACAACACGGCGGAATCCTCTGCCCGCATCTTCCTTCATTGCATAACCTTTCTCTGCAGAGAGAGTCTCGGCTTCTTCTTTTGTATAAAAGGGGCCGATGGGCTTGGTGGGTTTGTTAAAGGCCGGATCATTCTGATCAACAACAATCTGTGTGGCCAGAGTGACAACGGGAGTATCGCTGTTTCTCATATTGAGGGCATACTTGAGGCCCTGCTGCATCTGGTAACCGATATATCCCTGAGACATGGCACCGCAGACGTCGAAAGGCATAACCGGTGTTACATCTTTGGCCGCTTCGGAAGCCAGAACAATACGTCCCACCTGGGGGCCGTTCCCGTGTACCAGGGCAATTTCATAGCCCTTCTCACTGATTTCAGCAATATGTTTGGTTGTTTCTTTAATCACTTCCATCTGAGAACGGGCTGTTCCGTCGCTCTCTTTGCTCTGAAGAGCATTTCCGCCCAGAGCAATAACTATTCTTTTGGACATTTTTTCCTCCCTAATGGACATATGTATTCCATTTATGGTTAATTGAAATTCTAAATATACATATATAATTCCGAATCGGAATATAATGCGTTTAATTAATACATCCTGAATGGTGGATCTGTCAATCTTTTTTTATGTGCCTTTCAAGGAGTTTTTTATCTTTTTCCTTCCCTGTACCGGGCAGGGAGGGGCTGAGGGGGACAGAAACGGGGTATGAGAACAGCTGTTTTGCCTTTTCCAATCAAATATTATGAGTTACAATCGGACTGACCCGAAACCGCTGAGCAGGCGTCTTTAAGGGTCAGATCTACCGAAACACAGGAGAGATACTCCCATGGAGAACACTCTTAGAAAATACCCCTGGCTCACCGAGCTGGTTCTGCTGCTGTCAGGGGCTCTGCTTTTTGCCCTCTCATTTCCCAACTTCATGTACAGATGGGGCTTTGCCTTTCTGGCCTGGTTTGCCCTGATCCCCGTTTTTCTGCTGATCAACAGGGTGGGCTTTCTTAAATCCATGCTCTATGGAGCCCTGTACGGCTATTTTGCCTACAGCCTTTTCAACTTCTGGCTGGCCAAGTTCAACCCCACATCCTTTGTGGTTGTTCCCATGATCTATGCGGTGTACTTCATCTTCTGGTTCCCTGTATTCAAATGGGCGGACTGGAGTTTTCCCCGCTGGGGCTATCTGCTGCAGCTGGTGTTCTGGCTGGCCTTCGAGATCTTCAGAACAAGAGGGTTTTTGGGCTATTCCTACGGCATCATGGGTTATACCCAGTACAGAGTGCCTCAGGTGATCGGTATTGCCGATATCACCGGGGTTCTGGGAGTCTCCCTGCTGGTGGTCTTTCCCTCCCTCTGGATCGCCCGGTATATCCGCTTCCGGAAAGAAGAGGGGAAAAGTTTTGCCGCCCTGCGGAAGGCCCGTTTCCTGTTTCTCCCGGCAATTGTCTATCTTGTTGTTCTAACCGGCAGTCTTGTCTATTCCGGGGCGGCAAAGGTCAACTATGATGAGACTCCCACATGGAGAACCTCTCTGATTCAGCACGATATCAATGCCTGGCTCAGCGGTACAGAGGTGTATGCCCGGGCCCTGGACAAGCTTCTGGAACTGTCGGATCAGGCCCTGGAGCAGGATAATCCCGATACGGTTATCTGGTCCGAAACAGCCTTTGTTCCCTCCATCGATTGGCATAACAAGAGGCGTCTGGACCGGACCCGTCTGGCTCTGGTGCAGAAACTCATGGCCTTTATCAAAGAGACGGATACCCCCTTTCTCATCGGTAATAACGATACGGTTCTGTCTGCCGGTAAAATGGTGACCTACAACGCGGTTCTTCAGTTTGAAGGGGATGCCATCGTCGACCGATACCACAAAATCCATCTGGTTCCCTTCGGAGAGCACTTCCCCTATGACAAACTCTTTCC
This sequence comes from Spirochaetales bacterium, assembly GCA_028532905.1. Classification (GTDB taxonomy): domain Bacteria; phylum Spirochaetota; class Spirochaetia; order DSM-2461; family DSM-2461; genus Oceanispirochaeta. The sequence goes on from JAQQAM010000038.1 coordinate 19,078, forward strand.
CCGTTTTTATAAGTACATTCTTGACAGCGGAGCCACCTTTTATCAGAAAGGGACCGAGTACACTGTCTTTGATGTGGACGGCGTGAAAGCCTCTCCTCTGATCTGTTTTGAAGACACCTTCGGTTATCTGAGCCGGAACTTCATACGGGAGGGGGCTCAGGTGCTGGTGAACGTCACCAATGACTCCTGGTCTCCTGCACAGGCCTGCTCCATTCAGCATGTGGGGATGGCGGTGTTCCGCTCTGTGGAGAACAGACGATCCATGGTTCGGGCCACAAACGGCGGCTTCACCTGCCTTATTGATCCCAACGGAAAAATCGTTGAGTATCTGGAACCCTTCACCGCAGACATCCTGACAGTGGATGTTCCGGTTTATGAAGGAGCTCCTACGGTGTATAATAGAACGGAGTTTCTGTTTGACAGGCTTGTTATGGTTCTGTCCGTAATGGGAGGCCTTGTACTGGCTGTCATCACAATACTGAAGAGAACAAGAGGAAAAAAATGAATAATGCCGATAGAATTATCTCCTTTCTGGAGGAAATCAATAAAACACCCCGTAAATCCGGAAACAGAGGACCCATCACCGCATACCTGAGAGGCTGGGCGGAGGAGAAGGGCTTTGTAGTGAAACAGGACGATATCGACAACCTCCTGATCAAAGTTCCCGCTACACCCGGTTTCGAAAAGTCTCCCGTTGTGGTTCTGCAGGGTCATTCGGATATGGTTTGTGAAAAGGTCCCCGAGTCGGCTCACGACTTTTCAAAGGACCCTGTCAAACTGGTCCGGGACGGAGACTGGGTGAGGGGAGACGGTACCACAATCGGTGCGGATAACGGCATTGCCATCGCCCTGATGATGGATCTTGTCACATCTGATGATGCGGCTCATCCCCCCCTGGAACTGTTGATTACATCGGATGAAGAGATCGGTCTGGTGGGAGCCAATGCCCTGGAAGAAGGATTTGTGGACGGTAAAATCCTGATCAACCTGGACTCTGAAGATGAAGGGGTTTTCACCATCGGCTGCGCCGGGGGAGCAGACAGTGATTTCACAATACCTGTCACCTCAGCTGCCGCGGGGAGCGATCAGTTCTACACCCTCACCATCGGCGGTCTGAAAGGAGGCCATTCGGGAATGGATATTGCCAAAAACCACGGCAATGCCCTGAAGATGATTGAACGTGTCCTCTCCAGTCTGAGTTCCCACAACGGGTTTTCCCTGGCCTCCATTGACGGCGGCAGCGGAGCGCCCAATGCCATCTGCCGGGATGCTAAAGCGGTCTTTTCATCAGCCGATGATGTGCGCCCTGTTATCGCCGAGTGGGAAGCCTGCTTCAAGGATGAGTGCGGCACCGTGGAGGAAGATCTCTACCTGACTGTGGATGAAACCGAGTCCCCTGCTGAAGTTCTGGATACCCCCTCTGCCGCCAGGGTTCTGAAGACCCTGCGCCTGACCCCCCATGGTGTGGAGAAAATGTCCTCGGATATCGAAGGGCTTGTGGAAACCTCCAGCAATCTGGCCTGGGTGGAAATCAATGCCCAAAAGGCCGCCTTTCTCGCCAGTCAGAGATCCGCGGTCATGTCGGAGCTTCAGGATATGAATGAACGGATGGTTGCCGTCGCCGAACTGGCGGGAGGCAGCTGCCTGACGGTCAACAAGTATCCCTCC
>JAQQAM010000039.1 GCA_028532905.1 Spirochaetales bacterium
GGGTTGTAGCCGCAGTGGGGGGGACTGAATATTTATGCTGAGGGTAATAGGCGGTCAGATGAAAAGGGATGTTCTTATCGATATCTGCCAGAAAGGTACTGGAGGTGGCAATTTCATCAGGACTGTCATTTTTTCCGGGAATGATCAGTGAAACCACTTCTGTATGACAGAGGCTGTATGCGGATGCAATAAACTGTTTAACCGTTTCCAGATCCCCTTGCAGCTCTTTTCTGTACCACTCAGGATTAAAACTTTTAAGATCCACTTTTACCGCAGTCAGCATTTTAAGAAGATTTTCGGCGGGAGCCCTGTTTATACATCCGTTTGTCACCAGGGCAGCGGGAATGCCTGCCTGACTCAACAAAGAGCTGCATTCCATAAGGAATTCGATATGCATGGTGGGCTCGGAATAGGTGAATGTTACTGATGAACTGTTTCTTTCGATGGCAGTGGCTGCTATAAAATCAGGAGTCCACTCTTTATGAGTCTCTTCTGTTTCAACCAGCTGATGGTTCTGACAGAAGGGGCAGGCCATATTGCAGCCTGAAAAACCCACTGATAATGTGGAGGTACCGGGAAAAAAATGATAAAAGGGCTTTTTTTCCACTGGATCTTCAGCAATGACTGTCACCGGTGACTGCTGTGCTGTGATACCGGCTGAACCGGCTCTTCTGACCCTGCAGAAACCGGCTGTCCCCGGTTGGAGTACACAGTGCCGGGGACAGAGAAGGCATTTAAAACTCCCTGAATCCAGGGAGCTGTAAAGCTTCAGATCCATGAATTCCTATAACTGTTTTTTCAGAAGATCGACCTTGTCCAGAGCTTCCCAGGGGAATTCGGAACGCCCGAAATGTCCGTATGCTGCGGTGGGATAATAGATAGGCCGCTTCAGATCAAACTGAGAGATAATTCCCGAAGGGGTCAGATCAAACTCCTTGCGGACAATGTCTTCAATTCTGTCTTCAGGCATTTTTCCAGTTTCAAATGTATTGACATACAGGGAAACAGGATCTGCCACACCAATGGCATAGGCCAGCTGAACCTGGCAATTGTCGGCATAACCGGCTGCCACTAGATTCTTGGCAATATACCGGGCCAGATAGGCAGCAGACCGGTCAACCTTTGAAGGGTCTTTACCGGAGAATGCACCGCCGCCGTGGGCTGCCGCACCGCCGTATGTATCAACAATGATTTTTCTTCCCGTCAGACCGGCATCCCCTTCCGGACCGCCAATAACAAAATTACCGGTGGGATTGATATGGTATACAGTATCTGAAGTCAATAGTTCAGAGGGGAGTGCTTTTTTGACGACCTCTTCAATTAATCCGGCCTCGATGACTGAATGAGCAATTTCATTATGCTGGTGGGACAGAACTACCGTGGAAATATGGGAAGGCTTGCCGTCAATATAGTCGACGGTCACCTGGCATTTGCCGTCGGGTCTCAGAAAATCAAGAACCTTGTTCTTTCTGACTTCTGCCGCTTTTCTCATTATCTGATGGGAAAACTGAATAGGGGCGGGCATCAGCTCTTCCGTATCCCGGCAGGCATATCCGAACATCAGACCCTGATCACCGGCTCCCTGTTCCTTATGAAGTCCTTCACCGGCAGTAACGCCCTGACTGATATCGGAAGATTGGGGCTTGATGGCAGACAGTACGGAAAAAGAGTGGTAGTCAATTCCATAGTTGGGATCATCATAGCCAATGTCTTTCAGCGTATCCCGGGCTATCTGAATAAAGTCAATGTATCCCGAAGTCGTTATTTCACCGCCCACCAGAATCATCCCTGTGGATGCGAAACATTCACAGGCCACTCTGGACTCCTTGTCCAGTTCCAGGGCTTTATCAAGAACAGCATCGGAAATAAGGTCACAGACCTTGTCAGGATGTCCCTCTCCGACGCTTTCTGAAGTAAATTGGTATTTATTACGTGTATTCATTTATATCTACAACCTCCAATAGAAGAGATTATAGAATAGTCCTTATTGAGACTTTTGTTAAGCTTAAAAAACTACTGCAGGGCCTCTATTGATTCAAGCACATCACTCTGCCAGGATCCGCTGCCCTCCAGAAATGTGATTTCCAGAATAACTCCGGTCTGCTCAATCCGGGCATTCACGTTGATAATGCCGTCCTGTGTCTTGAGAGAGCAGTTTTTTAATACGGTTCCTGTACTGAGATCAGCGGTTTTGTATGCTTCTTCAACCTTCAGGACCGCTCCGTTTGTGGACAGTTCCAGCACATGGCAGTTCACCAGCTGCAGGTTGCCGGGATTCATAAACATAAAGTCCATTCTGGTATTCCCCACAGGAACAAGTCTTTGAGATTTCCTGACTTCCGGTGCCACTTTGTATCTGAGGATCATTGTTTCAAGATTCTCCAGGGAGTCCTCCATGCTGAACAATCCGTTGACACCCAGGAAATGGGCTTTATGTGCATCCTCTTCTCCAAAAAGGGTATCCACAAGCAGAATGAAAGGGGAGGCTTCTCTGGAAAAACTCTCTCTCAGGAATTTAACCGCCAGTTTCCAGTGCCTTGGATATTCACTTTCATGGAACAGAACCACATCCGGTTTGATTTCATTAAAATTATCCATGGCCTTCAAAGGGTTTGCATAGTGGATACATCCGTACCCGGCGGGAGTGAAAAACCGGTTGATACGGGATGCATATGAACTGTCACCTGATATGAGCATGATTTTCATTATTCTGTTCCTATGTTCTTGACTTCGTAACGATTTATTTTCCAGATATTTTCATATCTGTTCAAATAGTAAGTATATCTCTTAATCTCACGGAATCCGGTATTCTGGAATACTTCTCTGACAATCACTTCCGCTTCATTGCTGGTATAACTGGTCTGCAGGATTTCAAAATCAACAGGAATGTCCACAATTCCCTGATTACCGGGAACTCTGTTGTTTATCAGATCATTCTTATATGTTTCCACAGAGGCGTCCTGCTCCTCCTGGGAGAGGGACTCAAACTGACGGCGTGTCATATAAGACTGAAGAAGTATCTCTTTAAGATCAAGATAGAGAAAGAACTTGTTCCACTGATTTTTCTGCCTGGCTTTCAATGTATATTCAACAACTTCATCAGGAGCCATTTTTGAAGACGCAAGGATACTGCCTGTCTCCATATCAATCATATCTTTGTATTCACCTTCATACATACCCGGTCTGACTGTCAGAGACAGCTGATTGGACTGTATTCCGTTCCCCTGATCCCTGTTTTTAAGTTCCGGAAAAAACATTCCGTCCAGTACATACACTCCCGGATCTACAGCCTGAACAAAATCATCAAGATCAAGTATAAAGCCAAACTCTTCTCCTGGTTCAAGAGTGATCATTCTGTAGTATGCCGGTTCATTGCGGTCGTAATTGATCAGATAATCTCTTGAAGGGGGGAGCATCTCGTTTTTCATGGTTTTGAGAGTGAACAGAAAATTGTAGGTTCTGTTTTCGGCTATCCTGAAGGAAATAGACTCCGGACCCGGGTTGGAAAGAAGAACTTTCACCTGTATAGGGCTGTCAGGGTAATAGATTTTCTTATTATAATACCTTATGCTGAATACCGGATCAGCCGCCCAGGCTGAAAGGGTTGTGAAAAATGTGATCAGAATTAAAAAGCAGATTCGCTGTCTGGCCATTTGATCTCCCGCAATATTCTTTTTAATAATTTCGGTTTTTTTTAATGATAACATTATACCAAAATACCATCAGAGAACATTTTACCGCCAGCACTGCCTATTCCTCTGTTCTGGATAATATGAACAGCGGTCAATATCCTGTAAACATATCAGGTATACGCGGCAACTATCTGGCAGGATTTATACGCAAAATACAGGAACTGGGCAGTCGTAATGCCCTGGTGATAACAGGAACAGAGGCGGAAGCGGCGGAAATGGTCACCGATTTATCTGTCTTCCACTCAAAGGTTTCCCTGTTCCCCTGGTGGGGAACCATGGTCTATAAAGGGGTCTCCCCCCAGACTTCAGTATTCGGCAACAGAGTCAACACACTGTTTTCCATACTCCAGGATGAAGATACGGTTTATGTTGCTTCTCTAAGATCCTTATTAAGTTATCTGCCTCCTTCGGAATATCTTGAATCACAGAAGATCACACTAAAAGTCGGAGATTCACTGGATCCGGTATATCTGGAGACAAAACTGCAGGAATACGGTTATCTTCGTGTCCCAAGAGTGTCTGTCGCCGGAGAGTTCGCTTTGCGCGGGGAAGTTCTGGATATCTTCATGCCCGGTGATATTGATGCTGTGAGGGTCGTGTTTGAATTTGATGAGATCGAAGAGATCAAATACTTTGATCCCATAACCCAGGGTTCCGGTGACAAGAAAAAGGATCTGACCCTCTATCCCACAAAAGAAGTTATCTGGGATGATAAAAGAATCGCAACTCTGGCAAAGAATTTCCCGGAAGGCACAGAGGTCTGTGAAATCCTCGGAACAACCGGTGAATACAGGGGGGAAGAACTGTTCTATCCCCTGGCTTTTGATCGGCCTGTCACTCTTCTGGACTACTTCAGTGATGATGATCTTGTCTTTATGGTCGACTCAGAGAGTCTTGAATCCGGAGAGAAACACCTTCTCCATGAGTACAATGAGCTGTATCTGCAGGCCCTTGAGCAGAATCTGACAGTCCCTGAACCGGACAGGATTCACGCCTCTCTGGAGCACTGTCAGACTTTACGCAGAAAGCGATTTAATATCCATAATCTGACGCAGGATACAAACAGAGAGAGCATTCAGTTCAACTGTGATCCGGGTCACTCGTTTTTTGGAAATATCAACTACCTGAAAGAGGAGATGCAGTCCTACAGAGACCGGGATATGAAGATTTTCATCTTTGCCGAGTCAGAATCCCAGTCCGACAGAATCGGTTATATGCTCAGAGAATATGAACCGGTCATGATTCCCCAGAGCATTTCATCCGGTTTTTCTCTGCCTGATGAGAAAATAATTGTAGTTCAGGAAAACGAGATTTTCGGCCGCAGAAAAAAAGTTCCTGTATCCGTCAAGAAGTCCAAGAGTGAAGTGATTGACTCCTTTGTGGAATTGAACCCGGGAGATCATGTTGTTCATGTCAATTACGGAATCGGCCTTTTTAAGGGTATCGAAAGAATCAGAGCTGCGGGAAATGAAAGGGATTATATTGCCCTGGAATACGCCGGAGAGGATACGATCTTTGTCCCTATTGAACAGGTCAACCTGGTCCAGCGCTATATCGGTAAAGAAAGCCAGAACCCCAGACTGGATAAAATCGGGGGAAAAACCTGGGATAATAAAAAGAAAAAAGTCAGAAAATCGGTTGAGGATCTGGCTGACAGACTTATTACTCTCTATGCCGGCCGTCAGACGGCTCAAGGGCACAGTTTTCCTCCGGATGATGACTTTCAAATTGAATTCGAAGCCTCCTTTCCCTATCAGGAGACTAGGGATCAGCTTCAGGCTGTGGAGGAGATTAAAAAAGATATGGAATCTCCACGCCCCATGGACCGGCTTGTCTGCGGTGATGTGGGATACGGTAAAACTGAGATTGCCATGAGAGCCGCTTTCAAGGGAGTGATTGGAGGGCGTCAGGTCGCCTTTCTCTGTCCCACTACTATTCTGGCAGAACAGCATTACGAAAATTTCCTGGAACGCTTTAAACGCTTTCCCGTCAGAATCGCCATGCTGTCCCGATTTGTTAAAAGAGCCGATCAGAAAGCTGTCTTAAAAAGGCTGGAAGCCGGTGAAGTGGATCTTCTGATCGGAACCCACAGAATTCTGTCACAGGATATCAAGTTTAAGAATCTGGGGCTTATGATTATCGATGAAGAACAGCGTTTCGGTGTAAAAGACAAGGAGCGTCTAAAGGAAATCAAGACCAATATTGACTGTCTGACTCTCTCGGCAACTCCCATACCCCGAACACTGCATATGTCCATGGTGAAGATAAGGGATATGTCTATTCTGAAGACAGCTCCCAAAAACAGGCAGCCAATAGAGACCATGATTCAGGAGTTCGATCCGGGAACAGTTTCCAGGGCTATCCGGCGTGAAGTGGAGCGGGGAGGACAGGTTTTTTTCCTCCATAACCGCGTTGAAAGCCTGGAAAGTATTCAGCTCTTTCTTCAGGAACTTGTGCCTGAAGTTTTTGTTGAGATAGCTCATGGAAAAATGACATCAAGAGAGCTGGAAGAGATCATGCACCGTTTCATCAATGGAGCCTTTCAGGTTCTTGTATCCACAACCATTATTGAGAACGGTATTGATATACCCAATGTGAATACAATTATCATTGACCGGGCGGATATGTACGGTATTTCCCAGCTGTACCAGCTGCGGGGCCGTGTGGGCCGAAGCGAAAGGCTGGCCTATGCGTATCTGCTGTATCCCGAGAGCAGAGCGCTTTCAGAAATTGCCATGAAAAGACTGCAGATCATATCTGATTTCACGGATCTGGGCTCGGGGTTCAAAATTGCCATGAAAGATATGGAAGTCCGGGGAGCCGGAAATCTGCTGGGCAGTGAGCAGTCCGGTGAAATTATGGCTGTCGGGTTTGATATGTATCTCAGGCTTCTTGAAGAGGCTATTGAGGAAAGACGAGGAGAAGACCGGGAAGAAGAAGCCCCTGAAGTTTATCTTGAGCTGGATTACAGCGGTTTTATTCCTGATACCTATATTAACGATCCTACAGAAAAAATGGAGGTCTACAAGAAGATTGCCTCCATCACGGACAAGGAAGAACAGGAGAAAATCTATTCAGAACTCTATGACCAGTTCGGTCCCCTGCCCACTGAGGTTCAAAGCCTCATGGCCTTGTCTGAAATCAGAATTATCTGTAAACAGCTGTGGATATCCAATCTCAAAGAGAGAAGGGGACTTGTCTACATTGATTTCGGAAAAGTGGCGATCATTTCAGTAGATAAAGTTATGAAGCTTATTTCCAGCTCCCGGGGAGCTGTGAAACTCGATCCGGCCCATCCGGAACGGCTCATCATTGAAACCGGAAAGATCGGTCTTGAGGAAAAATCCGAGTTTCTAAAAGAAAAATTGAGTGTGCTACTCTGAATCTCCTGAATCCTGAGTGTTCTCTGGAACAAGGGCAGGAAAGAGAATTTTCACAGTTGTTCCGGCACTGCTGCTTTCAAGATCCAGCTCCGCACCATAGGCCTGTACAAATTTATTCGTAATTGGCAGTCCGAGACCGCTCCCTTTTTCTCCCTCTGTTCCCCTTTGACTCTGTCCTTTGCCAATTTGAAAAAGATGAGGAATCAGAGCTTCTGGTATCCCCTTGCCTCTGTCAGTCACAGAGAGAATGGTTTTACTCTCTGTCTCAACCAAATGTACAGTGATTGTTCCGTCTTTGAATGAAAACTTCAGTGCATTGGTGAGTATGTTCATCAGCACAGAATTGATCAGGGACACTTCTTCAGCCAGAACTCTGTATTCTTGTTCTGCATTGAAATCGATCTGAATCCCTTTCTCTTCAATTCTGGGACTCAGCAGATGCAGACAATGGGAGATGCATTCATTCAGTGATACGGCTGCCAGTTTTAAGGGTTTTTCTTCCAGCAGCAGCATATTCCTGACCAGATCCAGAATATTCAATCCATTTGTGCTGAGGTCTCTTAAACGGTCAGAGTAAGTATCAAGGGATTCATTAGCCAGCTCTGCCAGATCCATGGTCATCGTTATTCCGGAGAGGCTGTTTCTCAGGTCATGAGAGAGTATATGAAGGAGCTCTTTCAGCTGTAGTTCCCTTCGGGCCAGCATGTCTCTGTGATTCTTCAGTTCCAGATGGGTCTTTACCCGGGCCAGCAGCTCTTTTCCATAGAATGGTTTGGTAATATAGTCAGAGCCGCCTGTATCAAAGCCCCTGACAATATCGTTTACCTCATTCCTTGCTGTCAGAAATATGACCGGTATATCCTTCCAGTCCGGATTACTTCTGATCTTTCTGCAGCAATCATAGCCGTTCATCTCGGGCATCATGACATCAAGCAGAACAAGGTCGACTGTATTCGCAGCCATAAGAGACAGAGCCTTGTCTCCCGATGTGGCATACAGGAGCCTGTAGTTCAGTGATTTCAGATGCTGTGCGGCAACCTGAATATTCTGAGGTATATCATCAACTATAAGAATTGTACTTGTTTTCATCAGTGTATTTCCTGAAAAGATTTATCTACCCGGGAGGTCAGTTCAATAATCCCGGGTAAGTCAAAGTTTTCCGAGGCTGTTTTTAGATCATTGAGTATTGAATAGAGTTCACTTCCTGATTCGATAATACCCTTTGACAGGATTCCTGAACAGAACTCTTCCACTGCTGCCGGATCACCGCTGTCCTTAATGGATAACCATTTTTCATAAAGGGCATCTGAAATATCTATTTTTTCTGTTTTTAACGGAACAGTGCCGGTTGAATTGTCCCTCAGTCCGGAGGATTCAGCGGAAGAGTTAATCTGTACCAAAGGAAGCTTGACAATAAACCGCGAACCCAGCCCCGGTGTGCTGTCTACAGAGATTTCCCCGCCCATCAGGTGAACCAGTTTACTGCAGATACCAAGCCCCAGACCCGTTCCTCCGAATTTCCTTGTATCCTGATTTTCTGTCTGCTCAAATAGATTGAAAATCCTTTCAATTTGATCGGGGGGTATCCCTATGCCGCTGTCCTCCACCATTATATGAATAGAGCACTGTGATTCGTCACAGGAAAAAAAATCCGCTTTGAGTTTCACATACCCTGATTCTGTGAATTTAATGGCATTGGCCAGAAGGTTGATCAGAATCTGTTCGATTCTCAGGGAATCGAGAAGAAACTCCCTGTCTGTCAGATTATCTGTTTCAATACTCAGATTCAGTCCCTTTTCCTGGGCTTTACGGCTGAAAATAACAGCCATATCATTAAAGACATTGCCCAAAGAGACCGCTGCCGGTTTAAGCTCCATCTTTCCGGCTTCTATTTTAGATAAGTCGAGAATGTCATTAATCAGCCTCAACAGGACTTCGGCTGATATTTTTACAGAGGATAAATAACCGGACTGTGTTTTTGTCATGCGGCTGTCTTCCAGAAGTTCGGTGAAACCGATAATGGAATTGAGAGGTGTTCGTATTTCGTGTGACATATTAGCCAGAAACTGACTCTTGGCCTGACTGGCCGATTCTGCCAGAACCGCTAGCTGTTCAGCCCTTTTTCTGGCGCTCCGGGAGAGTTCTTCGGCTTCCTTTGCCTTATGTTCGCTGAGTCTTAATGCCTTTTCCGACTTGAGACGAAACCTTATTTCCTGTTTAAGCTTCTGATTCCAGATAAGGATTATAAGAATGATAATCAGAAATACTGCCAGAATCTGGGCAAGAAGCATATAATCAATTGTTTCCTGTTCCTGGATAATCGTCCATTTCTGCATAATGGCAGATATTTCTGATATTTTTATTTCTGAAATGGATTTATTGATTATCCCCACAAGCTCTTTGTGTTCAACGGGTACAGCAATTTTGAAACTGGCTGCCGTTTTGATCTCCCCGACGATATCCAGTTGACCGTAGCCGAAGTTGTTTCCATAAAATCCGGCAGTGATTAAGTCACAGATAAAAAAATCTGCTTTTGAACGGATCAGTGACCGGTAGGCACTTTCCATATTATCAACAATAAGATAGTTGAGCTGGGGATAGTTCTTTTCCATGAAATAACGGACCGGATGAGAATCAATAAGGACGACTGTGCTGTCTCCCAGTTCACCGGGGTTATTAAAATAGGTCCGCTCGGGATTACGGGCCAGTATCATATTGGGGGCAGAGAAATAGGGTACCGTTAATACATATTCATTCAGGGAGGCATCATGATGACTACCCAGGGATCTGAGATCCGCTTCTTTATCATTCTCTGCAGGAATAAATTGTATACCGCTTTTCTCAGACAGAAGATTAAAAATATCCGGGATAATTCCTGTAACATAATCGTTATTATCCTCTAGAAACAGAGGGGGCAAATCAAAATCTACTGAATAGGTAATTTCACTGTGTTCCCCGATCCATTTTTTTTCCCGCCGGCTGAAGCTCTGACTGCCGCTGTATCTGACTAGTGACGAGTTCAGCCATTTATTCCTGAGTTCTGTCTTATCTTCCGGTGTAAAATGGGATATAGCCTCATTGAGTTGTTCAAACAGCTCCGGTTGGTCATCTCTGACGCCAATCGTATAGCTTGTTTTATACTCATCAAGAATATCAATTAGAAATAGCTGCTCATCATTTTGCTGTTGATTATAGAAATCCGTGCTGTAGAGATCACCCACCAGAAGATCAACAACTCCTTCATTAACCAGATCAAGCCCCTGAAAAACATCGCTGTATGTAGAAATTGTCAATCCTTGTGAAGCAAGAATGTCAGCCAGACTGGCATATTGGTCGGGAACTGCAAAACGAAGATTACGGTACCGCTCAAAATCTCTGAACTGAATATCTTTTTCACGGCTGAATACACCAAGGGGTAAATCAAAAATTTCCCGAGTCCGTTTTATATTATCCAGATGAGTAGCCGCCAGGCTGTAAAAGAATACCACATCCACATCACCTCTTTCCCACTGAGACAGAATGGACAGCCAACCGTCCACCTTGTAATCAACAGGCTGATTGAGATGTCCGGCAAACAGTTCAACAATATCCTTCTCAATCCCAGTGTATTCCCCCGACTCATCTTGAATGGCATAGGGCGGACTGCTGCTGAAACTGCCGAAAACAAGATTTTCAGTACTGTATAGTTGAATAAATGCTGCAGGAAACAGGTACAGCAGGATAATAAGCCTTTTCATGTTACTGATTATAGACAAAATGTGTTGTGGCTCTCAACCTGTATCCTTAGCTTATGCCACTTGACAATAGTATTGTAATCATGAATAATAATGCATATATACAACAATTATCTGTATATTTATTCATTTGCTCTTACAGTCAATCTTGATAAATGACTGACTAGTCATTACAATCCCTCTATGGATAAAAAATTAAGAACTGTAAAAAGTTATGTCCTGCGAGCAGGACGTATGAGCCCGGCACAGCAATCTGCCTATTCGCGCCTATATGACAGCTTTTCCTACCCCTTTTCCGAAACTCCCCTGCAGCGGGAGAAGGACTCCGAAAACCGGGATCTGATCGTGGAAATCGGGTTTGGAATGGGCGATGCGACCTATAAAATTGCAATGGAAAATCCTGATAAGGATTATCTTGGAATAGAGGTTTATAAACCCGGCATAGGTAAAGTACTGGATCGTATTGAAGAGAATGGAATTACGAACCTCAAAGTTATTGAACACGATGCGGTGGAAGTGCTCAAGTATATGATACGTGATGATTCACTTGCAGGTGTTCACATTTTTTTTCCGGATCCCTGGCCGAAGAAAAAGCATCATAAAAGACGGATTATTCAGCCGGATTTTGTTGCATTACTGAAAAATAAAGTGAAGAAAAACGGTTACATCTATGCCGTAACGGATTGGGAAAACTATGCTGAGCACATGCTCAGTGTTTTTGAAAATGAAAAAGATTTATTGAATAAATATTCAGGTTTTGCAGAACCCCAGCAATGGAGACCCTTTACCAAATTTGAACGGAAAGGGAAGGAAAAATCACACGAGATTTTTGAACTGGTTTATATAAAAAATTAAGTGATCGGAGTAAAGAATGATTGAAAAAAGCGAACATCACGAACAGTTTCTGAAGAAGTACTCAGGTATTATGGATACTCACAACAGAATTCCCCTGGACCTGTATGAAAAGTACAACGTAAAAAGGGGATTGCGTCATCCTGACGGAACTGGTGTTCTGGTTGGTTTAACTGAGATCGGAGACGTTCATGGTTACATCATGGAGGAAGGAGACAAGGTTCCCGTCAAAGGTATTCTCAGATACAGAGGAATAGATGTCAAAGAACTCTGTAAGGGATTTCAGAAAGAGAAGAGATTCGGATTTGAAGAGACCGTTTTTCTGCTTCTCTTCGGTTATCTGCCCAGCAAAGAAGAGCTGAAAAGTTTTAATGCACGGATCGGGGAGTACAGAGCACTGCCGGACCAGTTTACAGAAGACATGATTCTTAAAGCGCCCAGCAATAACATCATGAACAAACTGGCCCGTTCGATACTGGCGTCTTATTCATTTGACGACGATGCGGAAGACACATCTGTTATGAATATCCTCAGACAGAGTGTTGAACTGATTGCTCAGCTTCCGGTTATGGCGGCCTATGCCTACCAGGCGAAAGCTCATTACCACATGGGCAAGAGCCTTTTTATCCACAAACCGGATCCTGAACTGAGTACAGCGGAAAACCTCCTTCGCATGATCCGTCCCGATAAAAAATACACATCCATTGAAGCTGAAATACTTGATCTGTCCCTTGTTCTCCATGCAGAACATGGGGGCGGTAATAACTCAGCCTTCTCAACACATGTGGTTTCATCTTCCGGAACGGATACCTACAGTGCGATCGCTGCAGCTATCGGCTCCCTGAAAGGTCCCCTCCATGGGGGTGCCAATATTCAGGTGGCCAGAATGATGGATAACATCAAAGACAATGTTAAGGACTGGAACAGCGAAAAAGAAATTGCCGACTATATCACAAAGATTTTGATGAAAGATGCCTTTGATAAAAAAGGCCTGATCTACGGTATGGGTCATGCGGTATATACCCTTTCGGATCCGAGAGCTGAAGTTCTGAAGGATAAGGCAAGAGAACTTGCAGAAGAAGCGGGAAGAATGGATGAGTTCACACTGTATGAACACATTGAACGTTTGACACCCGGAATTTTTCAGAAGATCAGAAACAACGACAAGCCTCTGTGTGCAAACGTCGATTTCTATTCCGGTTTTGTGTACAGTATTCTGAATATCCCGGAAGACCTGTACACTCCTATTTTTGCCATCGCCCGTATTCCGGGATGGTGTGCCCACCGGGTTGAAGAGATTGTCAGCGGCGGCCGGATCATTCGTCCCGCCTATAAGAGTGTCAGCCCTAAAATACCTTATTCTCCGCTGGAAAGTAGAGAATAGCACTTTGCCTGATCATCGATGCCCGTTATAATGGGTATCGATGATCTACATTTTCAACAGAATTATTTTTGCCGGCAAATCCGGTTTTCCCGGGCGTTCTGTACGATTGAACCTGAGGCACCGGAAAAAGACAAATTACAATATTCTTTCCTTTCTGATTAAATTCAATAAACCACTGACCATTTCATTTTTCATTTTTCTGTCCGGATTTCTGTTTATATATTGCAGCACGGCTCCTGTTCATGAAAAACAGAGGTCTGCAGTTACCACTGAAGATTTGATTCAACCCGAACAGGCTCCGGCGGCAGAAGCAGAGAAAGCAGTTTCTGAAAATATGTCTCCTGCAGCACAGACTGTACCGGAGGTATATATACCGGATCTCAGGAATATAAATTCAATACTGAATCTGGAGTATCCCCGGGACCGATTGGGAGGTATTTTCTGGAGAGAAAAAGATTTTAACTCCACTGTCTACCTCAGTTTTGATGACGGCCCCAATATGAATCTGATGAAAGGGAATGAGGGATTTCAGACAATTTCTGATTCCATTCTCGATACCCTGAAAGTTCATAATATAAAGGCTGTATTCTTCATTAATGGACAGAATCTTGAGTTCGCAGTCCCCGCGGAAAGGGATGAACTGAAACGGGTTCTTATGAGGATGATCAACGAAGGGCATCTGATAGGAAATCACAGTTATAATCATCATAATCTGGCCCGGGGCATCTATGCAGACGGAATGAATGACAGGGAGGATATTGCCCGGGAATTCAATATGACCCAGGCCGGACTGAATGATATTCTGGAGTTTGTGTATCCCCTGGTACTGGTCCGCCCCCCCTATGCGGAACCCGGCAGGAGTAATGAACTGGATCTCTGGCTTCAATCGGAACAGCAGTATCTTATCTCACTGCAGTTTGACAGCTATGACTATGCATTCAAGGCTGATGGCAACTGGAATGAAGTTCGGCTTCTGGAACGAATGGAAGAGCTTCTTGATGAACAGCCTGAAGGAGGGGTGCTTCTGCTTCATGAACTGGAAAGTACAGCAGCAATTCTTCCCGGATATATCGACAAGATCATCACAGAAAAAGGTTTCACCACGGGAAAAATGGAAGACCTTCTTATAAAAAAATACGGCCGGTAATCCTGTATCAGAACGACCGGCCGGCTGATTTTTATTAAAGACTCTTATTCAGAAGCTTTAGCAGATGCACTGATAATATCCTGAGCAATTTTTCCACCTACAGGATCATAATGGCTGAACTCAACCTCAAACGCTCCTGTACCAGAAGTCATTGACTTCAGATCAATACTGTAGCGCATCAGCTCGCC
Organism: Spirochaetales bacterium; assembly: GCA_028532905.1. Lineage (GTDB taxonomy): Bacteria > Spirochaetota > Spirochaetia > DSM-2461 > DSM-2461 > Oceanispirochaeta. Next base: position 14,381 of record JAQQAM010000039.1, read on the forward strand.
CTGGGGAACCTGTGCCTGAATGGACTGGATTCCTCCTCCCACAGGCTGCTGATCCTGAACCCGGCCTCTTTTGGTGGACAGGTCAGACAGAACATCTCCCATATACTGATCTTCCACAAAAACAGTCAGATTCATAACCGGTTCCAGCAGAGTGGGTCTGGCTTTTTCAACAGCTTCTTTTAAGGCGTGTTTTGCAGCCAGCTTAAATGCCATTTCCGATGAATCAACAGGATGCTCTTTTCCGTCAAAAACAGAAACACCGATATCCATCAGGGGATAACCTGCCAGAAATCCTTCATTCATTCCTTCCAGAAGTCCCTTTTCAATACCCGGCATATAGCCTTTACTGATGGCACCGCCCTTGATATCGTTGGACAGTTCAAAGAACTTGCCCCGTTCAAGAGGATTGATTCTGAGACAGACACGACCATACTGTCCGTGACCTCCAGACTGTTTCTTGTGTGTGTATTCCGCTTCAGATGATCCCTGAATGGTTTCTCTGTAGGGAACCCTGGGTGTTCTTCTGTTGACATTGATCTTGAAGTTTTTCAGAAGCTTTTCAAGAATTATGTTGATATGAAGCTCACCCATTCCGGATATAACAGTTTCTTTTGTCTCTTCGTTATATTTGATGGTAAAGGTAAGGTCCTCTTCCGCCACTTTGTGGAGTTGAGCCGACATTTTGTCTTCCTCTTTCTGATTCTCCGCATTAATGGCCAGAGAATAAACAGGGTGGGGAAGGGCCAGGGATTTATAATGTATCGTATCGTCGGCAGCACATATGGTGTCGTTGGTCCGCAGGGACTCTATTTTTGTGAGCACCGCAATATCACCGGCATGAACTTCATTGGTTTCCTTGAGATCCTTGCCTTCACACAGAAAGATTTTATTAATCCGTTCTTTCTTTTCTTCCCTGGAATTGAATACCTCGGAACCCGCCGTCAGCTTACCAGTAATGACTTTGACATAAGACATTTTACCGGCAAATTTATCGATCATCGTCTTAAAAATAATTCCTGAAGTAGAACCTTCAGTGGAGATCATTCTGGCTTTCTCTCCGCTGATGCAGGGTTCTTCCACCCGTCCGGGAGCAGGAGATTCTCTGGCAATGAAATCCATTAAGGGCGTAATGCCTGAGTTATCCACAGCACTGCCGCAGAACACAGGTACAAACCTGTTGTCAAACAGCCCTTCCTGAAGTCCCTTGATGGCATCTTCCAGGTTCAATGTACCTTCATCAAAGTATTTTTCCGTCAGTTCATCATCACCTTCAGCTGCCATTTCGATCATTTTGAGGTGATATTCTTCAGCTATTTCTTTATATTCATCAGGAATTTCAATAGCATTTTCCTCTTTACCACCCCCGTCTTTTTTATAGGCTTTCATATTCATCAGGTTAATAACACCTTCATAATTTTCAGCCTGTCCCATGGGGATTGTCAGAGGTATTGCTGTTATTTCAAATTCCTTCAGATCCTCAAGAACCTTGTAAAAATCGGCTCTGGTTTTTTCCATTTTATTAATAAAAGCAATTCTCGGCATGTCGCGGGCATTCAGACGTCGCCACAGTTTAACTGTTTCAATCTGAACACTCGATCTGGCTCCTATAAGCATAACTGCCGATTCAGCGGCTCTGAAGGAGGAGACTACCTCTCCTACAAAGTCTGAAGCACCGGGAGTATCAAAGATGTTGATTTTGGTATCTTTCCAGATAACATTGGTAAGTGAAGTATGAATGGAAATCTTTTTTTCAATTTCTTCTTCTGTAAAATCACTGACAGTACGACCTGAATCTACTGTCTCCGCTTTTGAAATCACACCGGCATTAAACAGAATCTGCTCAACCAGAGTCGTCTTGCCGGTGTCACCGTGCCCGCAAACTGCAATGTTTCTGATGGTATCGGTTGTAAAAGCCACCTTAGTCCTCCTTAATTCGGATATTGTTTCTTTCATCATAGAACCCGAATTAATGAGGCGTCAAATATTATTTGTGCTTTTTACTCGCTTTTATTGTGCAAATGAGAAAATAAAAAAAAACTGCTGTCTTTAGATTTGATTTAAAACCTTTGACAGCAGCAGTTTGTTTAAAAAATTGTTAATTATCCATTAATTCAGTCATTTTTTGCAGCAAAATGGGAGAATTCCATGGAAAAAGTCCCCCGACCCTGTGTCTGGCTTCTGAGAGCGGTTGTATAACCGAACATTTTCACCATGGGAGCCTGAGCCTTAACGAGCTCAAAAGCAGGCCTTGATTCCATGGAACTGACCATTCCTCCGCGCTGTGTCAGCTGGCTGATGACGTCTCCCACATACTCTGCAGGACACATGATATCCACTTCCATAACAGGTTCAAGCAGAACAGGTGAGGCTTTGCGGCAGGCATTGTCAAATCCCAGAGCACCGGCGGTTTCAAAAGCCAGTTCCGAGGAGTTGACTTCATCATATTCAGCCTCCGTCAGAGTCACACCGATATCAATGGTGGCATATCCCATAAGAGTACCGGACTGCATGGCATTCATAACGCCCCGTTCAACGGCTGCAGCCATTTCTGCAGGAAGCTTGTTTTTAGCCACTTCATTTGTGAATGTGTTACCCGATCCTCTGCTCAAAGATTCAACTTTCAGGGTAATAACAGCCTTATTCTCCTTACCGGCCAGAACCCGGTTGAATTCCTCTTTGTGGGAAACAGTTTCTGTGATGGATTCTCTGTAGGAAACCTGAGGTTTACCCACATTGGCTTCCACTTTGTAATCGTTTGTAATACGGGTCACCAGTACGTCCAGATGGAGCTCTCCCATTCCGGAAATGATGAGCTGACCGGTTTCATCGTTTTCTTTCACCTTAAAAGTGGGATCTTCTTTCTGAAGGGTATCCAGAACAGAGCGGAGCTTATCCTGATCACTCATGGTCTTAGGCTCAATGGCTACAGAAATAACAGGTTCAGGAAAATCCATATTTTCAAGAATGACAGGGAACCCTTCACTGCAGATAGTATCCCCCGTCTGAGCCATTTTCATTCCGACTATGACCGCAATGTCTCCTGCAGAAACCGAGTTAATCTGCTCATGGTGATTGGAGTGCATTCTCAGAAGTCTGTTGATTCGCTCTCTTTTTCTTTTATTGGCATTCATGACGGGAGTACCCGATTTGAACTCTCCCGAATATACCCTGACAAAGCAGAGAGCCCCGGCTTCCTTGTCCTGCTGTATCTTGAATATCAAACCTGAGGGTTTTTCTTTAATATCTCTCTTAAGAATAACAGGTTCTTCTTTCTTCACGGAGATCCCCTCAATGTCCTTGAGATCCTCGGGTGCCGGGAGATAGGAGATAACCGCATTCAGCACGGGCTGAACACCCTTGTTCTTTAAAGAGGATCCGACGAATACGGGAAGAACATTCTGTTCAATGGTCTGTTCCCGCATGACTTTGTGGATAAGGTCCTCAGGAACGTCTTCTCCCTCAAGATAGAGCTCGGTCATCTCATCAGAATAGGAGGAAAGGCTGTCTATCAGATTTTCCCGCCACTCTTCGGCCAGTTCCTGAAGCTCGGGACGAATGTCCCTGGTTTCATAACTGTTGCCCTGATCTGCTTCATTCCAGTGGATTTCCTTCATAAGAATGACGTCCACATTCCCCTCGTAGTCAGACTCGCTTCCGATGGGGAACTGTACGGGCAGGGGAGTTGCTTTCAGCTTTTCTTTTATTTCTTTTACCACTTCAAAGTAGTCAGCACCGATCCGGTCCATTTTATTGATAAAAGCAATGCGGGGAACTTTATATTTATCTGCCTGATGCCAGACTGTTTCGGACTGGGGCTCTACACCGCCGACGGCACAAAACACGGCAACAGCTCCGTCAAGAACACGCAGAGACCGTTCTACCTCTGCGGTGAAGTCTACATGACCCGGAGTATCAATGATATTGATCTGATGATCATTCCAGTAGCAGGTTGTTGCCGCCGAAACAATGGTGATTCCCCTGTTCTGCTCCTGCTCCATCCAGTCCATGGTGGCGCTGCCGTCATCCACTTCACCGATTTTATGACTTTTACCTGTATAATACAGAATTCTTTCACTTGTTGTTGTTTTTCCGGCATCAATGTGAGCCATAATACCGATATTTCTTATTTTCTGGCTGGACATAATATTACTCCTGTCAAATTCCGCGTGATTTTATCATAAAGAGCATATCGGAATCAATCGTAATTCAGAAAAAGTGTAAATTAAACAGGCTTATACCATAGGTGTTTTAATTGCATTTTCGAACAAAAACACACAATATATGGTGTCATCCTCTTGCTTTTCGATTAACTATGCTTTATAAAAGGTTAAAACGGCTGGGTTGCCCCTAGAACAGGCAGCTTTTCCTGCCCCATAAACCGGATATTAAAACTAGCCATAATATATACTCAGGAGAAAGTTAAATGAGCGATTTTAAATGGAATCAGAAGTTAAGTGAAGAGATCTTCAGTGCAAAATATATGCTTCATGGAGAAAAATCTCCCATTGAAGTGTTCAAAGGGATCTCAAAAGAGATTGCCTCCTCTGAAAAAGCAGAGAAGAGAAAACAGATTGAGAAGGATATATATGAACAGCTTGAAAGCGGAAAACTGATTCCTGCTGGCCGTATTCTGGCAAATGCCAGACCCGACAGTCCCATGAAAAACTATAACAACTGCTTCACCATTGACATTGAAGACTCAATGGAAGGGATATACAACTCTCTTAAAGAAGATGCCATGATCAGCAAAATGGGGGGTGGCGTCGGTTTTGATATCTCCAGACTCAGACCCAAAAGAACTCCCTTGTCCAAGGGGGGTGAAGCATCGGGAGTTATTTCCTTCCTCAGAATTTTTGATCAGTCTGCCAAAACAATTATAACAGGTGGTCACAGACGGTCCGCTCATATCGCTCTGCTTGATATTTCACATCCTGATATCGAAGAATATATTACTGTTAAACAGGGAGATAAAAACAAGGAACTGACCCAGTTCAACATTTCTGTCAAAATTACAGACGATTTTATTAAGGCTGTTGAAGAAGACGCAGACTGGAATCTTGTTTTTGACGGTGAGGTCTACAGGACTGTCAAAGCCAGGTACCTCTATGATCTGGTGGCCAAAAACTCCTTTATTCATAATGAACCGGGTATCTTCAATCAGGATCTGATTGAAAAATATAATAACGGATACTGGGCATTTAAAATGGACCGGGTGAATCCCTGTGGGGAGCTTGTTATGCCTCCCTATTCCCTGTGCTGTCTATCTGCCGTGAACCTGTCAAAATTTGTAAAAAATCCCTTTACCGATGAGGCAGAATTTGATTTTGATGATTTTGCAAAAACAGTAGCTCTGGGAATCCGTTTTCTGGACAATGTTCTGGACAAGACCGATTATCCCCTGGACAAAATTGAGACCTTCTCCAAGCAGTGGAGGCGTGTGGGATTGGGATTCACAGCTCTGGGAAATACCTTTGCCATGATGAAGATCAAGTACGGCAGCGATGAATCCCTTGCTCTGGGAGAAAAAATCGCCAAAGCCCTCAGGGACAATTCCTACAGTGCTTCTGCCGATCTGGCAGCCGAGAAGGGTGCTTTTCCCGCCTGCGATATTGAAAAACTGATTCAGGCGAATTTTATCAAAGAACTTCCTGCAGGTATCAGAAAGAAAATCGAAAAAAACGGAATGAGAAATATTCAGCTCAATACAGTTGCTCCCACAGGAACAACTTCCTTATCGGTAGGGCAGAACTGTTCTTCCGGGATTGAGCCCATTTTTGCTCTGCAGTATGACAGAAATGTCCGGACCGGCGTGGAAGATGAAACAAGATCAGAAACCGTATATGACTACTCCTGGATGAAGTATCTGGAAATGCAGGACGAAGATCTGACAATTGATGAAGCACCGGATTTCTTTGTTACCACTGTGGACATTGAACCGAGAAAGGCCATCGACATGCAGGCGGTATTTCAGAAATACATAGATCACAGTATATCCAAAACCTTGAATCTGCCTCCCGGCACCAGTTTTGAAGAGTATAAGGATCTTTATATGTATGCCTACAAGCAGGGTCTGAAGGGCTTCACTACCTTTAACCCGGACGGAAGCATGAAAGGAATTCTGGAATACTCTGAAAAGAAGGACAACCAGACAATTAAAAGAGTTCTTGCGCCTGAAAGACCCTCTGACCTCCCCTGTGAGATTCATCAGATCAAAGTGAAGGGTCAGAAATACATTATCCTCGTAGGAATTCTGAACGGAAGCCTGTATGAAGTATTTGCCATTGATGATCCGGAAAACCATATTGATTTGAAAAAGTATTCAAACGGAATCGTCAAGAAAGCAGGCAAGGGACGCTACGACCTTCATGTCGAGTCCGGACCGGTGGAAGCTACCATTAAGGATTTTACAAAGACCTTTGATTCTCCCAACGGATCTCTGGCCAGATTTATCTCTATGGCTCTCAGACACGGAACACCTCTGCAGTTTATTATCAACCAGCTGAGCAAGGATACAAACTTTGAAGATTTCGAAAGGGCATTATCCCGAGTTCTTAAACGCTATATCATAGACGGAGAAGAAGTTATTGCGGGTGAGAACAAATGTGCTGAATGCGACGGACGCCTGGTATTCAGAGACGGTTGCGTGACTTGTCCGGAGTGCGGCTGGAGTAAATGCTCATAAAGGGTGGACGACCTTGTGGATACAGGATATTATTTTTAATAAATATGCTTTATTCGGAGGTCACTCTCTATGGAAGAAGAAACAATTTTTGACAAGATTATTGCCGGAGAACTACCCTCTGACAAAGTTTATGAGGATGAACATGTACTGGCATTCAGGGATATCAATCCCCAGGCGCCGGTGCATGTCCTTGTCGTCCCGAAGGTTAAGGTGAAGGATTTTGTTGCTCTGCAGAGTACAGATCCTGAAAAAACAGGACTTTTCTTTAATACTGTTTCAAAGGTTGCCACTCTGCTTGGCCTGGATGATAACGGCTACAGAATTGTTCTGAACTGCGGAGAAGATGGTCAGCAGACGGTTGAGTATCTTCATGCCCATATTCTGGGTGACAGGAAAATGAACTGGCCTCCGGGCTGATCGAAATAAAAGCCCCTAATCGGGGCTTTTTCGGTTATTGTAAAAAAAGGACACGGCTATCTCACGAAGACTGCAGCTTTACAGTTTCATAGTTCTGATTTCTCTACCCTCTGCCGGATTGAGTTCCCTTGATTTTTCCATATTGAACAAGGGTGATATCATCTTTCAGGAAATATACATAGAAACCGAAGACGACGGAAACAGTTATTATCATAATTTCGGTGTGCTGGGACTGGAACCCGGTGCCAGACACAATATTCACATCTACAGCCCGGATGAACTTCTTTTCTGCAGTTTTTATTTATACGGTATCTCCAATGAAAGCTATATCATAGAGAATGTCGCCATAGAGCAGGGGAGCATTGTCTACATCCTGCCGGAACATTATATTGAGTTTCCCGAGACCTACACGGACCTGAACGATCCCGATGCTGTTTATGGAGCAAAACCATATGACAGAACACGGCATTTTGCCGATCTCCCTGAACTGGTCAACGAAGATTCTTTTGAACCCAGAGGGATGGTTGATGTAGAAATTTTCAACTACACCAATTCTCCTGTCTTCAGAGTCTATCTGGAGCAGGACGGAATAGCTCTGGAAGAAAACTATCTCACCGGCGGTGTTATGCTGCCCTCTGAAAGCCGGACTCTCTCTCTTCCTGTTCAGGAGGGATCAACCTGGAAAATTAAACTGGCCGGCCCTGAAGATATTGTTTTTACTAAGGATATTTCATCTGATATGGAAGCGGATTTTCTGGTTTTCTATGACACCGACAATCTGAGTCTTATCAATAACAGAACAGTTTTTATTCAGAATGATACTGAGCTGGAGCTGACAGAAGTTTACCTGATCAATCAGGAGACCTCCACCCGTGAAGAACTGCTGGAGGGAGAAGTACTGCGTCCTCTTGAAAGCAGAGGAGTTA
>JAQQAM010000040.1 GCA_028532905.1 Spirochaetales bacterium
TATGCGTACCCTCTATATCCCCGCCTCCGAAACCTTCGTGTTCGAACAGAACTCGGATGTTGTCGGTTTTTATTCTTTGCATGAAGACCGCCTGGCGGCGATCTTTGTGCTGCCAGAACTACAAGGCCAGGGTATCGGCAAGCAGTTGCTGGCCGGAACGCACAGCTACGCTGTGGAAGGGCAACACGATGTTGCCCGCCAGTGAAGGGAGGGGCTTGCAGGGATGAGGCAGGAGCCGAAGACTGAAAAGCGAATCCTTCTGGACGCACAGAGTCCGAAGATAAGGAATCTCTGATTCCGTAATCCAGGGCATAAACGTTCGGAGAGAACATAGTCCTCCGGGACTTAAAACACGGGCCGTTAGCTCAGCTGGTAGAGCAGCAGACTCTTAATCTGCGGGTCAAAGGTTCGAACCCTTTACGGCTCATTTGCGATCGCGAGAGTGGTGGAATTGGTAGACACGCTGGTCTTAGGAACCAGTGCCTCCGGTGTAAGGGTTCGAGTCCCTTCTCTCGCAGCATATTTGCGAAAGTAGCTCAGTGGTAGAGCTCCACCTTGCCAAGGTGGATGTCGCGGGTTCAAGTCCCGTCTTTCGCTTAAATTATTTTTAACATGTTTCCTGTCGGGACTTGAAACGGAGTCACGGCGCGAATACATGGAGCGCAAATTGACAGGATGTCAATTTAGTGACGGAGGCGGCTTGAAGTTCTGAGGCAGGATGCTGAAGAACGGAGAGAAGTCCCGTCTTTCGCTTTTACAACTCATGGATTCGAATCGCACCTGGATGCGAAAGGGATACATGCAGCGCGGATCGGCACTGAGCCGGTTTTGTGACGTAGACGGCTCGATGAACAAAGGTATTTAACCTTGAAGGCGAGAGTAGTCTCGTCTTTTGCTGTTTATAGGGGCTCTCAGGAAGCCCGGCAGGATCAGAACAATGATCTGAGACTGTTTTAAACTTCGTCTGATGAGGTTCTTAGCTGACTTCATCTAACGCTGAACGGAAGGTGAGGACGATCTGGGTGTTATCCGGGTCGTCTTTTTTATATACCAAATAGACCACAATAAAAGGACAGTGCTGTGATTACCAGTAAGAATGTCGAAAAATTGGAAAACTCTGCAGTAAAGCTTTCCCTGACCGTAGGAAAAGAACATGCTGCCAAAGAGTACAACGATCTTTTATCCAAGTACTCCAAGGAAGTACAGATCAAAGGATTCAGAAAAGGTAAAGTACCCGCATCTGTACTCGAAAGAAAATTCGGAGAAGGCATCAGACAGGAAGCTGCTGCCAATCTTATGGATGCTGCTCTCAAAGCGGCTATTGAAGACCTCGAAGAAAAGCCCCTTGGTTACGACTATCCCGAAGTACAGGGTGAACCCGTACTCGATCCTGAAAAAGACTTCAGCTTTGAACTGATCTACGATACATTCCCCGAAGTCAAATTCGGCGAGTACAAGGGAATCGAAATTGATGAAACCCAGGTCAAAATCCTGAAAAAGCACGAGAATGCGGAACTGGAAAAAATCCAGGAGCAGAACTCTGTTGTTATGGATAAGGCTGACGAAACAGTTGCCAAAGACGATATCGTTACCATCGATTACTGTGAAATGGACGGTAAGGAAGAAGTGGAAGATTCCAAAAGAGAAGACTTTGTTTTCACTGTGGGAACCGGATACAATCTTTACAAGATCGATAAACAGCTTATCGGTATGAAGAAAGACGAAGAGAAAGTCATCACCAAGAAGTACAAGGAAGATTTTGAAAACAAGGATCTTGCCGGCAGAAGCGTTAAGATTAAAGTCAAAATCAAGGCTGTTAAAGAAAAACAGCTCCCCGAACTGGATGACGAGTTGGCACAGGATGTGAACGAGAAATTCGAAACCATCGATGACCTGAGAAAGGACATCAAGAGTCAGCTCAAAGAAAAGGCTGCCAACAAGATCAAGGGACAGAAACTGGAACAGCTGATCGACAAACTGGTTGAATCCAGCGACATCGAACTTCCCGCTTCCATGGTTAAGGCCGAGCTCGAAAACAACTGGAGAAACTTCCTCCAGCAGTCTCAGGCTCAGGAAGAGCAGATGCTCCAGTTCCTCGAAATGCAGGGACAGACCAAAGAGCAGATGCTGGAATCCTGGAAGGAAAATGCCGAGAAGAGCTTGAAATCTCAGCTGATTTTCAACAAAATTATCGAAGATGAAAAAATCGAAGTCAGCGACGACGAGATGGAAGAAGAGATCAAGAATCAGGCGGAAATGTACAACATGCCTGTGGAGGATCTCAAAAAATCATTTGGCGAAGCCGGCTTAAAAGAGTATCTTAGTAGTGACATCAAGCAGAAGAAGATTGCAGACTTCCTGCTTAAGAATGCAAAAGTCACAAAAAGTGCTGAAAAGGTCGATTACGACGACCTGATGAAATAAAATTAGAAATGAGGTTCTGCCGATATGCATGTTCAGAATAATACCCTGGTACCCGTTGTTGTAGAGAGAACAGGTACAGGAGAACGGTCTTACGACATTTATTCCCGTCTTTTAAAAGACAGAATTGTTTTCCTGGACGGGGAAATCAATGATATAACGGCAGACCTTGTTGTTGCTCAGCTCCTTTTCCTGGAATCGGAAGATCCGGAAAAGGACATAAACCTCTACATCAACAGCCCCGGCGGTTCTGTAACCGCCGGTCTGGCTATTTACGATACGATGCAGCACATCAAACCCGATGTACAGACCATCTGTATCGGACAGGCTGCTTCCATGGGTGCGGTCCTCCTTGCCGGAGGAGCCCAGGGCAAGCGCCACTGCCTCCCCTCCTCCCGAGTTATGATTCATCAGCCGTGGGGCGGTGTTCAGGGTCAGGCCCGGGACATTGGAATCCAGGCCCGTGAAATCATCAGGCTCAAGAAAATGCTGATTCAGTACTTTGCAGACAATACGGGAAAAGATTTTGATGAAATCGCCTCCGACATGGAACGCGACTTTTTCATGTCTGCCGACGAAGCAGTTGCCTATGGTGTGACTGACAGCATTTTAAAGAGGTAATCAATGGCCAGAACTAAAAATAAAGAATTAAAAGTTTGCTCATTCTGCGGTAAGCATTCGGATGTGGCAAAAAAACTCATCGCCGGACCCGGCGTTTATATCTGCGACGAATGTGTTCAGGTCTGTAACAAGATTATGAGCGAAGAGGAGAATATCTCCTCCGACTTCGTCGACGACATTCCCACCCCCAAAGAGATAAAGGAGTACCTGGACCAGTATGTTATTGGCCAGGACGCCGCCAAGAAATATCTTTCTGTGGGTGTATACAACCATTACAAGAGAATCATGTTCAAGGATAAAATTTCAAATGACGTTGAACTGGAAAAGTCCAATGTTCTGCTGATCGGTCCCACAGGAACAGGTAAGACCCTTCTTGCCAAGACTCTCGCCAAAAAACTGAAAGTACCCTTTGCCATCGCCGATGCAACGACCTTAACCGAAGCCGGATATGTTGGTGAAGATGTTGAAAATATTCTCCTCAAACTGATTCAGGCGGCAGGTAATAATATCGCAGCCGCGGAAAGAGGAATCATTTACATTGATGAGATCGACAAGATTGCCCGTAAGGGAGAGAATGTATCCATCACCAGAGACGTTTCCGGTGAAGGCGTGCAGCAGGCTCTTCTGAAAATCATCGAAGGCTCGGAAGCCTCTGTTCCTCCCCAGGGAGGCAGAAAGCACCCCAATCAGGAAATGCTGAAGATCAATACATCCAACATCCTGATTATTTGCGGCGGGGCCTTTGTAGGTCTGGATAAAATCATTGAAGACAGAGTCACAAAAAATCCCATGGGATTCGGTTCTGATGTTCAGACCTCCAGTGAAAAAGACCTGGTAAAACTTTTTGATCAGATGCATCCCGATGACCTGGTCAAATTCGGTCTGATCCCCGAGTTTATCGGACGTCTGCCCATACAGGTGAGTCTCGAAAACCTGCGGAAAGAAGACCTTAAAAGAATTATCACGGAGCCTAAAAACTCGGTTATCAGACAGTTTGAAGAATCTCTCAAGCTGGATGACACAGAACTGGCCTTTGAAGAAGCCGCTATTGAGGCGATTGCCGAAAAAGCCATTCAACAGAAAACAGGCGCCCGTGGAATCCGTTCCATCGTGGAATCTGTAATGCTTGAAATCATGTACGATCTCCCTACCCTGGAAGGTCAGAAGAAAGTGATTGTTACCAGGGATGTCATTATCAATGACAGTCTGCCCGTTATCCTGACAGATCCGGAGAAAATAGAAGCCCCCTGGGAAAACGCACTGCATGAGAATAAACAAATCACAGCTTAATCTGAAAAAACCGGAGCTGCCGGTCATAATATTGCCCGATACGGTCATATTTCCCTATACGGTAGCTCCTTTTTTCCTGACAGATGCCATCTCCACCAGAGCGGTGGATGAGGCCATGAAGGGAAAGAGGGATATTTTTCTGGCCTTCCAGAAGGAAAAGGCCGAATCCACAGTACAGAAGAAACACCTCTACTCCACGGGCACTGTAGCCCATATCCTGCAGGTGCTGAAACTTCCTGACGGTAACTCCCGCCTTCTTGTAGAAGGGCGCAGCAAGGGAGAACTCGTCAAACTTGTTAAACGCAAAGATATCCTTATGGCCCAGTACAAGCCCCTCCATGAGAGCCGGGAAGTGGGCCGGACCCTGGCAGCGGGAATGGAAACCCTTCAGGAGACCTTCTATGAATATGCCCGGGCCAATAAAAAGATAACAAGAGAAACCAAAAACCAGGTGGAGCAGGCCCAGACTCCCGAAAAAGTCATCGGCATTATCGCCTCTCAGCTGACCATCCCCAGTGAAGAGAAGATCGATCTTCTGGATATGGACAGCCCCGGTGAAAAACTCAAACGCCTTACAGAAATTGTTCAGCTGGAGATCGAAAAAAGTTCCCTGAAACAGGATATCTCCGGACGGGTCCGGAAAAAGATGGAAAAGACTCAGAAAGAGTACTTCCTCAACGAACAGCTGAAAGAAATCAACAAAGAACTGGGCAACTCAGACAAGGAAGATCCTTCGGGAGCCTCTGAACTGGAAAACAGAATAGATGAGATGACCATGCCTGAAGAGGTAAAGGCCAAGGCTCTGAAAGAAGTCAAACGCCTGGGCCGTCTCCAGCCCATGAGCCCCGAATCCGGGGTTCTGCGGACCTATCTGGAATGGATTGTCGATCTTCCCTGGAGTGAAGAGTCGGATGACAAGATGAATCTGGCCCGGGCGGCACAGGTTCTGGACGAAGATCATTATGATCTGAAAAAAGCCAAGGAACGGATTCTCGACTATATAGCCGTGCGGCAGGTTCGTGAAAAACTCAAAGGCCCTATCCTCTGTTTTGTCGGTCCTCCGGGAACGGGGAAAACATCTCTGGGCCGTTCCGTGGCACGGGCCCTGAACAGGGAGTTTGTCAGAATTTCTCTGGGAGGCGTCCGGGATGAAGCGGAAATCAGAGGTCATAGAAAGACCTATGTGGGAGCTCTGCCGGGTAAGATAATTCAATCCATCAAAAAAGCCGGAACAACGAACCCTGTTTTTTTACTGGATGAAATTGACAAAATGAGCAGCGATTTCCGGGGAGATCCTTCGGCAGCCCTGCTGGAAGTGCTGGACCCGGAACAGAATGCCACATTTACCGACCATTACCTGGAACTCTCCTACGACCTGTCCCGGGTTATGTTTATCACCACAGCCAACTCTCTCCACAACATTCCCCGGCCTCTGCTGGACAGAATGGAAGTCATTGAGGTGCCCGGCTACACAGAAATCGAAAAGATCCGCATCGCCAGAGGATTCATCATCCCCAAACAGCTCAGGGAAAACGGAATGGAAAACAGCCGGCTCACCCTGAAAGACGATGCCATAACAACTCTGATCAGAAACTATACAATGGAATCGGGAGTGAGAAACCTGGAACGGCAGATCGGCCAGGTCATCCGGAAAATAACCAGAGAGGCCATAGATACCTACCAGAAGCGCTCCGGGGGCAACAATGTTCATACCGCCCGGATTCATAAATATCAGGAGATCTTCGGAAGTCCCGTCTCTGACGAAGAAAATCTCCCCGATCTCTCGGCCATAGACCTGGAGGTGGACGGCAATGATGTCATTCACTACCTGGGAACACCCCCCATTCAGGATGAAGACAGTGATACCCGGGAGCATCCCGGCCTGGCAACGGGTATGGCCTGGACCGAACTGGGAGGAAGGATTCTTCCGGTGGAGGTCAGCCTTCTCAAAGGAGACGGCAAACTGATCCTCACAGGAAAATTGGGTGATGTGATGAAAGAAAGCGCCCAGATTGCCCTGTCCTACCTGAGAGCCAATGCAGAAAATTTTGACATAGATCCGGGATTCTACAAAGAATACGATATCCATATTCACGTACCCGAGGGGGCTATTCCCAAGGACGGACCTTCGGCGGGAATCACAATGACTGCGGCTTTACTGTCAGCCCTGAAAAAAACAGCCCTGGTCAGGGGGGTAGCCATGACAGGAGAGATCACCCTGACGGACAGGCTCCTCCCCATCGGCGGGGTCAAAGAAAAAGTACTGGCGGCCCACAGAAACAAATGCACCACCATCCTCCTCCCGGAAAAAAACCGGAAGGACCAGGAAGATCTGCCTCCTGAAATCATGGACGATCTGAGCTTTGTTTTCAGCTCCTCTGTCCGGGAAGCTCTGGAGCAGCTCTTCCCGAAAGGAACTTTTTAGGCATTTCAGCCCTGCCGGAAGGCGAATAATTCTCTTCAAATAAAAACTTAATTGCCATAAGAGGATTTTTCTATTATAAATTGAGTAGGATCATTATTTGAAAATCTCCTGAGGAGGCCTTGTGCTATGGCAAAGAAGACTGCCTTTTTTATCCTTCTAATCATGTTTGTCGCTGCGTCTGTTTTAACTGCCGAGATATCCGATGATAAAAAATCTGCAATATATCCCAAAACTATGGCGATACATAAGATTTACCCCCATGAACTGGGCTACAGGGTAGATTACATGAAATCCAACAGAACCATTGGAACATTCTACGCTCCCATGGAATGGTTCCGGAAAGCCGCCGGGTATGGAGAACTGGTCTACGGAAACGGAAAGGAATACCCCTACGCCGTGTTCTTTTATGAAGGCGGAGAAATCAGCCACTTCAGACTCTACATTATTGAAGACTTTAACGATGTCAGCTGGGGACGGCTCCGGGGAGATGACTATACTGACGAGTTTTCAGTTGAAAAACTGGAAATTGAATACAGATAACGGAGATTTATGACATTTTCTGAAATACCCTCCTGTATCCGGGAGGGTTTTAATTCTTATAAGAACTTTATTGTAATAGGACATGAGCAGCCTGACGCAGACTGCTTGTGTTCCCAGCTCGGTCTTGCCGCTCTTTTAAAGAGATTGGGCAAGAATGTAAGACTCATTGCCAAAGGGCCCTTTACAAGGCCTGAAACAAGGGATCTGGAACCTCTTTTCGAAACAAGCTGGTCCTACCCTTCTGTGGCAGGAACCCTGCTGATCCTTCTGGACTGTTCGGATATCAGCCGGACAGGATATCCCGCCGAAGAGCTGGAACCCTTTGACCTGATGATCATCGACCACCATGCTGCCGGCAGCTCTGCCGGCAAGTACAGGTACATAGATGCCGCCAGTCCCTCAACGACCCTCCTGATTCAGGGACTGTGGGATGAGTACGGGGAAAAGCCCGATGCAGAAACCAGCAGCTATCTGTTTTTCGGCTTTGCCACTGACACAGGTTTTTTCCGCCATCTGGAAGGGGAAACGGGTCCTGTGTTTCACAGGGTTGCCGAAATGATCGACAACGGAGCCTCCCCCAACGCCATATACAGACGGATAAACAGCGGACGGGAACTGGGCACCCGGCGGCTTATGGGTCGTCTTCTGGAAAGAGCCCGTTTTCACTGTGGCAACCGGATTCTCATCTCCTGGGAAAACAAGGACGACAGAGAGGAGCTGGGTGTGGATGACCGGGATTCGGACCGGCTGTATCAGCTGCTCCAGTCGGTAGCCGGCTGTGAAGCCGTGGCACTGATCCGGGAAGAATCGGAGACTCTCTGCATTGTCGGACTCCGCTCCAACAACCATATTGATGTTGGACGCATTGCCTCCGAACTCGGCGGCGGCGGACATGTTAAAGCCGCGGGTTGTGCGGTTGAATCCGACAGAGATACGGTCACAGCCAGGGTTCTGGAGCTCTTCAAGCAGCAACTGTGAAGAATCTGTGAAAAGAATTCACACAATTCTGACACATTAATATTGACCTCTTTAATCTGATTGACTATTTTTGTTAACGAACGGTCGTAAACAAAAATGAAAGTTGAAGAAAAAAGAAGATTAAAAAAAATAGCCATTATGGAAGCCGCACTGGATGTCTGGTCCTGTGACGACTACAGCAACCCCTCTCTCACGACTCTGGCGGAGAACCTGCAGATGACAAAACAGGCACTGTACCGCTATTTTTCCGGCAAGGAAGAACTCTTTGATTCCATGGCGGAATATGTCAATTCTCTGGAGAGGGAGTGGTTTCTTCAGCTCATTCCCCGGCTGGAACAGCTTAGTGAGAAAGAAAAGTTCAGATTCTACATAGAGTCCTATGCCAGAGCCCAGGTGGAAGGCCAGCGGTACATCCGTTTTGCCCATTTCAACACAATGCGGCAGAACAAGTTTTTTCACATCAACAATATTGATCTGATTCAGAAGGTTCAGGAGATTCTCGGAATCTCGGACAGAGTCTTCCTGCTGATCATGCTCTACTGTTTCTTTATGTGGGGCTGGCATGAACATGAAGAACTTCAGGCCAACCGTACAGACAAGGAAAAAATAGACCTGATTCTGACACTGCTGGAAGAGGGTCTGGCCGGGGATACATTCAAGCTGCCGGAAGTTGATACAGTCGAAAGCACTCAGAACATAGCCCGGGAATACAAAGCCCGGACGGCTAAGCCCGATATCATCAACTCTGTAAACGAGGTTATCCAGGAAAGAGGTTTCACAGGGGTGACTCTGGAGCTGATAGCCGAAAAGGCGGGCATGTCAAAAAGCACTTTATACAATTATTTTGAAAATAAAGATGACATGCTGACAAAAACAATCAACGCACTTGTTAAAGATTATACGGAGTTCCATGCCCGGCTACTGGCCAAAAAGGAGACCTTTGAGGGAAAACTTCTGGCCCATCTGGAACTGCAGAGCGTACTGTTTCCTCAGAAACCCCAGGCGTTTATTGTCCTGAAACAGTTTATGAGCCCCGAAATCTTCAACCGGGTAAAGAGACCGGCTCATCAGAAAGGGTTTCTGGATTTCCTGCAGAAAGGAATTGATGACAAAAAACTGAAAGATCTTTTAACGGTTTATGAATATCAGATGATCTTCAGTTTTTTTATATTTATAGAGCGGGTGATATTTCAGCAGGAGGCTGATCTCCCCATGAAGGAAGAAATACTGGAATGGCTCAAACTGCTGGCCTTTGGAAACAGAGCAGCAGGGCAGAACCGTTAAACACCGGATTTGTACAAAAGACCCTGAAGTCCTCAAAGACTTTCAGGAAAACGGCCCACAGGCCTTTACAGAATAAGCGCTGCAATCCTTAACCGGATGCAGCAGATCTTGAAGGAGATTATGATGAGAAATTTTACGATTGTACTGATGCTGCTGATTACAGCTGCCGTAACAGGATACTCGGAGACTCTGAATCTGACTGCCGATGCGGCTGTGGCTCTGGCTCTTGAAAACAACCTGAGCCTTCAGAGTGAAGCGATCAATCTGAAGATTAAAGAGCGCGGCAAAGACACAGCCTGGAACTCCTTTGTCCCCAGTGTCAGTGCCAGTGCCGGCCTCAGCAACAGCGGCACCCTTTTTTCCGATCCCGCACCGGTCCCTCCCCTCTACCAGGACCCTACCCAGCGGAACTGGGGCGTCACAGGAGGACTAAGTGCCTCACTGCCCATCAATGCAGCCCTGGGAACAGGAATCAGACAGCTCAGGATTGACTATGAAGCCGGACTGCTCAGCTATGATGATGCCAGAAAAAAGATGGACAGGGATGTACGGAAGTCCTATTACCTTCTTGTGGCTACCGCAGCAGACCTGGAACTGAAAAAACAGAATATTGAGATTGCCGAAAAACGGTATGAACAGGCCCGGGAGAACTACAACAACGGTCTGATTTCCGAGCTGGAAATGCTTCAGGCTCAGGTTACCGCTGAAAACAGTAAACCTAATTACTTCAACCAGGTCACCGAATACCAGAACTCCCTGATGAACTTCAAACTCCTTCTGGGAGTTCCCAGTACAACCAGTCTGCAGCTGGATGAGGGAATGGAGAATATGATTTTCTATTCTTTTGACGCCATGACGCTGTTCGAAGCCTACAGTGCCAACCGTCTGGATGTTCTCCAGATCAATAAAACCATTGAGTCTCTCAGGAACACCAGAAAGCTTCAGTCCGAATATAACCGGACTCCCACCCTCAGCCTCAGCGCCGACTGGGGAACTCAGGTGAATGATCCTTTCAAGGGAGACAGCTGGAAAAAAGATTACTGGTATGACAATGCGTCTGTCGGTCTCTACCTGACTCTTCCCCTGGACGGATACATTCCCAATTCATCCACCGATGTGAGCCTGAAAGACTTGGATGATCAGATCACCCAGCTGGAACTGCAGAGACAGCTCGTCTTTGACGCCGCAGAAATCGAGATCACCAATCTTGTGATGACCCTGGAAAATTCGATCGATACGATTGAAACCTATTCACTCAATGTGGATCTGGCGGAAAAATCCTTCCAGCTCACCACCGAAGCCTATAACCTGGGAACAAGAGAACTTCTGGATGTGGAAACAGCCCAGACTGAACTCCTCAGTGCCCAGCAGAACGTTCTGTATCAGAAAATAAACTACATAAACAGATTACTTGATCTGCAGTATGCCCTCAATGCCGAGGACATTGCAGAGATTCTGGAGGAAAGATGAGTAAGAAAGATAAATCCGGTCCTGAAAAGGATATGGAAGTGAAAAAGAAGAGAAAATTAAAGCCGGGACGGATTATTCTGATCCTTCTCCTGCTGGGAATAGTCGGTTTCTCTGTGTTCACCTTCCTGGGAATGCAGAACGGCGGTCCCGGAGGCCCCAAGGGGAAACCGGGGATGGAAACGGAGATCAAGGAAACGGTATTTGCCGTAACAACCACACAGGCTGTTTCCGGTCAGATCAAGGATCTGCTGAATGTAAACGGCGATGTGATCCCGGACAGTACTGTTGATGTGTATTCCGACAATTCGGGAAAACTCTCCAAACTGAGAGTCAACCTGGGGGACTATGTCAGAAAAGATCAGGTCATAGCCGAAGTGGACCCGTCCCGTCCGGGAATGTCCTACACAGCCAACCCTGTAAAGGCAACCATCAGCGGAACCATAACAAGCCTTCCCTTTGATGTGGGAGCCACCGTCAGCCCTCAGGTCCCTATTGCCACAGTGGGCAGACTCCAGAACCTGCAGGTCAGAACATTTATCCCTGAACGCTTTTTGTCCAGAGTGGAAATGGGAATGACCGCCATGATCACCTTTGAAGCCTACCCCGGAGAAAGCTTTGAAGCGGTGGTGACAGAGCTGAGTCCTGTGGTGGACGATATTTCCAGAACCATGGAAATAAAGATGGATATGACATCCAGAGATCCCAGAATCAAAGCCGGTATGTATGCCAAGATCAGCCTGATTACCGAAGTCAAGGAAGGGATCGTCCGGATTCCGTCGGACTGTATCATCAGCCGCTTCGGTGAGACCTTTGTCTATGTCATGGACGGTGAAGACAGAGTGTCCCAAAGGCTTGTTACCGAAGGAATCAGAATCAACGGTGTTTCTGAAATCAGAGAAGGACTGGAAGCCGATGAGATTGTGATCTACCAGGGACAGACCCTGCTGGATGACCAGGCTGCCGTGAAAGTGGTTCGTACCGTACAGCCTCTGAAATAAAGGAAAATAGATGAGTATTTCCAAAAATATAGTGAATAAGCCGACCACCATACTGGTGCTTTTCGCCATCCTGGTGGGCCTCGGTTTATATATAGTCCCCCAGGTCCCCATCGATCTCTATCCCGAGATCAATCCCCCTATCCTGGTTGTTTTTACAACTTACGACGGAGCGGGACCTGAGGAAATTGAACAGACAACCACCAGACCCCTGGAGGGGCAGATGGGAAATGTCTCGGATGTGGAGAGGATTACCTCCACTTCATCGGAAGGTCTCAGTATGATTCTGCTTGAATTCGACTGGGATACTGATCTTTCGGCAGCTGCTCAGGATGTACGGGACAAGCTGGAGTTCATCAAGGACTACCTGCCCGATGATGCAGCCAACCCCCAGATTTTCAAATTCGACCCGGCGATGATGCCGATTATGGATCTGGTTGTGGACGGCAACAGAACCCCCGAAGAGATCAGAGCCATCGCCGAAGATCAAATTCAGCCTTATCTGGAACAGGTTCCCGGTGTAGCCACAACCATCATCACCGGAGGCCGGGAGAAGGTCATCCGTGTAGAGATCTCCCAGAACCGCCTGGAAGCCTACAACCTGAGCATTACCCAGGTGGCCCAGATTCTGGCCACCCAGAACATACAGGTGGGTGCCGGTTCGGTTGAGGAAGGGAGTCGGTTTCGTAGAGGTCAAAAAATTTCTTTGGGCAGATCAGCGGAATATGGGGACGGAAAATCCCGCAGGCCAGCAGCCACGGTTTTTCATCCGGAGACGGGGCCGACTGCAGTTTCGGATCGGATCGTGCTTTATTCAACCAGGCCGCGGCCCATTCCGCCGTATTCCAGTCCAAGGTATCGGTCGCTTCAATGTCCTCTTCAAGGGGGCCCCAGACCCAGGTGGATTTCAGCAGTTTCCGGTCTTTTGGATCAACCTGCACGCGGGTATTCAGCACCCATTTCGGCAGACCGTCC
>JAQQAM010000041.1 GCA_028532905.1 Spirochaetales bacterium
GATAGATAACTGGCAGGAGAAAGCCAGGGATATTCTGGTTCAGTACGACTTCAACTCTGCCGAAGCCAAGTTCATCGAAATGATTGTCTATTATTTTCTGGAACCCAACTGTTTCTTTTCCGCTGATCTGACCGATCTGAAACAGCAGGAGGTCATGAAAACCATGACCCCCGTGTGGGTGCATCTGGAATCCGGTGAGAAGCTCCTGGTTTCCGATACTGTGATCAGCGCTCTGGAGATGGAAAAACTGGAAGCCTTTCTGGACCTCAAGGGGCGGATCAGTTTTCATGATCTGGCAGCACCCTTCTTCTATACTCTTCTTGTTTTTATTCTGCTGGTTGTCCTGCTGATCGCGTTTCCGGCAACTGCCGGTCTCCTGGTTAATCCGACACTTCTGTTTTTTCTATCCTGGTTTCATCTGGTTGTGACTCTGCTGATGTTCCGCTTTCTGTCGGAGCCCGGCGGAATCCCTGTGGTACTGTTTATGCCCACAGGTCTGGTGTGTATTCTTCTGTCTCTGCTGCGCAACAGAAGAGAAACCATTGTTTTTGCACTGGTACAGTCGGTTTTCATTTTCTTCGTCCTCAATTTCAATTCCCAGGCTCTGTTTATGACTCTCTTCAGCGGTCTGGCGTCCTGTCTGGTCATTGAAGGGGCCGAAAAGAGAATCGATCTTATCAAGGGCGGTCTGTTTCTGGCGGCGGCACAGATGGTTCTGGCTCTGCAGATGCTGCTGATCCTCCCTGTGAATTTTCAGATTACCCTTTTCTCTGTCCTTATTGCGGGAATCAACGGAATCCTGAGCGGTTTTCTGTCCCTGACGGTGCTGCCCTTATTCGAGCATATTCTCAATCCCTGCACCACCTTCAGACTCCAGGAACTCTCGGATCTGAACACTCCTGTCATCAAAAGAATGCTGGCCCTGGCCCCCGGTACCTATTCCCATTCTCTGAATGTGGCCAATATGGCGGAAACCGGATGCCGAAATATCGGAGCCAATGCCCTCCTGGCAAGGGTGGGAGCCTATTATCACGATATTGGAAAGATCGATCAGTCCAAATATTTCAGTGAAAACCAGAAGGAATACAACAAGCATGATGATATGAAAACAACATTATCTGTTGCGGTCATTAAATCTCATGTTAAAATCGGTATTGAGATGGCCCGGAATATGAACCTTCCCGAGGGTGTTATTGATATTATTGCCCAGCATCATGGTACCAGTGTTATTGAGTATTTCTATCAGCAGGCTGTCAAGGAAAAGGGGATTGAGAATGTGTCTCTGGAGGATTATTCTCACAGCGGACCCCGTCCCCAGAGCAAGGAAGCAGCGGTTGTCATGCTGGCCGATATGGCCGAAGCCTCCACACGGAGCATGCAGAAGCCCACTGTGAACAAACTGGAGAAATTCCTCTGGGATCTGATAATGGTCAGGTTCAAAGACGGTGAACTGAATGAGTGCGGAATGACTCTGCAGGAACTGGAAACTGTAAAATCTTCATTTGTTCATGTACTGACAGGGCATTATCATACTAGAATAGAATATCCTGATAGAGAAGAAAGGAATCAGAATGACAGAAATTGATATTATATCCCAACTGCAGGAGGAGCCGGACTGGCTGGAGAACTACCGTATCTTTGTTCAAGCTGTTCTGGAGCATGAAAATCTGACTGACAGGGAAATTTCATTGACTCTCTGTCATGATGAATATATTAAAGAATTAAACGCGACATACAGGGATAAAGATGAAGCAACAGATGTTCTCTCATTCTGCCAGAACGAGGGGGATGAGATTATGAGTTTTCCGGGTCAGCAGCTCAGTGCCGGCGATATCGTTATTTCCATGGATACTCTGGAACGGCATTCAGAACTCTATTCCGTAGCTCTTGAAGAGGAGCTGAAGCGTGTTACCATACACGGAATCCTTCATCTGAAGGGGATGACCCATGAAACACGGGAACCCGATGAAGAAATGCTCCAGTACCAGGAGACAATTCTGGCCGGCACTGCGGATCTCAAGGTTTTTTAGGTGAAGACAATTAAATCCCTGTTCAGAAAAAAAGAAGACCGCTCCTCCATTGTAGATCATGAAGCTCTTACAGACCTGAATGTAGACGAAAAGGGTATGATCAAGGGAATCGTGGAGCTTGCTGATACAAAAATCAAGGAAGTCATTATTCCCAGAATTGATGTCATTTTTATTCCTGTGGACATTGAGGAGAAGGAACTGTATGAAATCCTCATAGAGTCAGGTCACTCCCGTTTTCCCGTTTATGAAGACACAATTGATAATGTGATCGGTGTTCTGTATGTGAAAGATCTTTTAAGCTGCTTTGTGAAGAAGCGGGATTTTGTTATCCGGGAGCTTATGAGAAAGGCCTACTTTGTCCCGGAAAGCATGAAGCTCGACTCTCTCCTGAAGGAATTCAAACACAGACGGGTTCATATTGCCATCGTTGTGGATGAGTACGGCGGAGTTTCCGGTATTGTCTGTATGGAAGATATTATTGAAGAGATCGTCGGCGATATTCAGGACGAATTCGATAATGAAGACGACGATCTTCTGGAAATTGGCGAAGGAACCTATCTGTGTGATGCCAGGCTGAATATAGAAGATCTGAATGAGAAGCTGGATCTGGAACTGCCGGAGGAAAAGTTTGATACCTTCGGGGGATTTGTATTTGATCTGTTCGGTAAAATACCGGTGAAGTTCGAGAAAGTCAGCTTTGAAAATCTGGATTTTATTATTCAGACCATGGATGGACATAAAATTAAAACAGTAAAGATAATATTCCGGAGCGATGAACAGAATTAAGAGACTGACCCTGACAGCTGTGTTTTTCATCTCGGTTTTTACGCTGCCGGCACAGCAGTCTCCTCTGGATTTCTATACTCAGGGCCGCCATGATCTGAAAAGCGGTGATTACTACGGCTCTCTGGATTCTTTCAAAAAAGCTCTGGCTGTCAATCCTGCCTATGTGGATGCCCGCAAGGGAATGGCAGAAGCCTATTTTCTTCTTCAGGAATATGCAGAAGCCCTCAGACATGCGGAAGCCGCTTTGAAAGGGGCGGACAGCCGGGTGGATCTTCTCACACTCATGGGGCGGATCTATCTGGGTATGAATCAGATGGAAGAAGCGGAAGCCCGGTTTCAACAGGCACTGGCCATTGAACCCAATAATGCGGAAGCCGCCT
>JAQQAM010000042.1 GCA_028532905.1 Spirochaetales bacterium
TGATTTCAAAAAAAGAAAAGGTGCCCAAATATTACGTAAACCATCGTATATTGATTTATTCAATCCGTAACATTTCCCGAACAATGCTCTAACAGAACTGTCTTCATGATTACTTTCAAGTAAACCAAACTGTTTGGAGGGAAATTTTAATGAAAAAATCTATGAAGAAGGGATTAGCCATCCTACTCCTGCTTCTGACGGGAACTCTGCTTTTCGCAGAAGGTCAGTCCGAATCAAAGGACATGAGTCTGAATGAGTCTGCCGCTCAGGCGAAGTATGTTTTTCTTTTTATCGGGGATGGAATGGCCATGCCTCAGATCAGTGCCGCCGAGGCTTACCTGAGTGCCAAAGAGGGGAATGCCGCCAACCAGAAACTGCTGAACTTCAGCACCTTTCCGGCACAGGGTATGACCACAACCTATGCTTATGACCGTTTTATAACAGGTTCTGCCGCTGCCGCCACAGCCATGGCTACAGGGCAGAAAACAGCCATTGGTGTCATCTCCATGGATCCCGGCAAAACCGAATCCTACAAAACCCTTGCGGAAATGGCCAAGGAAGACGGAAAGAAAGTAGGAATCATCTCTTCTGTTGACCTGGATCATGCCACTCCCGCTGCCTTCTATGCCCATCAGCCCAGCAGAAACAACTACTACCAGATTGGTGTTGAAGCTGTCAGCTCCGATGTTGATTACTTCGGCGGAGGAAGATTCCGCCTGGGTAAAACTCCCGAAGGAGAAAAAAACATCCACGAGCTCATGGCAGAAGCCGGATGGACCATTGCAGAAGACAGAGACTCCATCAATGCCATTCAGGCAGGGACTGAGAAAGTGTACTGCAGCAACCACGGTTTTGCCGATGACGCCCTCCCCTATGATATCGACAGAGAAGCGGATGATGTCTCTCTGGCCGAGTTCACACAGAAGGGAATTGAATTGCTGGATAACGAAGACGGTTTTTTCATGATGGTTGAATCCGGAAAAATAGACTGGGCCTGCCATGCCAATGACGGTGCCTCTTCCATTATGGATACACTGGCATTTGCCGAGTCAATTGAAACAGCCATCCAGTTCTACAATGAGCATCCTGAAGAGACTCTGATTGTTGTAACAGGAGATCATGAAACCGGCGGACTGACCCTCGGTTTTGCCGGAACAGGATACGAAACCGACTTTGCCAATATCAGCAGTCAGACTAAATCCTACGAGTACTTTGACAAGTTCGTCCTCACCCACTATCTGGAAGCCGGAAGCAGCGACCTTGAGGGACTCATGGCGGATATCGAAAAATACTTCGGCCTGACCGAGCTGAACGACTATGAAGCAGAGCTTCTGGAAAAGGCATACATCAGAACCGTTGCAGGAGATGAAGCTGTATCCAATGCGACTGAGGACAAACTCCTTTACGGAGGATACACCCCTTTGACCATGCAGCTGACTCACATTCAGAACAACAGATCCGGAATGGCCTGGACATCCTATAAGCATACAGCTGTACCTGTTGCCACCTTTGCTGTCGGCGCCGGTGAAGAGATGTTCCACGGATACTATGACAACACCGACATCTTCACAAAGATCAAGGCGGCCATGGGAATGTAATTCTGCCGCTGCAGGATGATTCATTCATCAGATTCTATCTGAGGACGGCCTTCGGGCCGTTCTCTTTTATTAAGGCTCCTGCCGGCACCGTCTCTACAGCCCGCCTATTCCTTAAGAGAGCCAATAAAAAGTAAAAAACGGAGAAACATATGTGGGACCTCCCCCGAAAAGACAATAAAAAAGATATTCTGTTCGTCATTCTGACCCTGATTCTCAGTACGGGTCTTTTTTTCCTGCCCCATGAATTCCAGCGGGACGCCTATCCCAACTCAGTCAGAGTCAAGGGAAGGGTGACAGAAACCGACAACTCGGGGATTCATCAGTTCGGCCTGGTCCGCCAGGGAGATCAGACTGTCTACGCAGAGGTACTGGAAGGAGAGCATAAGGGAAAGACCGTTGAGGCCGGAAATATCCTCATCGGGACCCTGGAGATGGATAAAATCTTTGAACCGGGAGACTCAGCCCTCCTTGTGCTGACCCTGGAGCCGGAAAGCAGAAAGGTTATAAGTGCCGTTGCCTTTGACCACTACCGGCTGGACAAGGAACTCTTTCTTCTGGGACTTTTTATTGTCCTCCTGTTAGCCTATGCCCAGTGGACCGGTCTGAAAGCTCTGATTTCCTTCGGATTTACGGCTCTTATGATCTGGAAGATTCTTCTTCCCGGATACCTGAGAGGGTGGGACCCGGTCATGCTGGCCCTTCTTGTTACGGCCGTACTGACAGCTGTGATCATTTTCCTGATAGCCGGTATGAATAAAAAAGGGCTGACCGCTTTTCTGGGAGGATTTCTGGGGATCATCCTGACAGCCGTACTGGCGGCTGTATTCACAAGAGATTTTAAAATTCACGGCGCCGTTGTCAAGTTCAGTGAAACCCTGCTGTACTCCGGATATCCTCATCTGAACCTGACAAAGATATTCCAGGCAGGCATATTCCTGGCGGCGTCAGGGGCGGTCATGGACCTGGCCATGGACATTGCCGCCAGCATGAAGGAGCTGGCAGACAAACATCCCGGGATAAGCCGCAAAGAGCTTCTGGTATCCGGACTGAGGGTCGGCCGGGCTGTTATGGGAACCATGACCACAACCCTTCTTCTGGCCTATTCCAGCGGTTATGCGGCCATGCTCATGGTGTTTATCGCCCAGGGGACCCCTCTGGAGAATGTATTCAACCTGACCTATGTCTCTGCTGAAATACTCCATACTCTGGTGGGCAGTTTCGGTCTGGTCACCGTAGCGCCCTTCACCGCCATAACCGGAGCTTTCATATACAGCACCGAGAAGTGAATCAAAAACAGGACAGATAAACAAAAGAAGTAAACATACATACAACAAGCCGGGCTTCTGTTCTGCTAAGATCAGATCATGGAAGGAAGACCCGGCCCCGATGCAGCCCAAAACAGAATAACAACCTGGCTAAAAGAAATCAGAACCAGAGACGGACTGGAAGCAGCCATGGAGGCCCTGCGCTCCTGGTCTTTCGATTCAGGTTATATAGACAAAGAGAAACTGGAAAAGAATACCCTCACAGAGTATTACGATTCCGATTATGACCTGTCCTTCTCCTATCAGATCAACTATGCCCGGTCAGGATACACTCCCCGGAACAACAGAAAGCTCCCGCCCGGGGCGGAATGCCTGATCTGCCGGGAAAATGCGGCGTCTCCCGGCAAAGAGACACTGAGAGTACTGGACCTAAAGATCAGAGGAGAGAAGGAGGAGCGGGATTTTTTTCTGCAGCTCACCCCTTTCCCACTGTTTCCCAGGCATTATGTTCTGATAGACCGTGAACACACTCCCATGAATATGGGGCAGGAGGCCCTCTCTCAATGCCTGGCTTTCACGGCTATGGCTCCCGGCTGCACGGTCTGTTCCAACTCGGATCTGCAGTGGGCCGGTGCATCCATACTGAGTCACAGCCATTATCAGATACTTCCCGACAGAAGGCTCCCGGTGATGGATGCAGCCTCTTTATTCCGTCTGGAAACAGACTCCGGGATCCTGATGGATGCTCTTGATTTCCCCATGCCCGCCCTCCGGTTCACCAGTTTGGACAGAACCCGGATTCAGCGGGAGGCAGGCAGGTGTATCGGTCTCTGGAAAGAGACCGCTTCGGGTTACAGAACTGTCAATATGCTCTGCAGTCGTTCGGGAGAGGCCTGGATGGTCCTTCTGATCCTCAGAGATTCCCGTAACCGCAATCCCGAAGAACTGCAGAAGTATAAATCCGAAGGAATCGGTGTGTTGGAAGCCGCAGGCAGCTGGATTTTCCCGCCCCCTGCGGATTATCCGGAAGAAGAGCTGACACGGAACAGCCGGAATATCATCAGAGGATTTTTTAAGGGCATCAGACCCTTTGATCCCCGTAATAAGGAAGACTGGGACTTCCTGCCCCACAGGAGAATTGATTATGCACACACAATGGATTGAGCAAAATGAAATACTGGACAGAATCTATCATCCTGAAGACATAAAGGCACAGGGAATACGCTATAATGCCCTGATTGAAAAATTCACACAGTGGACCGGAAACCGGGACTACCTGATCGCCAGAGCTCCCGGCCGGGTCAATATAATCGGCGAACATACAGACTACAATCACTGCCCCGTACTGCCCTGCGCCGTAGACAGAGACATCATTGCCGTCTTTGCTCCTGCAGAAGACGGAAAAATCACTGTCGCCGATTTCGTGGACAAATACGGTGTCCGGGAGTTTGAACTGGAACCGGAAATTCCCTCCTACCCGGCGGGAGACTGGGGCAATTATATCAAGGCGGCTCTTCAGGGGCTGCTGAATGACAAAGCCCTCTCCCCGGGTTCAGAATCTGTTAAAGGGTTTACTATGATGATCCACAGCACCATACCAGCTGCTGCGGGAATGAGCTCTTCATCTGCCATGGTGGTTCTCTCAGCCATTGCCGCGCTCCATGTGAACCATACAAAGGTGCCTCCCCTTGAACTGGCCGAATTGATGGCCCGGGCTGAGCGGTACACGGGAACCCAGGGGGGAGGAATGGATCAGGCGGCCATACTGCTGGGAGAAAAAGACAAAGCCCTGAAAATTGATTTTGCCCCTTTGAAATGCGAGCTCACCCCCTTTCCCGGTGATTATCAGATTCTGATTGCCCATTCCACCGTACAGGCCCCCAAAACCAGAGAGGTTATGGACAAATACAACCGCCGCAGTATTGAATGCCGGCTGGCTGCGGCTCTTATCGGCGCCCATGAGAAAGACCGGGGCAGACCCTCTGTCTCCTATATGGGAGAACTGACTCCTGACTATGAAGCGGCAGATGTGATCAGACCCGAGGGTTACAGCAAGGCGGAAATAAGAGAGATTCTGGGAATCAGCAAAGAGGAACTGGACAGAAGCTACTGCCTGCGGAAAGACGGTTCGGTGTTCCCGGAACCCGAAGAAGGATTTCTCCTGTATAAGCGGGCCCTCCATGTGATCAGTGAATGGAAGCGGGTGGAGGAATCGGCTCTCAGGCTGAAAGAGGGAAATATTCAAGAACTGGGACGCCTGATGTATGCCTCTCATACAAGCTGCCGGGACAATCATGAAATCAGCTGCCGGGAACTGGATGAACTGGTGGACTGCGCCCGTCAGCACAAAAGCCCCGGAGCCAGACTCACGGGAGCCGGTTTCGGCGGCTGCACCGTTCATATATGCAGAAACGACAAACTGGACGGGTACAGGAAAGATCTGGAAAACTGTTTTTACAGAAAAGTTCTTGGACAGGACAGTGCTGAAGGACATATGTTTACTGTATACCCCTCTGAGGGTGCCCGGATTCTGAAGGGCAAAGGATAAGCGAAATGACTGATATCTGGCTGATAAACGGTACGGTAATAACAGGTTCTTTCAGACAGGAAAAAGCCTGTGTCCAGGTGTCTGAGGGCAGGATTGAGGATGTGATCAGCCTTAAACGGTTTGAACAGAATCCCTGTTCCCCGGACTCTCTGGTATATGACGTCAAGGGAGCGGTGATCGCCCCAGGACTGATAGACACTCATATCCACGGTTTTGCCGGATACGGTACGGAAGACGGAAAACCGGAATCCATACTGGCCATGTCTGAAGCCCTTGTCCAGTATGGGGTCACTGCATTCTGCCCGACGGTCTATACAAACAGCGAGAAACATATGATCAGGGCTCTGAAAGCCATCAGAGAGGCCATGGGGAAGGAAAAAGGAGCCCGGATTATGGGAATCCATATGGAAGGCCCCTTTATTTCCCCCTTAAGGACCGGTGCCCAGAATGCCGGTGGCATACAGGAAGTGGATCTGGAACTGATGGATCGTCTCTATAAGGCCGCCGGCGGAAAAATTGTCAATATGACCGTAGCCCCGGAACTGAAGGGAATGAGGAAACTGGCCCTGTACGGCATGAAAAAGGGTATTGTCCTGCAGGCCGGTCATACCAATGCGGCCTATGAGAATATGGTGGAAGGGATTCAGGCCGGAATTCTCCACTCCACACACTTTTTTAATGCCATGAGCCGCCTGCATCACAGAAACCCGGGGGCTGTGGGAGCCATTATGATTCATCCCGAGCTGTCCTGTGAGGTTATTGCAGACGGAGAACATGTACATCCGGATCTGGTCAAGCTTCTTCTCAGGGACAAACCTGTCAATAAGGTAGTCCTGGTGACGGACTGTCTGAAACCCACAGAGCAGAAAGAGGGAGATCTTCTGGCCAACGGAGATCCTGTAGAACTGAAGAACGGAGTATTTGTGAAGGAAGAGGGAACCCTGGCCGGCTCCTCACTGACAATTATAAAGGGCCTCCGCAACCTTATTTCCTGGAGGATACCCGAAGAGCAGGCCATACTCATGGCCAGCGGAAATCCGGCGCAGATTATGGGATTCCGGAAAAAGGGAGCCCTTATTCCCAGCTATGATGCGGACATTACGGTGTTTGACAGCCAGTACAATGTCCTTCTGACCATGGTGGGGGGAAAGATACTGAAAAACCTGATCGGATAGTCCCCTACAGATGCTCCGAATGCTGTTCTGTATCGGCCACTTCCGTATCCGCATAGTATTCGGATTTCAGTTTTACCGATGACGCATAGGCTCCGGGAGTCATGCCGGTAATTTTCTTGAAGAGTCTGGAAAAATACTGGAGGGAAGAGAAATCAAGCTTGTAGGAGATCTGGGTAAAATTATCCGCTCCTTCCCGGATCAGCTGCTTGGCTTTTTCAATTTTCAGTCTCTTATAATATTCCATTACACTGTGGCCGGTTCTTTTCTTAAATACATTGTGCAGATAGGACCGGCTGTAGCCCACATCCCGGCACAGCTCATCCATACTGAACTGATGCCCCAGATTATCCATCAGGTAGTTCACCACCTTATTGAAGACAGTCTCCCGGCTTTTCTTTTCTATGGTGTTCTCAAGGCCCTGTGCAACAGAGACGGTAACATCCTGACGCATGAGTCTGATCAGAAACTCCTCCATATAGATTTTAATAAGCTGTTCACAGCCGAAACTCTGCTGTTCCCGCCTGTTCAGAGCCTTCAGACCCGGGTCTTCCAGAGGGGAATCGAAAGCCTGCTGAGCCTCATACACAATACGCCCCAGAAGATTCCGTTCCGCCTCTTTGATTCTGAGGATTTTACCGGCAAACCAGGCCATGGAGGGGTTGGTGCATTCAAAGGACAGAACCACCAGATTGGGAGCTGTTCTGCCATTGGCCCAGAGGCTGTGAAACTCTCCTGGTTCATGGAAAATGATGTCCCCCTTGAACAGGGTATGCCTTGTTTCTCCGGCCAGAACTTCGACCACTCCCATGTCCACATAAAGGAGTTCCCAGAAGTTGTGGGACTCACCGGCAAAATGGAAATCCCGGGAGTATTCAAAATAGTGAATGGTATAGATTTTTTCAATGGAAAAAGACTCATTCAGTTGAACCGGAAAATAGAGTGTACTGCTGTCCATTTCTCAATTAT
>JAQQAM010000043.1 GCA_028532905.1 Spirochaetales bacterium
GTTTGTCCCCCAGCATCAGCTCTGCAATCCGGGCATGATCCATACCCTTCTCATCCGTGCTGTATGCTCCGACGTTTTGACCGTTTCGAAAAACAGTAAAACTGTCAGCAATCTGGAAGACTTCATCCAGACGATGGGTAATGTAGATGATTGAAATTCCCTGATCCTTGAGCAGTTTTATCTGTTCAAAGAGAACAGATATCTCCTTCTGAGTCAGAATGGATGTGGGTTCATCCAGGATCAGAATCTCCATTTTCTCCTGAGAAAGGGCTCTTAAAATAGCAATACTTTCCCTTTCAACGGCCTCCAGAGAACTGACCGGTGTATTTAAATCTATATTCACGGGAAACTTCTTCAGAAGTTCCTTTGCTTTTTGTCGTAGTTGTCGTCTTTTTATTACAGGGAATAATCCCTTTCCATCCGATTCATTCCCCAGAAAGATATTTTCATATCCTGTAAAAGAGGGAATCATCTGGGGGTCCTGGTAAACAGTAGCCACCCCGTGCTTTTTTGAAGAATCCGTATCGCGGATATCCGCAGGTTCTCCGTTTATCAGGATTTCACCCTGATCTTTTGTATAGATGCCCGACAGGACTTTAATCAGTGTTGATTTGCCTGCTCCATTAATCCCCAGAAGTGCATGGACTTCGCCTCTTTTCAGATTGAAGTCCGCATCATCCAGAGCCAGGACACCGGGAAACTGCTTACGTATCCCTTTCATTTCCAGACTGAATTCAGTCATGTTACTGCTCCATCTTTATTAAATCTATTCCGGTTCCGCCTACGCAGAACCGGAGTAAAATTATTTATTTTTTTTACAGAACGGGAGTCCAACCGTATTCGTCGGCTTTTCCGGGAATATCATAGTTGAATGCATCTCCGGGAGCTGCCTGAAGCAGATCCTGGGTTGCAGCATATACAGGAGCTATGATAAAACGGGGCACCTGTTTTCCATCCAGATAATCTTTAGCGTATTTAACACTGTTATAGGACATGTAGTAGATGCTCTGTGCCATGGTCAGGGCGAAAACACCGTCGTCTCTCATGATTTCAAAAGCGTACTCACCCCCGTCAATTCCGGTTGTAAGGATCTCATCAGCACGTCCGGCATCTTTAATAGCCAGAGCACCTTCCATGGCAGCACCGTCCCAGGCACACCAGATGGCATCCAGATCACCGGCGTTGGGATTGGCAGTGAGCATATTTTCAACAGCCTGACGGGGAGTGACAGCACCTGTAGAGTCCCAGGACCATTCAGCCACAACTTCTACATCGGGATACTGACTCAGCATATAACGGGCTCCCTGACCTCTGAGATCCCAGGCTTCATTGTTGGGAAGGTCGATGATAGCCACTTTTCCTTTTCCACCCATCTGATCGATGATCCATTTCATGGACCATGTACCCATTCCAAAGTCATTGGAACAGATTGAGGTTACAGCAGGTACACCGGCAATAATGGCATCGGCTACAAACACAGGGATTCCCGCATCTGTGGCTCTTTTAACAGCCTGGGTAATACCGGCAGGATCAGAAGGAGTCACAAACAGAGCCTGAGGATTCATCTTTATAAAGGCATCGATCTGCTCAGACTGCAACTTGGGATCATAGTTGGCGTTGGACCATAAAACTTTGTCGCTGGGGATGCCGAAATCATCAAACGCCACTTCATAACCCATGGTCTGTCTCTGGCCGGACTCATTTTCCTGCCATCCCAGAGAGACACAGTAAAAATCCGACTTTTCAGCCATTTTTACTTCTTTAACAGGTGCGGCAGCTCCTGTATCCGCAGTACTTGCTCCATTGGTACAGCTGGCGAATAAAACCAGAATGACCGCAAACAATAAAACAGAAATCTTTTTCATATTTTCCTCCGATATTTTTACCCCTCAAGGGGCTGATTCAAAAATTAACTGCGCATCCTTGCACCCAGCTCAGCCAGGTAGACAGATGTATCTTTATAAATTTCCAGAAAGCCTCTGTAGATGTTCTTATTGTTGTCATTGCATTGATAAACGGCTTCCTCCTGATGCAATTCATCAATACGGGAATAGTCTTCCCAAACACCACAGCCCACAAGAACCAGAGCGGCGGCTCCCAAAGCAGCGGCCTGTTCATCGATATTTGTTTTAACAACCTCGGCCTCAAAGATATCTGCCAGAATCTGACACCATAGCCTGCTTTTACTTCCCCCTCCTACAATGGTGATCCGCTTCTCGGTTTCAGTTAGATTCCGAAGGACATCAAGGGCTATTTTCAATCCGAACCCAACGCCTTCCATAACGGCCCGGGTCATATGAGATCTTCCATGTGATAAGGAGAGCCCGAGAAAAGCCCCTCTGATGTCCGGACTACCATCCAGAGAACTGCCCCCTGCAAGACTGGGATTAAAGAGGAGATTTCCTGCCCCCGGGGGAGTTTTGGAAGCCTCATCATCAAGTTCTCTGTAGCCGGGGCTGTTTCCTCCGTTTCTCAGGATACCGGTAAACCATTTATGACTGCTGCCCGCTGAAAAAATAGCCGTGGCAGAGGCAAAAAGCCCGGGAACCACATGGGTAAACACATAGGGTCTGTTTTCCAGATCCAGAAGAGGTTTTTCTGATGAAACGGCGATCCAGCTGGAGGAGCCCAGAGAGTTGTAGATTCTGCCGTCTTTGAAACACATAGCTCCCAGAGCCATGCAGGAATTATCCACTCCCCCGGCCACAACTTTAACGGATTCTGAGAGTTTCAGTTCAGCAGCGACTTCCGGCTTCAGTGATCCCAGAATATCGCTGGAGCCCCTGATTTCAGGAAAAAGAGATTTTTCCAGTCCGGCAGCCCGGATCAATTTTTCTGAATATGCCCATTCTTCAAGATCATAAACTCCGCTCCCGGACGCATAGGAATAATCAGTCGCCACAGTACCGCACAATCTGTAATTGATATAATCTTTGGTTCCGATTATTTTTGTACACCGGGCAAAGGCATCGGGAAGGTGATTTTTCATCCAGAGGATTTTGAACACCGTATACAGGGGCGGAGGAAAACCGTTTCCCGTGAGCATGTACCACTCTTCCTCGGGTACATTCTCAAAAAACGGCTTCAACTCACCATCTCCGGGCCTCGAATCGGACCAGATGGGAACAGAATCCAGAATGAGCTTTCCCGAATCATCCAGGGCAACCATTCCCAGACTGTGTCCGGATAAACCGATTCCCGCAATCGAGGATCTCAGCTCTTCAGATTTATCAGCCAGAAGACCGCGAATACTCTCTTTGACAGCTGACCACCACTCTTCGGGTTTCTGCTCATGCATCGACTCTTCCGGGTAATAGGTGGGGTATTCCATAAACAGACCATCAAGACAGTTCCCTTCAGAATCATACAAAGACGATTTACACCCTCCGGTTCCAAGATCACAGGCTATGGCATATTTCATATTCATTCCTTCTCTTCTCAGTAGCTGTCCGGGGCGGATTCACCGGTCAGAATGGATTCGGCGGTTCTGACTCCCACTCCGAAACGGGTGGCTCCCAGTTTATACATGGCCAGAAGGGTGTCCCTGTCCCGGACACCTCCGGCAGCTTTCACTTTGCAGTTATCACCCACTGAATCGGCGATGAGTTTAACATTCTCCAGAGTCGCACCTGTAGGAGCCCATCCGGTGCCTGTTTTAACAAAACTGACCCCTGCATCTATACATATTCCACAGGCTCTCACAATTTCCTCTTCTGTTAGATAATGGCACTCGAGTATAACTTTTACAGGAAGCCCCTGGGCGGCAATGATTACATTTTTGATGTCATTGACAACAAGTTCATCCTCTCCCGCTTTCAGCCAGGCAATATTAATAACCATGTCCACTTCATTGACGCCCATGGCCACAAGTTCTTTGGTTTCCTGCACCTTACTGGCTGTGGTCGCACCGCCATCAGGAAACCCAACAGTTCCACCAACCAGAATATCCGGTCTGTCTTTTAGCAGTTCCACAAGAACCGGCGTGTGAGCCGGCAGAGCAAAGACACAGATACAATTGTATTTCTTTGCCGTTTCCGCTGCGTTTTTAATCTCTTCCAGTGTACTGTTAGCCTGTACACAGCTAAGATCCATCATATGGGCAATATCGTTCGCACTCAGTTCAGCCATTTTCTATACTTCCTTTCTCACTTGTAAAACTCATGCAGGCTCTGCTCTCTTGAGCATTTCCAGAATATCCTCAGCTGATACAGGGGGATTACAGGCCAGGACTCCGTCGTCATTGAAACTGACCTTTTTAACACCATCCAGAATGGCGGGAATTGTATCATTCGACAGATCCAGATCCTTCAGACTCACAGGTACGCCTATCTCTTTCAGAAATGCTTCAAAATCATTAATCCCCTGAAGGATGATTTCATCCTCTGTTTTTCCCTCAGGAATGACTTTCATTACGTTTAAAGCAAACATGAGATAACGTTTCTTTCTTCTTCCATGAAATGACTTCATCCAGGCCGGCATCAGAGCTGATAAAGAGGCTCCATGAGCGACTCCATACAGAGAAGTCAGATTATGAGCAATCTGATGAATCGGGGTCCAGGCATCACCGGGAGAAGCCCAGCCGTTAATGGCACAGGTGGCAGCCCACTGCAGGTTGGCTCTGGCATCAATATGACCAGGATCTTTCAGGACAATGCGGATATTATCTATGACAGTCCGCATGATTCCTTCCTGAAAGGAGTGCTGCAGAGGAGAATCCTCTTCACCGTTGATATAGATCTCAAGAACATGTGAGATGGAATCCGCGGCAGCACAGGCTGTCTGAAAAGGAGGCAGAGTCAATGTCAGCTCTGGATCGATTACAGCGGTTCTGGGATACAGACACTCTGACCAGATATAGGATTTTTCTTTCAGTTTCCTGTTACTGACAACAGAGCACTGATTCATCTCGCTGCCCGTTGCTGGAAGTGTGGGAATCATGAGCATAGGCAACGCTCTGGCAGGGGGAACCGCATCCACATGATCATGCCTGCTGTAAACCATATTCCAGAGATCTCCCTCATAGAATACTCCCGCGGCAATGGCCTTGGCGGCATCCATTGCAGATCCGCCACCCAGACCGATAACCAGATCAATATTTCTGTCCCGGCAAAACTCAGCTCCGGCATCCACTGTGGAGATATCGGGATTGGGCTCTGCTTCGTAAAAAGTAAAAACAGCCAGTCCTTCAGCTTTCAGAAGAGATATAACTTTATTACAGAGAGTTTCAAGATGACCCAGTTCCTTATAGGAAACCAGGCAGACTCTTTTTCCCAGCTCTTTGGCAAACATTCCGACGTCATTCAATTTACCGGGACCGAAATGGACCCTCACCGGATTGTAAAAGTCGAAATTATTCATATGTTCTCCTTTAAAAGGTTTTTGTACCTCATTTAATATATCACATCGTTATTATGTTTTACATCGTAACATCATGATGTTTAAACTGTCAAATAAAAAATCAGGAAATTCTTCCCTTCATAAAAATGCTGAATTCATAGGAGGATGCATCAATGATGAGGTACACCAGTTCAAAAGGAGTTCCCATTGTTCGAGTAAGCCTGTGATCAATCAAAAGAGGGGCTTTCTCTTCCAGCCCCAGAATAGCCGCCTCTTCCTTTGTTGCCGACCTTGCGGTAATGCGGTCCAGAGCCGATTCAATACTGATACCCCAGTTCTGCTCCATATATTTATACAGGGATGAGATCTCTTTATAATCTTTCGGCAATCCTGGAACAAAGCGTGGAATCAGATAGTTTTTAACAATGGCGGTTGGTTTTCCGTCAGAGGCAACCACACGTTTCAGGAGATAGACCTGATCTCCTTCTTCAATCTCCAGCTCTTCCGCCATCTGCTGATCTGCCTCCACATATTCAAAATCAATGGAGAGAATGGAGACTTCACAGCCTTTCTTTTTCAGGGTTTCTGAAAAGGAACTTATATAATTCAGCTGCTGAGACATGGATTTCCTGTCCAGAACCCGTGTCCCTTTTCCCTGTTTTATAATCACATAACTGTCCCGGGCCAGCATTTCCATGGCTTTTCGGATCGTTGTACGGCTTACCTGAAACTCCTTTTGCAGAACAGGTTCAGGTGGAAGAAGATCATCGGTTTTATATACGCCTCCCTCAATCCTTTTTACAAGGATGCGGTACACGTTAAGATACATCGGTTCGCTTTTCATTATTTTCTCTACAAACAACCATACATCATTATGTTTGAGAGTTCAAGGAGATAATAATCTCAAGTTTTTTGAAATCCCAAAGCCGTACATAAAGTACTTTAGGATCAATCTTCTTAATAAATCCCTTACAGCCTCTTACCTTTGGATTCTCTGTATTCATGGGGAGTCAAGCCTGTCTCTTCTTTAAAGAGTTTTAAAAAATGCTTAGACGTTCTATACCCTACTTTGTCAGAGATCTCATAGATTCTCAAATTGGTGCTTTCCAGAAGTTTCTTTGCATTTGATATTCTAACAGAGCGAAGATAGCTGGAGAAATTCTCTCCTGATTCTCTTTTAAACAAATCGCTTACATACTTGGGGTTTAAATGAACATGATTGGCTGCATCCTGAAGGTGAATATTTGAACTATAATGACTTAAAATAAATGATTTAATATCAGCAACCACTTTTCTTCCGGAAATATCCGAGTTATCGGCTTTGAACTCTGCCAGTTTTTCAAAAAAGATCCCTATCAATTTATTGATGTCTTCCAGATAATTGCAATCCAGAATCTTTTGAACGTCTTGTTCCAGTTCAGAAATTTGTGATTCAAAAATAATACTGGAATCGGATAATTTTTTAATAATGTCCCATAATAAATTATAACAATACAATTTAACATCACTGGATTTAACAGAATAACCTTTTAACTTCCGGAATGTGTTCTTAAACAGCATCCTGATACCCGATGTATCCACAGTCTTCAGACAATCCAATACTTTCTCTTCAAGCAGACTGTCTATATGGGAAGGTTCCAGACTGACAGAAGATTCACCTGAATAATAATGTACTGCCGATCTGTTTTTAGAATAAAAATTAAGTTTCTCAAAACCAAGTATATCTTTATAGGCAGATTGTACTTCTGAAAGATGTATACTATTCCGGACAGAGTTTATCTGCAGTTCCAGATTGTAATAATTTGCTTCCTGCAGAAGAGTAGAATTGAAGCTTTCCAGACTAAGATTCTGGAGATCACAGAGCATAATGATTAATTTATACCTGTCCAGTATATGAACCACTCCATCATGCCCTAATACTGCTTTATTCAGGAAGATCATGAAGCTATTAAAATCAGAGGTCCCGCTGCAATCCTCCAGAGAGAGAAGCTGAATAATATATTTTTTCTGCTCATCAATAATTGGACTGAGCCCCTGCTCCCCAGTGAATAACAGCTTCTCTAGGGCTCTTTCATACTGTACTGACCGTAGTTCAGTTTTAACTTTGTTTTCATCTTCAATTTGCTTCTTCAGCTTACTCAATAAGGGATAAAAACTCTTACTGCTTATAGGTTTAAGCAAGTAATCCTGAGCTCCCAGTAAAAGAGCTTCTCTGGCATATTGAAAATCATCATACCCACTTAAAACAATACATTGTGTGTCAGGCAGAATTTTCTTCACCTGTTTCATTAGTTCAATCCCATTCATATTAGGCATACAGATATCAGTGATGATGACTTCCGGTTTTTTATCAGCGGCAATACGGACTGCTTCCTGACCATCCATGGCCTCAGCAACAAGAACAAATCCTGTATGCTTCCTGCCTATCATGCTTTTTATGCCACGCAATGTTGGTTTTTCATCATCAACTATCATCAGTTTAATCATATAAGTTCTCCTGGTCCGTCATTCTGATGACGTAATATCCAAAATAGGATTTTGAGATACAGGTATTTTAAAGGCAATACATGTTCCAGAGTTCTCACTCGATTTTATATGAACTTTATATTCTTTACCGTAAATGAGTTGTATCCTCTGCTGCACATTTTTCAATCCGATCTTATTGCTCTCATCTTCATCAGCTCTGCAAATGCTTTCCTTTAAAGCCATTAATTCTGTGCGACTCATACCCTTGCCATTATCAGTTATGGAAATTGAAACTTCCTCTCCGACCAATTCAGTCTTTAGGTTGATGTTCAGAGAATCTGTTTTATTTTTAAAGCCATGGACAATAGAATTTTCAATAATGGGCTGAAGAAGCAGTTTAACAATAGAGAAGGTCCTCAATTCTTCGCTAATACTGTAAGAAAATCTGATTCTATTTTCAAACCTGACATTCTGGATGGCAATATAGTTGATTATATGCTCAATCTCAGTGATGATATTAATGAAACCGGATTTATTCTGCACCGAATATCTGAAAAAATTTCCTAGATCACTGACCATATCTGCAACATCTGTATCTCCATTCACTTCTGCTTCCATCGCAATACTTTCAAGTGTATTGTACAGGAAGTGAGGATTTATCTGGCTTTGTAATGCCCGCAATTCTGAATCTTTCATTTTTAACTGCGCCTGGTATTCCATAATAATGAGCTCATCAATATAAGAGATCATTTGATTGAAACTATGGGATAGAACACCTATTTCGTCCCGGGTCTGGATTTCTACCTGGGCTTTGAAGTTTCCCCTGCCCACTGACCTCATTGCATGCACCAGCTTCTGAAGGGGTACCATAATTTTTTTTGTTCCCAGTACTGTGACGACCAGGACCATTACTAGAAGCACAGATATCCATAAAAGGTTTCTGATTTTCAGATAGATTAAATCTTCAATCAGCGTCTCTTTATCAGTGGAAATCAATGTTGTAAATCCTGTATATTCAGATACTGAAAAGCTGAAGAAATACTCTGTTTCACCAATTTTTTGTGTATTGCCCTTCGTGATCTTATCCAATCTAGAAATATTGAATATCTCTTCTGATCCGTCATCTACCATCCTGTAGATAACTTCATGTTTTTCATTGAAGATTCCTACATTACTGTAATAGGGTGAATCAATTCCTTTCATGATATCTTTCATACAGCTTATTCTGACATCAAACACAAGGTATCCTATAGGAGTGTTCGTCTTTACTTCTTTAACTAATCTGATAAAAGAGAATACTCTGTAGTCGGAGTTATCTACATAAGTCTGCTCATGAGTGGGTAGAATCCGGAACTCCCTGGCTCCCAGGTCACCTAAATAAGGTTTAAAGAAATCACTGTCCGTATATTTACCGGATGTATTTTTTTGTGCAATAAGATTCCCATTCAGGTCAAAGAGGCTGAGCAGGCAGATGTTACTATCCCGCAGGCTCATCTGGAACAAAAAATCATTAAACATCCTGAAAACATGTAGATCATTTGCAATGCCGGGATTCTCTTCATGAAAGATAGTATTCATAATATTCTGTATATCAGCATTATAATAAGGCATAAATGAAATTGAATTCAGCTTCTGAAAATAGGTATCTATATTATTGTTTATCTGCTGTGCCAGTCTGGTTGTCACATCATTCATTGCATTCTGATATAATTTTTCATAACGGTTGGATGTAAGAAGATTAATTATAAACAATGGAAGGATGACAAAGATAAGGGCTAAAACAATTATTTTATATTGTAAAGAATAAATAAATCTTTTCTTCATATATCTCCCCGACTTAGCGGATTATTTTTAATTTATGTCCCCTGATTATTACAGCAGGTTTTTATCAAGCCTGTTTTACTCTATCTCCACTTATCCTTTTTTAACAGATTTATCTTAAGAAAAACACATTCCAGTTTTTTAAAAAGGAATAATCCCACTAAATATGGAAATTGTGCAATTTTTCGCAGCAGATTCTGCTGCTAGTATTTCTTAAAGTCATTAACCGGTTCACTCCACGGCGGTTAATGGCTATACAAAATCAACATTAAAGGATAAAGGAGTTTTAAATGAAAAAAGTGATTTATGTATTACTGGTTCTTTTCCTGATTGCAGGTCTCACAGGCTGTCAGAAA
The DNA here is from genome assembly GCA_028532905.1 of Spirochaetales bacterium. Taxonomy (GTDB): domain Bacteria; phylum Spirochaetota; class Spirochaetia; order DSM-2461; family DSM-2461; genus Oceanispirochaeta. The sequence continues at coordinate 9,981 of JAQQAM010000043.1, forward strand.
AAGGAAAGTTCAAGTTCGGCTGTTGCCGAGGCCGGAAATAAAAAGAAGGTTACATTATCCATAACCGGTTGGCTGGAGTGCAGCCAGGATGGAC
>JAQQAM010000044.1 GCA_028532905.1 Spirochaetales bacterium
CTTCAGTCTGAGTACTGTTGATCTCAAACCCTCCCTTATTTACAGAGAAGCTGCAGGCCTGCTGCTCGATGTGCTTGGTTCCCCGGATTCGGTCAAAGAATTCCGGAAAAAAATTATCCTCCCCGAACTTGTCAGGGGGGAATCCGTTTAATCTTCCCCAAAGACTTTCTCCGAACCGGAGAATTGACTATAATCAAAACTATGATTATGAAGATGAAGAACCTGATCCAGGATTATCCCTGGGGATCAGACAGTTATTTACAGAACCTGCTGAATCTGGATGAAAAAGGCCCTCTGGCCGAGCTGTGGATGGGAGTTCACCCCAGAGGCATGTCGAAAGTTGATCTCCCCGATGCACCGGAAACCCCACTGGCAGACCTGATCGCCCAGAATCCGGAAGGGCATCTGGGAAAGAATGTTTTTGAAACATTCGGTTCTCTTCCCTATCTTTTTAAATTCCTGGCCGCCGGTGAACCACTCTCCATACAGGCCCATCCCAATAAAAGACAGGCGGAAGAGGGGTTTGCTGCAGAAAACAGAGCCGGGGTTCCTCTGGATGCCTTCAACCGCAACTATAAAGATGATAATCATAAACCCGAGATTGTCTGCGCCATTACCGATTACTGGGCTATGAAGGGTTTCAGAACAATAGAAGCCATCAGGGATTATTTCAGCTGTTTCTGCCCTGATGATCTTTTACAGAGGCTCCTGCCTGCCGGTTCCGATGAAGAAGAGGGGCTCCGGCACTTCTTTATAACTCTGATGAATATGGAGGATAAGGGGAAAAAGAACCTTCTGACCGCCGGTCTTTCCTGGTGTGAATCCCGGGATGATGATGCCTGCCGCTGGGTTCTGAAACTGCAGGACAAGTATCCGGGAGATATCTCTGTTCTGGCTCCCCTGTATCTCAATACCCTTTGCCTGAAACCGGGAGAGGCCCTTTATCTTCCTGCAGGGGAGCTGCATGCCTACCTGCAGGGGTTCGGAATGGAGCTTATGGCCAATTCGGATAATGTGCTCCGGGGCGGTCTGACACCCAAGTTCATGGATCTTAAGGAACTGGAGAAAACTCTTCTGTTCGAGGCTTTTCCTGTTCATATTATTAAACCGGAACCAGCTGCAGACGGCAGCCGGGTGTACAAAACCGAATCCAGAGAGTTTGAACTGGTTTACCTGGACTGTGAGAACAGGACGATAGCTCTGAAAAAAGACTATCCCGTCTCCATTCTGGCTGCCCTGGAGGGACATATTACAATCAGCGAAGACGGCGGCCGGTCTCTGACACTGACCTCCGGTGAATCCTGTTTTCTTCCGGCAGGGAGTCCCCAGCGGCTGATTCAGGGACCCGGAACAGCCTTTCTGGCCAGGGTTCCCGAATAGATGAGGATCTGGATTGACGGGGACTCCTGTCCCCGGCAGGTCAGGGATATTGTCAACGCCCGCTGCATCAATGAGAAAATACCCCTGTGTTATGTTGCCAACAGGGAACTCCCTCTGCCGGATTCAGAGTTTATCTCCTTTGTTCTGAGTTCTCCTGCCGCCGACAGTGCGGATGATTATATTGCCGAACATGCCTCAGAGGGTGACCTGATTATAACCCGGGATATTCCTCTGGCCGCCTCACTGGTGGAGAGCGGCAGGGCCGTGATTAATGACCGGGGAACACAGTTCACAAAGAATAATGTCAGGGAGCGTCTGGCACAGCGGGATTTTATGCAGATGATGAGAGAAGTCGGTGTGGGGCAGGACAAGGGGAGCAGCTACGGGGCAAAAGAGGTAAAGGATTTTGCCTCCTGTTTTGACCGTTTGCTGGTACAGATGCTCAGGGAAGAGCGGTTTAAAAGAGCCTCATCCTGATTCAGATTCGAAAAAACAGGGAATGAATAGCACTCAGGTACTATATATTGGCCCATGGTAATTGTTACCACCGGTTTTTATGTCTATAATTAGTATGCGTATTGTTCATATAACAGAAATTAAAAATACACAGGTCTGGTTCAGCTCATCACAAAACAGCATCCGGGCTTTAATCAAAATCAAAGGTGTGATGACTGTCACCCTGTAAACAGGAGACTAAAAAATGAAATCAGTGGAAATCAGTGAAGGCGTATACCGGCTTGGAGTCAATATCGAACCGGGCAATCTATTTGAAGGAATCTGGTCCATCCCCGATGGAACCAGCATCAATTCCTATGTGGTCAGGGGAGATAAAACAGCTGTCATCGACCTGACCCAGGATAAGGATGATTTTCCCGGAAGTCTTAATTCCCAGATGTCTGAAATCGGAGTAACACCTGACAATATCGATTATATCATTGTGAATCATATGGAGCCTGACCATTCAGGATGGCTGGGAGAGTTCAGAAAGAAGAACCCTGATATGATTGTGTACTGTACCAAAAAAGCGGTTCCCCTTGTGGAACAGTTCAGCGGTGTAACGGATAATGTTCACGCCATTGAAGACGGTGAGACCCTGGATCTGGGGCAGGGGAAAACCCTGCAGTTTTTCGAAACTCCCAATATCCACTGGCCAGAAACAATGATGAGTTATCTGCAGGAAGAGAAAATCCTTTTCGCCTGTGATGCCTTCGGTTCCTACGGCAAGGTGGATGACAGTGCGGTCTTTGATGATCAGCTTTCCGATGATCAGCATGAGTTCTTTGAAAAAGAGGCTCTCCGTTACTATGCCAATATTGTTGCTTCCTTTTCCACATTCGTAGAAAGAGGGCTGAAAAAGCTGGAAGGTCTGGAAATCAGCATGATCTGTCCTTCCCACGGTATTATCTGGAGAGAGAATCCTTCGGTCATTGTTCAGCGCTATGCCCGTTATGCCTCCTATCTGAAGGGACCAGCCTGTCCCGAGATCACTGTGATCTGGGGCTCCATGTACGGCAATACCGCTAAACTGGTGACAGAGGTGATCAAGGGAATCAGAAGCGAGAAAGTTCCCGTCCACCAGTACCGGGTACCGGAAGATGATATCGGTTTTATCCTGGCTGATGCCTGGAAGTCGGCAGGGATTGTTCTGGGAATGCCCACTTATGAGTATCAGATGTTCCCCCCCATGGCCCATGTTATTGATGATTTCAACAGAAAGAAAGTTCAGAACAAGAAAGCCTTCCGTTTCGGTTCCTTCGGATGGTCCGGCGGAGCGGAAAAGGAACTGGGCACCGCCACTGAGAAGCTGAAGTGGGAATTCCTTGAATCAGTGGAATGGCAGGGCGCTCCCGGAGAAGAAGAGCTGAAAAAAGCCTACCAGCGGGGTAAAGAACTGGCTGTTCTGGTAAAAGAGTTTGCCGGCAGCAACTGCGACTGACAGCCCTTTATACCATGGACTATCCCCCTTGTTCCAAAGGGGGATAATAAGAAACAATCGTTTCGTTTCCTAATCAGAGCTTTCATTATACAATCAGTATATGAGTGACATGATCTCCCGGCGTAAAAGCAGAATCAAAGATTTTTTTTCCGACGGCAGAGAAGTGGATGTTCTGGTCCGCTCTCTGGCAAGAAAGCTTTTACGCGAGGAGAAAACCGAACTCCCACCGGAAATCCTCGCCCGGATCAGCGGTGTTCCGGAAGAAAAGTGGATACAGACCTTTTCCGACAGACGGAGTTTTCTCAATGATATTCTTTCAGTCCCCCTGCAGAATGCTGTGGATAAGCTGAAAAGGCTGGATGCAGAAGAAAGAAACTTCATTGATAAATTCTCTGAGACTCTCCGTCTGATTTATGCCATCAACTATAATTATCCTGAAGTGATGCTTCTGTTTCACGGCATAGCCATGGATAAAAAACTGGATGAGAAAGTCAGGGTGAATAAAGCCATGAACGATCTGCAGCAGATGGCTGTGAATGTTCTGAAAAAGCAGGCTTATGAAGAGGAGATTGTTGAAAAAGACAGTTCCATGGAAAAGCTCCTGTTCTTTCTGGTCATGCAGATGCTCCAGACCCTTCAGAGCCGGCTGTTTGAAAACTGCTACGAATACATGGAAAACGGCAGTTTCGGGGAGTTTCCCGATGAAGATGAGATAGTGGACTCCCTTATGGCGCCTATACAGGAACAGCTGAAAGGAATCACTGCCGTTTAGTTCTCACACAGTCCTTTACAAAATTCGGGAGGGAGAATATCATTTCTCCCTATGAGTGCCAAGAAGTCAAGTTACGATGAAAGTAAAATTAAAACCCTGAGCTCTCTGGAGCATATCCGTTTAAGGTCCGGTATGTACATCGGCCGCCTGGGAGACGGAAGCAACCAGGATGACGGGATCTATATATTGATGAAAGAGGTCGTGGACAACACGATCGACGAGTTCATCATGGGGTTCGGGAACCGGGTGGATATCTCCCTCCAGGACAACAGAGTTCAGGTCCGGGACCACGGCCGGGGTATCCCTCTGGGGAAAATTGTGGAATGTGTTTCCATTATCAATACGGGTGCCAAATACAACGATGATGTTTTTCAGTTTTCCGTAGGTCTCAATGGGGTAGGTACCAAGGCTGTGAATGCCCTGTCCTCCCATTTTCTTGTCAGAGCCTACAGGGGCGGTGTTTTTGCCGAAGCCGTATTTGAACGGGGCAACCTGATTTCCCAGCGGAAAGGGAAAGCTCCCGATGCCTCGGACGGAACCTTTGTGGAGTTTATTCCCGATCAGGAAATCTTCGGAGATTACAGCTTCAATGAGGAGTTTATAGAACAGCGCTGCTGGAATTATGCCTGCCTCAACAAAGGGCTGAGGATCTATTTCAACAAACAGAAGTTCGAATCCAAAAAAGGGCTCTGGGACCTGCTTCACTCGGAAGTGGGAGATGAGACCCTCTATGAGATAGGGTATTTTCAGTCAGAAAAGATTGAGTGCGCCTTTACCCATACCAACACCTACGGAGAAACCTATTTTTCCTTTGTAAACGGTCAGTATACCTCCGACGGCGGTACCCATCTGAGTGCCTACCGGGAAGGACTCCTGAAAGGGGTCAATGACTTTTTCAAGAAAAACTACTCCGGTACCGATGTCCGGGAAGGGATGGCCGGAGCCATTGCCGTAAAGATCAAAGAGCCGGTGTTTGAGAGTCAGACCAAAAACAAACTGGGAAACTCGGATATCCGCAGCTGGATCGTCAACGAGACCAAAGCGGGGATTGTGGATTTCCTTCACAAGAATACGGAAGCCGCCAAATCCCTCGAGAACAAGATCATCACCAATGAAAAACTCAGGAAGGAGCTGAATGCGGTCAAAAAAGAAGCCAAAGCCGCCGCTAAAAAAATCTCCCTGAATATTCCCAAGCTGAAAGACTGCAAGTATCACAAAACCGACGGTGATAAAGGAAGAAATTCCACCATCTTCATTACTGAGGGACAGTCGGCTACGGGCTCCATGGTGTCCTGCCGGGATGTGTACCTTCAGGCCATCTATTCCCTGCGGGGTAAGCCCTGGAACTCCTACGGGAAAAAACAGGCGGATATCTACCGCAATGAAGAGCTGTACAACCTGATGATGGCTCTGGGAATAGAAAACTCCATCGAGGATCTCCGGTACGACAGAATAGTAGTGGCCACCGATGCGGATACCGACGGATTCCATATCCGGAACCTGCTGCTCACCTTCTTCCTGAACTATTTTGAAGAGATTGTTCTGGGCGGACATGTCTATATTCTGGAAACACCCCTGTTCCGGGTCAGAAACAAAAAGAAGACGGTCTACTGTTACAATGAAAAAGAGAGAGACCAGGCCATGAACGCCATCAAGGGGCACGAAGTGACCCGCTTCAAGGGACTCGGTGAGATCTCTCCCGGCGAGTTCGGCCAGTTTATCGGAGAGGATATGCGTATCGTTCCGGTTAATATCAAGTCCATCAAGGACGTGGGGGGCATGCTGGAATTCTATATGGGTAAAAACACACCCGACCGGCGTAAATATATCATGGAGAATCTTGTCTGATGGCTTATGTAAACAAACTGTTCAACACCAATTTTATTGAATATGCATCCTATGTCATCAAGGACAGGGCCATACCTCATCTGGATGACGGTCTCAAACCGGTTCAAAGGCGTATTCTCCAGTCCCTCTTTGATGTGGATGACGGAAAGTTCCACAAGGTGGCCAATGTGGTGGGCCACTGCATGCAGTACCACCCCCACGGTGACTCCTCCATTTACGGAGCCCTGGTCAATCTGGCCAATAAAGAACTGTTTATCGACAAGCAGGGGAATTTCGGTAATATCTTTACCGGTGACCCCGCATCGGCTGCCCGATACATCGAGTGCCGTTCCCTGCCTCTGGCGAAGGAGCTTCTCTATAACCCGGAAATAACCGATTTTGAAGATTCCTATGACGGCAGACGGCAGGAGCCTATTGTCTTCCCCTGTAAGGTGCCCCTTATTCTGGTACTGGGCGCCGAGGGTATTGCCGTCGGTATGTCCACCAAGATTCTGCCTCACAACTTTCTGGAAGTGCTCCAGGCGGAACGCTCCTTTCTGCTGGACGAGCCCTTCGAGCTGTATCCTGATTTCCCCACAGGCGGTCTGATCGATGTAACAGACTACAGGGAAGGAAACGGCAAGGTTCTCTCCCGGGCCAAACTGGATACTAAGGATCCCAAGAAAATAACCGTCCGGGAACTGCCCTTCGGAACAACCACCGAGTCTCTTATCGCTTCAATCGAAGCAGCCGCCCGGAAGAACAAGATCAAGATCGGCGGGATAAACGACTTCACAACGGAAAAAGTTGAAATTGAGATAAAACTGCCCCGAGGTGTGCATACAAAGGATGTTATTGACGGTCTGTATGCCTTCACCGACTGCGAAGTCTCCCTTTCGGTCAACCTCCTGGTGATCGGACCCGACTCCAAACCCCGGGTTATGACCATCCCCGAGATCATCGAATACCATGCAGGACAGCTGATCAAAATCTTGAGAAGAGAGCTGAAGCTGGAAGAGGGCAAGCTCCTGGACAGGCTTCATATCAGAACTCTGGAGCGGATCTTTATTGAAGAACGGATTTATAAGCGGATTGAAGAGATGAAGACCCCCGAGGCCATTCACCTGGCTGTCCGCGAAGGGTTCGAACCTTTCAGGAATGAGATCAAAAGGGACATCACCGAAGAGGATCTGGAACATCTGTTGAAAATCCCCATCCGCCGGATCTCCCTGTACGATATCAACAAGATGAAAAAAGAGATGGATGAAATCAAGGCCCGCTTGAAAGAGGTCCGCCACCATCTGAAGCATATCAAGGAATACGCCATCTCTACACTGGACGGAATTATCGGCAAGCAGGCCAAGCTCCATCCCCGCCGGACCGAGCTGATGGATATTCAGAAAGTGGATATCCGGGATGCGGCTCAGAAGAACCTGAAAATCAGATACAATAAGGATACAGGCTATATCGGTTCGGATGTCTCATCCGGCGTTATCTGGTGCGAAGCCTCTGTGTACGACAGGATTCTCCTGGTCCGGAAGGACTGTACCTATCAGGTGATGGATGTTCCCGACAAGTTTTTTGTAGGAAAAGGGCTGCTTTACTGCGGATTGACCGATAAGGAAACAATGGAGAATACAATTTTCTCCATGGTCTACCGGAACAAGGAGAACGGCTATCCCTACATCAAGCGCTGCAAGGTGACCCAGTTTATTCTGAACAAGGTCTACGATATGCTGCCCGAGGATACACAGCTGATCCGTTTTACAACCAAGACGGATGTTTCCATTGTGGTAGATTTCAAGCAGAAGTCACTGATTCAGACGGCTGCCGATGCCTTCCCTCTGGATAAATATCTGGTAAAAGGGGTCAAGGCCATGGGGGTCAGGATCAAACCCAAGGAGTTCAGCAGTGCCCGGTTTATCAAAACATCCACCCTTGAGAAGAAGGATATCTGATTTATTCCTCTGCCTCTTTCTGATTCTCCTCCCCCTGGGGGCGGGAGCACAGGAAGAGGGTGTCATTTTCACGGTTCAGCCCGGAGAAAAATACAGGGTCATAGAGAAATTCAACCTCAGTCAGTACCGGAACGGCCGCTATCAGGGACATGTGTACAGGGAAAACCGGGGCATCTACGATGTCACTTCCCAGAGGAACGGCCTCTACAGCATCAGCGGTACGGTGTATCATCTGGAAGAGAAAACCAAAGACGGATTCAAAACCGCCTCTGCCCTCCGCAGTAGTGAGGATGCCGACTACTCCATGAATCAGCGGGGAACCATGCTGGTTCCGGGAACCGCCTATCCCCGGCTCAGAAGTTTTCCCACCTTTCCTGAAACCGCCGTCATTCCCGGAGACAAGTGGGAAGGGGGAATCGAGGTGGTGGTCTCTTCTCCCGACGGTTCAGTCCGGGCTGTTCTGCCCCAGTACTGCGAATATACCTATCTGGGAGAGGATGTCTGGGAAGGCCGGGAGGTGTATGCCATCAAGGCTCAGTATGCTGTCCGCTACAGACCGGGACGTTCCCCGGCGGCCGATACATTTCTCAGGGCACTGAGCGGCAAACATGTTGTGTCTCTTCTTATTGATAAGGAAACCATGGAATTCCTTTTGATGAAGGATATTATGGAAGAGGATTATCAGTTTCAGGACGGCAGCACTCTCCGGGAGAAGGGGTTTCTCCTTACCTTTTACAAGGGAATTGAACTTCTGGACCGCCCGGGACTCAGGAAGCAGGTGGAACAGACCCTGGCCGAACAGCTGGCTGAATCCTTTGAAGAGAAAGGAGAAGAGCTGGCCGATCAGGTCAGTGTGGAAGAAAGGGAAGAAGGGCTGGCTCTGAATCTGAAGAATCTGCATTTCAAGCCCGATCAGGCCGTACTTCTGCCGGAGGATATTCCCCTTCTGGATACCCTTGCCGATCTGCTGAAAAAAATACCCGACAGAACCTTTCTTGTCCGGGGACACACGGCGGATATCGGCACTATGGAATCCCAGATTGAACTCTCCCAGGAGAGAGCCCGGACCATAGTGGATGAATTGAGCCGCCGGGGTATTGAAGCCGACCGTTTCCTATATACCGGACTGGGGGGGCTGGAACCTGTAGGAGACAACGCCACCGATGAGGGGCGTAAAGCAAACAGACGTGTGGAGATTCTCATTCTTGAGGATTAGTTTCCGGGAATCAGGATTTTCAGGATTAGCTTTTATTTAGCAGTACAATAGTGTATTCTGGTGATGGATATGAATCTTAAAAATAAACGCCCCCTGGTTATGGGCATAATCAATTGTACTCCCGACTCATTCTATTCATCCAGCCGGAAACAGGGTGTCCGGGATGTTCTGGATCAGGCTCTCCGTATGAAGGAACAGGGAGCGGATATTCTGGATATCGGCGGAGAATCCACCAGACCCGGATCAAAGCCCGTCCCCCTGGATGAAGAGATGGAGCGGGTCGTTCCTGTGGTGGCCGCCATCCGCAAAGAGATGGACATACCCCTTTCGGTGGATACAAGAAAATCTGCCGTTGCCCGGGCGGCTCTGGATCAGGGAGCAAATATCATAAATGATATTTCCGCATTGAGGGATGATCCGGATATGACAGCCGCTGCCGCTGCCTACGGCTGTCCCGTCTGCCTGATGCATATGCAGGGAAATCCGGAAACCATGCAGAATAAGCCTGAATACGCTTCTGTTGTGGATGAAGTCCTCCATTTTCTGCTGAAAGCCGCAGCCGACGCTGAGGCACAGGGAATCAGAAAAGAGAATATCATTCTGGACCCGGGCATCGGATTCGGAAAACGCCTGGAGGATAACCTGGCCCTGATCCGGAATATCGGAAAATTCGCCCAAAGCGGTTACTCCGTCCTTATGGGGTTGTCCCGTAAATCGTTTCTCGGAACAATTCTGGATGCAGAGGCCGATGACAGACTGATCGGTTCTCTGACCGCCAACGGCTATTGTGCTGCCATGGGAGCCGATATTCTGAGGGTTCATGATGTGGGTGAAACGGTGCAGATGCTGACCGTTCTGCAGGAGATTTTATGGAAGGATTGATTGACAGCTGGGTACTGCGTGAACTGATCCGTCCTGCCATCGATATCGGGCTTCTCGCATTTCTGATCTATAAAGCCTACAACATCATGGAGGAAACCCAGGCCATTCAGCTTTTAAAGGGTGCCTCTCTTCTGGCTCTGGTCTACGTGGCCGCCTGGTTTCTTCAGCTCAGTACACTCCTGTGGATTCTGAATCTTCTGGCCCCCGGAATCTTTATCGGAGTGGCCATCGTTTTTCAGCCGGAGCTGAGAAGCATCTTTACCCGAATCGGTCAGCGGGACTTCTTTCGTCTGCAGACCCGGACCCGCTCCCTGCAGATGGATTCCATACTGGGAGCCGCCGAGGTTCTTTCAGGTCAGAAAAGGGGAGCCCTGATCGTGTTTTCCCGGAATGTGGGACTGAAAAATATCATCGATACGGGAACCAAACTGAATGCAGACCTCACATCGGCACTGATCATCACGATTTTCGGCCATGATACACCTCTTCATGACGGGGCTCTTGTCATCCAGAGCGGTGAGATTGTGGCCGCCGGATGCTTTCTCCCACTCTCCCGGCAGGCGGATATCAGACGGAGTTTCGGTACCCGACACCGGGCGGCACTGGGGCTTGCCGAAGAGACGGATGCAGTTGTTCTGGTTGTTTCTGAAGAGACGGGGGCCCTCTCCCTGGCCTATGACTCCCATATTTTTTACGCTCTGACCCTGGATGAAGTCCGCTTCCGGCTGCGGCAGCTGCTGAATCTGAGAGACGATCACAGCGAAGAGGGGATCAGTTCGTGAAAAAAGGATTATTCCATATCATATTCGACCGCTGGCTTGCCAAGATTCTTTCCATACTCATGGCTGTGCTTCTGGCACTTTTTTATCAGATCAGCAATCTGGAAGAGCGGTATTTCAGCATTCCCCTGGAGATCAGAACCAATGACGGGTTTTCAGTCAGCGGCTCCTATCCGCTGAGTGTCAGAGTCAATCTCAGAGGAAGCGAGGAACTGATTTATTCCATTCTGGATGATGATCTGTCCGCGGTGGCCGACTTCACAGCCAGTGACACAGAGGGTTCCTTTAAAGTTCCCGTTGAAATCCGGTTTGATTCCTCCCTGGATTACCGGAATGATACGATGGAAGTCCGGGTGGAACCATCGGAAATTACGGTGTATCAGGAAAGCAAGATCACAAAGAGTCTGGAGATCGTACCGTCTCTTTCCCGTTTCCCCCCCAACGGATATGAGCTGGTCCAGTATTTTGTGTCTCCCACATTTGTTACCGTGGAAGGTCCCCGGTCTCAGCTGGACGAGATTCACAGCATTAAAACCGAGGAGATCGATCTGTCCGGCCGGTATGACGATTTTACCGTCAGTTCCCGTCTTGTTCCCCCCGGGGGAAATGTCAGATTTCCCGGCGGCAGTACCGTCGAGTTCAGAGGTGTGGTTGACGAAGCAATCATCATTCAGAATATGACCAATCTGGAAATCGTAGCCGTGGATCTGGCCAATGATATTGTTATCGCTCAGAACCTGCCGGAAATGTCCATTACCATCCAGGGCAGCCAGCTTGTTCTGGAACAGCTGCGTCCCAGGGATCTTCATTTTTATCTGGACTGTTCCGGTATTATCGTACCGGGAACCTATACCATGCCCATCCGTGTGGATGTTCCCGAAGGCATTGCTGTCCTCAAGTACAATCCCAGGGAAATTCCAGTCACCTTTTCATACAGGAGTGAAGAACAGTGATCCTCGGCACAGGAATTGATATTGTTGACAATGAACGGATCAGAACATGGCTGGAGGATGACCGGATTCTGAACCGTTATTTCAGCCCTGATGAAATAGCCTATGTGAAGAGTAAGAAGAAGAGTGCCCCCGCTTCACTGGCCGCCAGGTTTGCAGCCAAAGAGGCCTTCGGAAAGGCTCTGGGAACAGGGCTCAAGGGGATCTCTCTAAAGGATATTGAAGTGGTCACCGACGAACAGGGAAAGCCCGGACTGAAACTGCGTCATTCCGCACTGAGAATCCTGGAAGAGAACGGAGGGGGAAAGGTGTTTCTGTCTCTCAGTCATGATTCTGTATTTTCCGTAGCCCAGGTCATTATTGAGGAGGCATCCCGTGGCTGATGAAAAGAAGATGAAACTGACGTTTCTGTCAAAACAGGAACTGGATTGTCCGGTCTGCGAGAACAGCTTCAAAAAGGAGGAACTCCTTTCCGGCGGCGGCCGGATGAATGCCGGTGATCTGACCAAGGAACTTCACAGAACCTACCTGCCCACCAATAAATTCGGAGCTGTCTACCCTCTGTTGTATCCTGTGATCGTCTGTCCCTCCTGCTATTATGCCTCATATCCCTCAGATTTCGACAATATGAAGGGAGACCGGCTGCAGGCACTGAAAAAGGGAACGGGAGACAGAAAAACGGCTATGAATTCCCTTTTTCCTGATCTGGATTTCAATCAGTCCAGACGGCTGCAGGAGGGGATCTCCTCCTATGCCTTTGCCTCCATGTGTTATGAATCGGGTACCAATGATATGGCACCCACTTTCAAACAGGCCATGTCCTGCCTCAGAGCCGCCTGGCTTTGTATGGATCTGCATGGGGAAGAGAAGGGGGAAAACTACGACTATCTAGCCCATGTTTTTTACAGAAAAGCCGCCTTCTTCTATGGAAGGGTGGTTGAGCTGGAGCAGAAGGGTGAGGAATCGGTGGAAGGCCTGAGCCATCTGGGACCGGATCTTGATAACAACTACGGCTTTGACGGGGTTCTTTATCTTTCCGGTTATCTGGAATATAAATACGGTCAGCGCAGTAATCCCGAGCGCCGGGGAAAGCAGCTGGCCAAGGCACGGGCTACGGTATCCAGAATTGTTGGTATGGGTAAATCTTCCAAGGCCAAGCCCACAGCAATACTCGAGCTCTCAAGGGATCTGCACAAATTAATCAAGGAAGAACTGGATGAGCTTGGTGTCGAAACGTAGAATACGTCTTGATCTATCCTATGACGGCAGCAGTTTTGAAGGCTGGCAGATTCAGAAGGAGGGACGGACGGTACAGGGAGAAATCCAGAAGGTGCTGAATTCATTTCATCCCGGACAGGATATCAATCTGGTAGGATCGGGAAGGACAGATTCGGGTGTGCATGCCTCCTGTCAGACAGCCCATTTTGATTCGGTGGATTGTTCCATTCCTTCAGACAGATTCAGGCAGGCTCTGAATTCAAAACTTCCCCGGGATATCAGAATCCAGAGAAGCTTTGAAACGGACCCTGATTTTCATGCCCGCTATGATGCGGTAATGAGGGTTTACCGCTATTACCTGGTTAAACCGGAGTATCAGAAAGCCCATATGACCCGTTATTCGGCAGCCTGTGTGCTTGACCTGGATGTCCCCCGGCTGAACAATATGGCCATGGCACTCACAGGGACTCATGATTTTACATCCTTTGCGGCGGCAAGAGACCCCAATGAGAATAAGGTGAGAACCATTCACAGTGCCCGCTTTTTTACCGAAGGACCCTATACGGTTTTCCGGGTGGCGGGAAACGCATTTTTATGGAGAATGGTCAGGACGATGGTGGGCACTCTGCTGCAGCAGTATGAGAACGGCGGTTCCCGGCAGGACATCAAAACCATTCTGGAGAAGAAAGACAGAACTCTGGCCGGCCCCTCTGCCAGACCCTGGGGACTGTTTCTTGACAAGGTGATATATGGATCAGAAAAAACTTTATACTGATTTCTGGAATTTACTTTCAGAAACCGAAGATTATCTGAAATACGGAAAGAAAACCCGCAGGGATGAGGCTCCTGTTTTTACAGAAAGACCTCCTGAAGACCTCTCTCCTCAAAACGCAGCTCCTGCAGAGGAATTCATCCCGGATTCTGAACACTGTCAGAGCTGTCCCAGGGGAAAAGACGGAAAAACAGCTGTTCCCCTCATGGGCAGTGTCCGTTCCGATCTCTGGGTGATCACTGATCCTCCGGGACTGGAAGCCGAGAAACTGAACAAGCCCCTCGGTCACAGTGAAATGGAGTATTTCGAGAAGTGGATGGCCGCCATAGAAATGTCTCTTCCCGGTGATCTGTGTCTGCAGAATCTGACCCGCTGCCGTATGCCGGGAAACCGGCCTCCCTTCCCGGATGAAATAAACCGCTGTGCCCGGGAGATTGTACAACGTCTGGAACAGCACCGTCCCAAGGCTCTTCTGGTGATGGGACCGGCCACCGGAGCCTGGTTCAGCGGTCAGAAAGGGAAAAAGGTGAGTGAAATACGGGGACAGCTCTACACCTGGCAGGGACTGCCTGTGGTCGTAACCTATTCTCCGGATCAGGTTCTCAATTACGGTGAGCTGAAAAGACCTGTGTGGGAAGATCTGAAAAGTCTGCGGAATATTCTTAATGGCTCCTGAGTATATTGAGGTTGTTTTCAATCTTCCTCTGGACTCCCGCTTCTCCTATACCCTTCCCGAAGGGGAGGAAAGAACTCCCTCCTCCGTAATAGGCTGCCGGGTTAAAGCCGCCTTCGGCAGACGGACCCTCACCGGGTGGGTGGTTTCAACCGGGTCGGTTCTGCCCGAATCAGTGAAGGAAGCAAAAGCGGTTGAAAAAATCCTGGATGAGCAGCCCTTGTTTGATGATTCTCTGCTCAAGCTGGCCCAGTGGATGTCCGGATTCTATCTCTGTTCTCTGGGGGAGGCTCTCAGTGTCATGCTTCCCGGCGCCAAAAGGGAGAAGGATCTTCCCCCACTGGGTCTGGGAGGGGAGGAGACAGACCATAAGCGGGTAACCCTCTCTGACGAACAGGCTGCCGCCCTGCAGGCGGTCAACGAAGGGAAAGACTCCTATTACTATCTGTACGGCATTACGGGTTCCGGAAAGACCGAGGTTTTTCTCAGAGCCGCCGAAGAAGTCCTTTCCCGGGGGAAATCTGTTATCTTTCTTGTTCCGGAAATCGCTCTGACCCATCAGATGGTGGATGACCTGAGCGGCCGGTTTGAAACGGTTCCTGCCGTACTTCACTCTCATCTGACCCCGTCTCAAAAGCTGAAGGAGTGGAGGCGTATCCAGTCAGGCGAGGCCCGGGTGGTCATCGGGGCCAGAAGCGCCGTATTCGCACCGGTTCCGGATCTGGGGCTGGTTATTCTGGATGAAGAGCACGAGACATCCTATAAATCCGGTTCCACTCCCCGGTATCACGGCAGACAGCTGGCCATGAAACGCTGCCGCATGGCAGGGGCAAAACTCCTGATGGGCAGTGCCACACCTTCTGTGGAAGCCTGGTCCTTAATGGAGACAGGTGCATTTAAGAAGCTTGTTTTGAAGAACAGACCGGCAGGAGGGGGAATTCCTGAAATTGCAGTAATCGACTTGAAAAAGTCAAAAAGCCTCCTCTCACAGGAACTGATCCGGGCCATGGAACGGGTTCTGCAGGAGAGAAAGCAGGTCATTCTTTTTCTGAACAGAAGAGGGCACTCCTACTATTTTCACTGCCGCAGCTGCGGGTATGAGATGAAATGCAAACAGTGCAGCATTCCCCTGACCTTCCACAAGAGTAGAAACAGAATGGTCTGCCATTACTGCGGCTATCAGGAGTCACCCCTGACCCAGTGTCCCGAATGCTCCTCGGTGGATGTCGGATATGCCGGGTTCGGTACCGAACAGGTGGAAGAACAGGTGGCTGCGGTCTTTCCGGATGCTGTTATGGCCCGGCTGGATACGGACAGCGCCCGGAAGAAAGGGGTCCTTCAGGAGACAATCACCCGGTTTAAGGAAGGGCAGATCGATGTGCTTTTGGGAACACAGATGGTGGCCAAGGGACTCAATTTTCCCGGCGTGAAGCTGGTGGGCATTGTGCTGGCCGACTCCGGCCTCTCTCTGCCCGATTTCAGGGCTGCCGAACGGACGTTTTCTCTGATTATTCAGGTGGCAGGCCGGGCGGGACGCTACAGAAATGACGGGGAAGTTCTGATTCAGACCATGCGTCCCGATAATCCGGCGGTTGTCTACGGCAGCAGGACGGATCTGGAATCCTTTTACTCCTGGGAGCTGGAACAGAGGGACATCATGGCTTTTCCCCCGTACTCCCGTCTCATCCGTATCGTGTTCAGAGGAAAACAGGAAAAACCTGTCCTGAAAGCTGCTGAAGAGCTGACCAGTCTGTTCCGGCAGGCCGGACTCCCGGATGTTATGGGCCCTGCAGAATGTCCTCTGGGTGTTATTTCCGGGAACTACCGCTTTCATACCCTGATCCGCTGCAGCGAAGATTTCTCCGGAATCCACAGGATTGCCTCAGCCATCATCAAAGGGACTGAAGTGCCCCGGGGGGTCTACAGGGAAATCGATATTGACCCGGTTCAGCTCCTCTGAAACTTCGCATCTCAAAAGTGTCAAAAGATTGACTTTTACTTCAAGCTTGTAGATACTGATTCAGACAAGAGGATATTATGGATATATACACTATAGATATAGAAAAAGAACTGGCAGTTCTGAGAACCAGATCAGAGCTGGTCAAAGATATAGATCAACAGCTGGTTGATTATACAAATCAGATGATCAAATCCATCGAAGGCATCGGAATCGGTCTGGCTGCTCCGCAGGTTGGACGGAACGAGCGTTTTTTTGTTGTTCACCTGGATCAGATGGATCCTCTGGTTTTTATCAATCCCGAAATAATCGGAACCAGCGAGGAGCTCTCCAGCTATGAGGAAGGCTGTCTCAGCATTCCCGGTATGTACGGCGATGTGAAGCGGCCTGCGGTCATTCAGATTCAGGCCTGGAATCAGAAGGGACGTCCCTTCAAGCTGGAAGCCGACGGTCTTCTGGCAACTGTTATCCAGCATGAATTCGATCATCTGAACGGCAAGCTCTTTATCGATCATCTGAGTGACAGAAAGAAGGCCAAACTTCTCAAGAAATACGAAAAATCACTGGGGTAGGGAATGCGCGTATTATTTGCAGGAACTCCTGATATTGCTGTACCCTCACTCAGAGCCCTTGCCGGAAAACATGAAGTTGTCGGTGTTCTGACCAATCCCGACAGCCGGCAGGGCAGGGGGAAAAAAGTCCACCATTCTCCGGTAAAGGAAGCGGCCCTTGAACTGGGGCTGAATGTTCTTCAGCCGGTGAAGCTGAATGGAGAATTCAGGGATATTGTCAAAGATCTGAATCCTGACATCCTGGTCTGTTTTGCCTACAGTAAAATATTCGGTCCTCTGTTTATGTCTCTTTTTCCACGGGGCGGTATCAATCTTCATCCTTCAAAACTTCCTGATCTGAGGGGGGCTTCCCCTTTGAACAGTATTATTCTAAGGGGTGACAGGGAAACCGCTATTACGGTGCAGACCCTTGCCCAGGAGATGGACAGCGGAGATATCCTTCTGCAGAAACCCCTGGTCATTGATGACAGGGAAACTACACACAGTCTGGCTGAACGGGTGGCGAATGAAGGAGGTTCCTGTCTGCTTGAGGTCCTGGACGGATTGGAATCCGGCAGAATCACTCCTGTGCCCCAGGATCACAGCAAAGCCACATTCTGCAGTCTGATCGGAAAAAACGACGGTCTGGTGGACTGGAAGAAGCCCGCTGTAGAACTGGATCGTGTCGTCCGGGCATACAGTCCCTGGCCTCATGGTTTTACCTTCTGGAAGGGGCAGCGCCTCAATATTCTGGAAGCCTGTCCCTATGACGGCGGAACACAAACGGATACGCCGGGACAGGTTACAGGTCTGGACAAGAAAGAAGGAATTCTGATACAAACTGGGGATGGTATTCTGGCTGTCAGCCGTCTTCAGCTGCAGTCAAAGAAAGCTCTGGATTTCAAATCCTTTCTTAACGGATCAAAAGACTTTATAAATTCGGTACTGGGAGCAGAAGATGATCTCAAAAATTAAAAATCTGTACAAACCGCCTGTACGTGACTCGTTTCAGGGAAAATCAGACCTGGAAAGCAGGGATGAAAAGAACTTTTTCCGCATGGCCCTGGGGGTTGTGCTGGGAACTCTGCTGGTTTTGTTTTTCTCTTTTCTTATTACTTTTTTCGTCTCTGTCCGGGGCGCCGAGCAGACTCTTGTTCCCGATGTTACCGGTGAACTTCTGATGGACGGTCTTATCAGTCTGCAGGAAAAGGAACTCTATCCCCGTATACAGGTCCGCTATACGGAAGATCCTCTGGAGAAAAACCGCATTATTTCTCAGGACCCCAAAGCAGGCAGTGTTGTCCGTGCGGGTAAACGGGTCAAGCTGATGATCAGTAAAGGGGCTGTTGTCGACAAGGTGGGAAGCTACACAGGACAGAGCCTGTCAGATGTAAAAACCCAGCTTCAGACATTGTTCGCATCCTATACGCCTTTAATGGTGATCAAGGAGCCGGTTGTTTTTGTCTTTGATGATGCCCCTCCGGGGACAATCCTTGAACAGAAACCCGAAGCGGATACTCCTCTGGCCGGTCTGACCGAGCTTGTATTCATTGTCAGCCGGGGACCTGTGGGAGAGTCATACAACATTGATGATTTTGTCGGTCTCAGATGGGTTGATGCTGTGGGCCGCCTTGTCCGTTCCAGCCAGCCATTCACTTTTACCGTTTCTGAAGAGAAAGACGGGGACAATTCGGTTGTTATGGAACAGAGTCCCGGAGCAGGGGAATCTGTTCTGGCAGGAACAAGGATTCAGTTCACCGTCAGTACTCCTGACAGACTGGCTCGGGATGAACGTTTCGGACTGATTGAACTGACACTGCCGGATTATCCTGTATCCGTTGACCTGACCGTGGAAAGAACAGAAGTGGCGGGCAGACCGGAATCCGTCATTGAAATGAAACATCCCGGCGGAGCATTCTCCATGCCCTACCGGGAAAAAGTCGGAACGGAAATTACCGTAAAAGTATATGATGAAGTGGTAACAACCTTCACTGTTCAGTAAAGTGTTCGGTTAAGGCTGATACATTTTTAGATCAGGGCAGCTTCCAGGAGGCTGCCCTTGCTGTTTATAAACCGCAGCATTCTTTCCTGAATCCCCTCAAAGAATTCCTGTTCCAGTTTGGATGCATCCTCTCCGATGTAGCGGTAGTGCCAGCTTTCCCACATATACCCCGTATAGCTTTCCATACCCTGGGGATAACTCAGAGAAAAACCGTAGTGCCAGGCATTTTCTTTGAGCCACATACCGGCTGCTGTGGCGGCAAAAGATTCATCAATGCTTCCGAAATCAACGGCCGTTCCCAGCTGATGCTGGGACTTGCCGGGTCTGGCGGAATAGCGGTCTGCCGCTTCCCGGCCGTCTCGTTCCACATACCGGTTATAGAGTCCCTCCTGGTAATCATAGGAGCGGTAGGTGGAGGATATCATTAAATCGATGCCCTCCTGCCGGGCGGCCTGGGTCATGGCCATCAGGGACGGCAGCAGAACAGAACGCATCTGATGACCCCTCCGGGAGAGAAGCAGTCTGTCTCTGTAGTCATCCAGGGCAACCAGGTCATGGGGGACATCGCTGCTGCTCAGTCCCTGCTCCTTGTTGACCAGCCGGACCAGTTCCTGCTCTCCCTTGTAGATATCAAGGAGCAGCTGGAGAAAGTACTGAGGCCTTGCTTCAATATTCTGTCTTACTGTACCGGGAAGTTCACTGCACAGCTCTGCAAGATCCTCTTCTGTAAGGTTGAAAGAAGGGTGAAGGAGGAGGGGCTCCTCTTCCTGTGCTGCTTCCATGACGGCATCCTCTACTTCTATTGTCTGCTGACGGCAGCCGGTGAAAGCGGCAGTCAAAAGAATAATCATATAAACAAATTTTCTCATGACTGCAGTATTGTCCCCCCCATAAAAAAAGTCAATTCTCCCCTCTGAAAATGACATCCCCCTTCTTTTGATGTATAATCCGGTTGTGGCAAACTTTTCCCTGCAAATCGAATCAGCCCGTTCCATGATGAAGGACGGGGATTACAGACAGGCATTTGAACTCATTGTGAATCAGGATGTGCACAGCCTTCCGGAGCTTCTGGGGAAGATTGAATGCCTTGTGGATATCGGTTTTGTTCTCAGGGATGAGAAAATCCTCCGATACAGTCTCTATCTACTGGAGAAACACGGCAGCGAAGTTCTGGAAGTCCCTGAACTGGCTCCGAGGTATTTTCTGAACCTGGGACATCAGTATGCCAATATGGTGACTCTTTCCTCTTTTGATGATGAGCATTACGGTTTCTTCAAACGGGCCGAGCAGGTGAAAGCCAGATCCTTCTATGAGAAAGTTCTGACATACAGCACAGTTTCCGACCATACCGCCTTTGAAGTCTATAAGGGGCTGGGGCAGATGTATCAGAGCTCGGGCCGGGGTCTGGAAGCTTTGCGGGAATATCAGAAAGCCCTGAAGATAAAACCGGCCAGCCGGGAAATCCTGCATGAAAAAATAATGCTGATGCTGGAATATGCCATTCCCTCCCTTCCCAACAGAGAGGAATTTCTGCAGGAAGCCTGGACACTCCTGGAAAAAAGCAACGGTTTCAGAGAGGAAGAGGATGATCATGAAGACATCATTCTTAAAACAAGGCTCCTGGAATGCGGACTGGAAAGGAGTATTCTAGAGACACCCGGAGAGTATCCGGTCCGCTCTGTTGTGACTTCATCAAAAGAGGAACATTTCTACACAACATTCTGTGCCGGCAACAGCCTGTATATGAATCTGTGCACGTTCTGCAGAAAATGTGATTTTACAATGGGTGATACACTGTCCCTCAGCAGCTCCAGTCTGACGATCATGCAGGGACAGAAAAAGAGGTTTGTCCGTCTGCGGGATATTTTTGAGCAGCTCCGGAACCAGTATGCCGCAGGCCGTTATATCCTCACAGATACACTGAATAAAGCTCACAACAAGGACTATCTGCATCGCATATTCAACGCGGATGAAGAAGAATCATCTGATTCTGACAAGCCTGACTTTTATCAGCTGGAAGCCTCCTTTCAGACGGCCTGGTCCCTCTGGAAAACTGCTGCAGAATTTATGGCCGTCTTCTGGGGGCTGGAACCGGAAAAAGATATGCATTCCCTCTTTTATAAAGGAAAGGATCTTAAAGAGGGTTGGCAGAAAATTAAAAGCCCCTCAGCTCATGCGGTCTTTGATCTGTATACCGATTGCCTGATCGGAAGGAATAAAAATCTTGCCCGTACGGCGGAAATCCTGGACAGGGGAATCTCCCACAGTGAAAAGATGGACAGTGATGAGCTGCAGAAGAACTGCATTCAACTCTACAAAGAGATGAATCTGGTGATACAGTATCTGGGAATAATGCATGAACGGAATGAATATTCCAACACCAACTGGGATTTTCCCAGACCCCTTTATAATTTTGTCATTATAAAAGAGGACATAAACAGTAAATAGTTGTACAGTTATATTATAGACTCCGCAAAAGGACATACTTTAAAAGGAACCACAATGAGGGAGGCTGACAAGTGAAAACCTTTGGCACCAGGACTGAGACGCATCGTTTATTTCATCTGGGACCGGAATGTTATATTCTCTATCTCGGGAGTGACCGGGATGATGATGACCCGTTTATCCGTATCGGTAATACACCCGATCTTCCCGAGGTACTCCATAAAATCACATCCAAGATAGTACTGACCTCATCCTATACGGGGAATCCCTTTCTTGAAGTTCAGTATGCCAGAAAGCATAAGCTCTCCTATCTGGGTGATGTGGATATCATCGAACACTTCAGAAAGTTTTTTCAGGGGCTGCAGCTTCCCGCCAGAGAACTGAACGATTACCGTCAGGTTAAAACCAGAGAGAACAGACATACTCTCTATTTTTATAACAACGGAAACATTCACCTTAATTTTGATGATACCGTCCTCTTCGATCTTCATAAGAGGGAACAGCAGGATCTGCACAGTAATCAGAAATGTGACAATGTTAAATCTCTGCTGCTGAAAAATCCTCTCCGCTACACCCGGGAAGAACTGAACCGGCCGGGGTTCTTTATTTCAGAAAAGGGTAAATTTTATCTTATACATAAAAACTGGATTTCCCTCGATCTGGAAGATCAGTATTTTGCCTCACTGGCTACTCAGGGTATAGATCCGGATGAAGTTCACTCCCTTTTTACTCATCTCTCAGAGCAGGAGATGGGACAGCCTGAGAGAGAGGCTATTGTTCAGATCATTAAGAGAAGAACTCTCCGGAACAAAGATGTCACAGTGCTGACAACGAAGCAGGATATTACCGATCATCTGCTCCATCTCTTTCCTGACGGACAGGAGACCAGGGCAGTAAAACCCTTTCTCATGGATTCTGGTGAAGAATACAAAATGACAGGGATGAGTGCAGTCGTTAAAGAGAAAACACTGAGCATCCGCTTTGCCGACAGGCAGAATCTGATTGTTCCCTACAGTGCTGACGGAACCGGTATTCCCCGCTGGGCAGGATGGCATATCTCTCTTGACCGTAAAACTCTGACCCATAGAACCGAAGAGGGCGAAGAGACAGAACTCAATACTCTTAAGGGTTTTCCTCTGATTCTTGAAAACACAGTTCCCAGAGGGTCGGCATTGGTCAACAAGTATCTTACTTTTCTGCATACCTATCTGGAGACCTGGGAGGGACGGGATGCCTGGACAGCTCTCTATGATCTTGAAGATCTGACTAAATCTGTGCTGGAGGGAGCCACAGTAAACGGGATAGCCAATGTTCCTGATCTGAAAGCAAAAACACCCGGCCTGGAATACATCTTTCTCCACAATGTTATTGAGATTCTGAAACAGACTGCTAAAACAAGGCCGGATGTTCTTATAGATCATCTGGACAGGATCATCAGGAAATTTCCCGACCCTACTCCTGTGATGCCTGTTCTGGGAGATCTGTATACAGGGAAAAAAGGACCCTTCATCCTTTACAGAATCAACAGCAGCAAACTGAATCCCCATAATCTGAGAAAGGCGGAAGAACTCAGCGGACAGATTCACAGACTGCAAAAAAATGATACGGCAAAGTACAGAAGTGAAAAGCAGAGACTCCAGGAACTTCTGGAGAATCTCTACGGAGCCGGACCGGCTGTCACTTCGTCTTCTGCCGGTTCATCATCCCCTGCCAAAAAGAAGGAGAGTGCTGCAAAAACCTCAGAGAGTTCTTCTGCTTCGACCCGGGTTTCTGCTGCTGAAAGCGGTCCGGGAGGATTTACTCAGAAACCTGCTGTCAGCAGAAAACCGGCAAAAAACAACAGCCGGATTCCTCTTCTGATCCTCCTTCTTGTTCTTCTGCTGGGAGCCGGAGGAGCAGGGGCATACTTCTTTTTCAGCCGCGGTGATGATGCGCAGAGAATAGTGTCGGCAGATGCCGGAACATCAGAGTCAAAGGGCAGCACCGGATCATCCGATGCAGCAGGATCATCCGACACAGCAGGATCATCCCGCACACCGGGATCATCCGATGCAGCAGGATCATCCGATGCAGCAGGATCATCCGATGCAGCAGGATCATCCGACACAACAGGATCATCCGATGCTGCAGGAACATCCGGCACAACAGGATCATCCGACACAACAGGATCATCCGACACAACAGGATCATCCGACACAACAGGATCATCCGACACAACAGGATCATCCGGCACAACAGGATCAACCAACACAACAGGATCATCCGACACAACAGGATCATCCGACACAACAGGATCAACCAACACAACAGGATCAACCAACACAACAGGATCAACCGACACAACAGGATCAACCGACACAACAGGATCATCCGGCACAACAGGATCATCCGACACAACAGGATCATCCGACACAACCGATCCGATTGTTGAAACCGAG
This sequence comes from Spirochaetales bacterium, assembly GCA_028532905.1. Classification (GTDB taxonomy): domain Bacteria; phylum Spirochaetota; class Spirochaetia; order DSM-2461; family DSM-2461; genus Oceanispirochaeta. Next base: position 23,757 of record JAQQAM010000044.1, read on the forward strand.
CGGCGCCCCGTCACCACAGAAGAGGCCCTGGCCTATCTGGAAATTGAAGATATCACAATCACCCTGGTTGATATTCACCTGGTATCAAATGATATCGCCGTCCGGAACGGATACAGGGATCTGGACTACCGTGTTCATGAAGGAAACAATCCGAACTGGATCTACGCCGGCAATAAACTGAATATGCCCGATGGTTCCGTTTATGAAGTTCAACGGGGAGATTCTATCTGGTTTATTGCTTCAAGGCTCATAAGAAGAGAGCTGGAAGCGGATCTGTTGAAAGTTGCGGAAGCGGAAGCTCAACTTAAAAATGACAATATTGAAAAAAAAGTAAAAGAAAATCTGATTGAGGAACTATTGACTATTGCCGGACGTACAAAAAGTGAGCAGTTGAGAGCTAAACTCTTAAATCAATACAGGTGAAAAAAATGATTAGTGAATATATATTTTGTTAAAAGTTTAAAAAAAGACGGATTTTTACTGTTAAAAAGGGTCAGAAGAAAAAAATTGAGTGATTGAATTTTGAAAAAGATATAATATGTAATATAATTGGGAATAATGAAACAGGTATTTCCATTTGTTTGTTTAAATTAAAATGAGGAGAGTATTATGGCTGGTGATCTTCCAAGAAGTCCTAATGTATTTCACCCGACAAAGCCGTCAGCAGTAGGTTCAAGAAACAGTCTTGCCCAGGACGGACGACAACAGAATGATGAGTTTGAACGTGTCATACAGGAAGAATCTGACAAGGTTCTAAAAGAAGTTGAGACAAAACTTCCCCCTGAAGTTCTGAAAGAACTTGATGTGATGGGCGGTCTCAAACAGAAGCTTTACAATTACTACAACCAGAACTACCAGAACATGTTCAACCGTTACGTTGTAACGACTGAAGATGAAATGGTTAAGAAGATTCGCGGTTTCATTGATAAAGAGGAAAACAAGGCACTTGCCCGTTACACTCCCAAAGAAATCTCTGAAATGCTGGATCAGATCGGTGGAGCTGACAAGTTCAACACCGGTGAAATTGAAAAGTCCATCGTCAACATGTACGGCCACCTTCAGGGTCATGTACAGAGAGGTCTGAACGATCTTGAGAATGAGACAAATGCCCTTCTGAGACAGAAGACAGATGTCGGTGCGTTTATCCGTGGTGAAAATGCATATTCCATCATCAAGTGTTCTTTCAAAGACAACGCTCTGAAACCCAAAGTTGTTTCCGATGTTAAACTGTCCATCAACATTCTTGAGTCTGAGCTGATCTCACCGATCATTCAGTACCAGGCATCTGTTGAGTACATCATCAAAGAGCAGATTTCCAAAACCATCGCCGAGTTTATCGACAGAGAAATTGAAGTTCTTCAGGATCAGCTGGTTGATGAAGGAAAAGAAGAGCTTACCGATTCTGAACTGATGTTCGAAAGAATCAAGAAAGTTCCTGATTTTACAGATGATGATAAAGACGATGAAAACTCCAAGAGATTCGCTTTCATGGCGAAGAATCTTGTAGAGAAAATCGAAGGTCTGAGAGCTGAAATCCCCAGAGAGGAATTCGACCCCCAGAACATCAGAGAAAATATCAAACGCATTGTTGATGATGAAAACATCAGAAACAGAGGTTTCAATACTGCCGTTAACAACCTGACATCCATTCTGGATACCAGTAAGATGGGATATCAGTATATTGAAAACCTGAAGAATGCCCGTGAACTGATCGTTAAGGAATATGAGGATTCAGATCCCCAGAGACTGCCTGATGAAAGATATCAGATCAGACTCAAATTCTTCGATAACGATCAGCTCGAGAATCTCAGAAAGAACTATGATCAGCAGATCGATGAGTTCAGAAAAGAAGTTCTTCACCTCTGGGATGTTGTAGAAGTTGTCTACCAGGGTAAGAAAGCCCGTGGTAAAATCAGCGACTTCGATGACCTGAGCAAGAGAGTTTCCGGTCAGATCAAAAAACAGATCAAAGATGTTTCAGGTGATCCCACCTATGAAGAGCAGGAAAAGAACTGGAACGAAATCATGAGTCTGCGGATTGAAGATACTGATGTTGAAAGACTGAACCAGACTTATCTCTATGAAAAAGAGCTTCTGAAAAAGATGCTCAGAAAATCAAGAGAGAAAGTGGCCGTTACATTCGGTTATGAAAACCCCAAGATGAGAGTTGTTACCGATCAGAGAATCGACTTCCTTGAAAAAGAAGTGGAAGAGTTTGATTACATTATCAACCCCTATCATGTACAGCCCGGTCTTGTTCTGGATGTAGATATTACAAGTATCAAACGTAAGAAATACACTCTGAACAGCATGGCTAACGTAATGAACGAATTCCTGAATGGAGTCTCCAAAGGATTCCAGGATGCGGCATTTGCTTCATTCAAGAGACGCCGTTCCACTGTTCGTGATGATATCAACCAGACTTTTGGTGATTCTGAAGCACCCGGTGCTGCACCTTCAACAAACGATTATGCCAATAAGCTGAAAGGTCTTAATGAAGAGGCTGAAGCGCCCAAAGGCAAAGCGGATGTAACTCCTTCCAAATCAAGAAGGAAGAAAGTCAACCTGGATGAATTAAGCGAGATCTGATATGACTCAAAACATCAGTGATAATAAATATAATTTATTATCCACCAGAGCGGGATTCAACCTCGCTCTGGGGCATTTTAAAACAGCCCTCTCCTTTTCTTCTGATGTGGAAGAGGGTTATAATCTGGCTGATGTACTGTCCGAAGCTATTGAGGAGGGATCTGTCTCTCCTCAGCAGCTGAGGCCTGTACTCAACATACTTCTGGTAGATAAGTTCTCTTATCAAATCAAAACAGAAAATCTGAGAGATGCTGTAGAGTCGGTGGATAATCTCATCGATGCTGTATCTCAGTGGACCATGCTGGATGTTGTTCTTGCATTCTATAACTCCAGCGGGGATATCTCGGTGATAAACCCGTCCAACAGGGACCATTGGGCACCTGTACTTCCCCTGAAAAGGGATGAGTTGATGGTCTGCTTCGTTAAAAGTAGAAAAGAAGATGATCTGAAAACCGAAAAGGCAGCCTGTACCGACCTCTTCAATCTCCTGTACGGTAAAAAAGTCAAGGTCAAGAAAAACTTTGTTGACCCTGATGTAAAACCGGAAGAGAGGGTAGAAGTGAAAGCTCCTGAACCACAGCGGGAAGAACCTGCACAGGCCGGGACCGAATCAGCTGCACCGGCGGCTCCTGCTGCCAATGTCAACAGAGGCAATGCATCGGCAAAAATTTCTGTTCTGGTAACCAATGAACTGTTTCATAACGGTAATGTGGAAGCCTGGAAGAAAATTATTGCCAGCTACAGAGCCAAACATCCGACTCTGGATGTGAATATCTGGTATGACGGTGAGAAGATCAATGATATAAATACGCTCTTTAAATGGGGTAAGGTAAAGCACGGAACCCCGATCATTTTCAATGTTGTCGGTGATAATATCAAGGATGTTTCCAAGTTGAAGAAGTACTTCTTTGAAGGGGCCAGTCCCCGGTTTGAAGTCTTCCTGCGCGGAGCCGTCAACAGTGTGCTTGATCTTTTTTAATGAGTACTCGTAATAAAAGGAATAGTCTTTATGGATATTTATTCTTTCAGCAGTGAAGTGTACACCCAGGATGAGGATGTTCTGGAGGTTCTGGGATACAGGGGCAGGCGTTTGATGCATCTTGCCGGGCTGGGGATTCCCATCCTGCCGGGATATATACTGTCTAATGATGCCCTATTGGACGAACTGGAAACTCCGGGAGTCAACAGTTCGAAAGTACAGAGCTCCATGGCCAATATGGAAGATGTTCTGGGAAAAAAATTCGGTGATAATGCTAATCCGCTGTTGATTAAGCTTGTTCTCAGCCCTCAGCTGAACATGATCGATACTTTTTCCAGCCTTCACAATGTCGGTTTATGCAGCAGTACGCTGGAAGGATTTGCCTCGTTTGTAGGTGAAGATTTTGCCTATCATGAGTATCGGAATATGCTCCGCAG
>JAQQAM010000045.1 GCA_028532905.1 Spirochaetales bacterium
GTCCCACTTCGGGCTCTTCGATCATTCCTTTGATCATGGCTTCAGCCATATCAGTACCCTTCTTTTCTCTACAGAAAATGCTGACAGTACCGTCTTCGTCGATATTGATCTTGGCGCCGCTCTTTTCAGACATGCCTTTGATGTTTTTACCACCGGGGCCGATAAGAAGTCCGATTTTATCCACATCAACCTTGAAGGAGGTTACGCTGGGGGCATACTCGGATACTTCAGCACTGGGCTCGGAGATGGTTTCATTCATAATCTTGAGGATATGAAGACGTCCGTCCAGAGCCTGTTTCAGGGCTTTCTGCATAATCTCAATGCTGATTCCGGGGATTTTGATATCCATCTGGAAAGCAGTGATACCGTCTTCAGAACCGGCAACCTTGAAGTCCATATCTCCCATGTGGTCTTCTTCACCCAGGATATCGGAGAGTACAACAAAGTCATCTCCTTCCTTGATCAGACCCATGGCGATACCGGCAACAGGTTTTTTAAGGGGAACACCGGCGTCCAGAAGACTGAGTGAACCGGAACAGATGGTAGCCTGAGAAGAGGAACCGTTTGATTCCAGGATTTCAGACACCACACGGATGGTATAGGGGAAATCCTCTTTTGAGGGGAGAACACCTTCGATGGCTCTCTGAGCCAGGTGACCGTGACCGATTTCACGGCGTCCGGTTCCCAGTCTTCCTGTTTCACCTACTGAGTAGGGAGGGAAGTTGTAGTGGAGCATGAAGTTGACTCTTCTGTCTCCGTCGATGTCGTCCATGATCTGCTCATCCTGAACGCTTCCCAGTGTGGTCACACCCAGAGACTGGGTTTCGCCACGGGTAAAGAGTGCAGAACCGTGAGCTCTGTCCAGAAGATCGATCTCACAGCTGATGTCTCTGATCATATCACTGGGACGTTTGTCACAGCGTACGTTTTTCTCAATGATGGACTTTCTGATAATAACTCTTTCAAGCTCTTCAAAAAGGTCGCCCACAAGCTTAACCTGCTCTTCGGGAATCTCATCCGCATATTTTTCGAGCATTTCCTTCTTGATGGCTTTAATGGCATCCCGTCTTTCAAACTTTCCGTCCAGGAAGACTGCCTCTTCCATTCTGGGATAGCACTCGGCGTACATATCGTCCCATTTGTCCAGTTTGATGGTCTTCTCAACCAGGGGAAGCTTCTCTTTTCCGCACTTGGCAGCCATGTCGGCCAGGAAGTCGCACAGGTCGGCCAGAGTTTTTTCGGCAGCCTGAATGGCTCCGAGCATTTTCTCTTCAGAAACCTCTTTGGCTCCCCCTTCTACCATACAGATGCCGTCGTTGGAAGCGGCAACGATAATATCGAGCTCACTCTCTTCGATCTGAGCGAATGTGGGGTTGATAACATATTCACCCTTTATGGATGCAACTCTAACCGCCGCAACAGGACCGTTAAAGGGAATGTCAGATACCATAACCGCGGCAAAGGCGGCAATCATACCCAGTACATCAGGTGTATGAACCTGGTCGGTAGAGACAGTCATGGGTACAACCTGAATTTCACGTCCGAAATCCTTGTAGAAAAGGGGTCTCATGGGACGGTCAATCAGACGGGAAACAAGGATTTCCTTGTCTTTGGGACGAGCTTCTCTTTTGAGAAATCCACCGGGGATTTTACCGGCAGCGTAGTATCGCTCGTTGTAGTCTACTGAGAGGGGAACATAATCAAGACCCTCAACAGATTCTGAACCGCAGCAGACAGTTGCCATAACAGCAGATCCGCCGCAGCGGGCGAGGACGGAACCGTTGGCCTGTTTGGCCATTTTTCCTGTTTCCAGGATGATCTCATCTTCACCAATTTGAAATTTAAAAGTTTCCATTTATTTTCCTTCGGTGTTAAAACACCTTCGACTGCCGCAAGCCGGAGCCTCCCCCCGGTTTTATTGCAGCCGTTATTTCTTAAACAGCCCTGAGAAAAAGAAAACCCGACACTAAGGCCGGGTTTTTCTTATTTTCTAAGACCGAGTTTAGCAATAAGTGCTCTGTAGCCGTCAAGATCTTTTCTCTTGAGGTACTTCAGCAGCTTTCTACGGGAACCTACCATTTTCAGCAGTCCGCGTCTGGAAGCGTGGTCTTTTTTGTTGGATTTGAAATGCTCTGTAAGATCTTCAATTCTCTTGGTGAGAAGAGCGATCTGCACTTCTGTAGAACCGGTATCATTTGCATCTGTACCGAATTCTGCAACGATTTTCTGTTTGTCTTCTTTGGTTAACATTAAATTAACACTCCTAAATAATAATAAAAAAGGCTTACACCGATTGAAAGCAGAGCAACGCCCTGACAGAAATCAGCACCTGAAGATACAATAATACTGATATCACTATAAAAGTCAATCTAAGATGCCCCGGTGTAAATAAATAGATTCCCCTATTGTTACATCAGACACAAAGATTGATTTTATATTTATATCCTCCCCCTGAGGGTTCGAGAACAGCCTTTAAATGTCCTTCGTTGTTTTTCAGCAGAAGCCGTGTGCATCTGCCGGCTGTATCAAGTGATCCGGGATTTGAGAGAAACTCTCTGCGGAAGGTCACTCCGTTTCTCATTTTATCTATTCCCCGGTCATTGAGTTCCAGTACACAGGTATTGTCCAGCTTCAGAAAAAAGGACTCCCAGGAGACAAAATCCCCGCAGCCTTTAAAATCTTCAGCCCGTACCGCTTCCGACAGATCAAAGGGGCCTACTGCTGTTCTTTTAAGCGCCTTTACATAAGCACGGCTGCCGCTGGCCCGTCCCAGATCTCTAGCAAGAGACCGGATATAGGTCCCCTTTGAACAGTGAACCTGCAATCTGAGACAGGGTTTCTCATACTCCAGAATTTCCAGTTTGTGAATGGTGACTTCCCTGGTGGGCATATCCACCTCTTTTCCGCTTCTGGCAAGTTCATGAGCCCGCTTTCCATCGATATGGATGGCAGAAAACCGGGGCGGAACCTGCTGTATGGTCCCCCTGAACTGATCAAGAACAGATTGAATCTCCTCCAGAGAAGGGGGATCGGCTTCGGCAACCGTTTCACCTTCAGGGTCCAGAGTATCCGTTTCCCGTCCGAAACAGATCAGAGCTTCATACTCTTTGTCCAGGTCAGTGATGACGGAATTCATTCGGGTAAACTTGCCGGTGAGCAGAATCAGCAGACCTTCTGCAAATTTATCGAGGGTTCCAGTATGACCCACCTTGCCCGTATTAAGGACTTTTTTTATACGACCCAGAGCCTGGAATGATGTAATATCTGTTGATTTATTCAGGAATATAATCCCTCCCCCGTCACCGGAAGAGGGATTGTCAGTTGGCTTATTCTTCTTCTGATTCATTATGGAGGAGATGATCTATCTTCTGATTCAGCATAAAACCGTCTCTGGCTGAGGTATCGGCTTCAAAACGGAGCCTGGGTGTCAGCCTCATCCGAATCTGTTTGCCGATTCTATTCTGAATAAAACCGGCGGCATGATTCAAAGCAGCCACACTCTTTTTCAGCTTTGCATCCCCTTCGAGCCCCGATACAAACACCCGGGCCGAAGAGAGATCATTGGAGACTTTGACAGAAGTTATGGAGAGCAGAGTATTGACCCGGGGATCTTTGATATCCCCGCTCATAATAAGGGTACTTACCTGTTCCCGGATCAGACTTTCCACCCGCTTCATTCTTAAATCATTCACTTGCGGTCGGTTCTCCCAGCTTCTTGGCTATTTCTTTCATTTCAAAGACCTCAAGTTCGTCTCCGACCTTGATATCGTTGAAGTTTTCAATGGAAAGACCACATTCAAATCCTTCACGGACTTCCTTGGCATCGTCCTTGAATCTCTTGAGAGATCCCAGAGCACCGGTGTGAATCTGGATTCCATCGCGGATAATATGAACGCTGCTTTTTCTGGTGACAATACCGGAGGTAACCATACAACCGGCAATAACACCGATCTTGGGAACCTTGAATGTCTCACGGATCTCAACCTTACCGATAACCTGTTCTTCCAGATCGGGTGTGAGCATTCCTTCCATTGCTGTTTTAATATCTTCTACCGCATCATAAATGATGTTGTACTTTCTGATTTCAACTTTTTCACGCTCTGCCACCATCTGTGCTTTGGCAGTGGGCCGAACGTGGAAACCGATGATAATCGCATTGGAGGCGACAGCCAGGTTAACATCATTCTCAATGATAGCACCGGCAGCCGCATGCTTGCAGACCAGTCTGATTTCAGGAGTACTGAGCTTTTCAAGAGCCTGCTGCAGAGCTTCCACAGAACCGTGGACGTCACCCTTGATGATGACATTAAGCTCCTGAACAGTTCCTGACTGAATGGAATCATACAGGTTGTCCAGAGTGATTTTCTTCACATTCTTGGCATCTTCCAGCTTTCTCAGTTCCTGACGTTTATCGCCATACTGACGGGCGATTTTCTCATTTTCCGTAACCTGGAAGGGATCTCCCGAACCGGGTATACCCGTAAATCCGAGAATCTCGACAGGCATGGAAGGAGTTGCCTCTTCCACTTTGTCACCCTTGTAGTTGAACATGGCTCTGACTTTACCGGAGTAGACACCGGCAACGAAACAGTCACCCACTTTCAGGACACCCCGTTCTACCAGAACAGTGGAAACAATACCACGGCCCTGATCAACCTTGGATTCAATAACCTTACCTTCTGCACGGCAGTTCCAGTTGGCCTTCAGCTCAAGCATTTCCGCTTCCAGCATGAGAATATCAATCAGATCCTGAATCCCTTCTCCCTTGAGAGCAGAAAGCTCAACAAACTGTGTGTTTCCACCCCAGCTTTCAGGCATCAGGTTGTATTCAGACAGCTGCTGTTTCACTCTGTCCGGATTGGCTTCGGGAAGGTCCATTTTATTCACCGCAACAACGATGGGTACTTTAGCATCCTTGGCGTGGTTGATGGCTTCAATTGTCTGGGGCATTACACCGTCATTGGCGGCTACGACCAGAACAACAATATCCGCAACCTGGGCACCACGGGCTCTCATCAGAGTAAACGCCGCGTGTCCGGGAGTATCAAGGAAGGTCAGATTCTGATTATCCTTGGTTTTAATCGTGTAGGCACCGATGTGCTGTGTGATTCCACCGTGCTCGGAGGCCACTACGTCTGTATCCCGCAGGGCATCAAGCAGTTTGGTTTTACCATGGTCAACATGACCGACAACAGCAATGACAGGAGGCCTTGCTTCCAGATCGGATTCTTCGTCCTTTTCTGTCTCGATGAGGGTTTCATCATACAGAGATACGATTTTAACCTTACAGTCGTAATCATCCGCCAGGATAGTTGCTGTTTCCGCATCAATCTGCTGGTTGATGGTCACCATCATTCCCATTCCCATCAGTTTGGAAATAAGATCAGATGCTTTGAGGTTCATCTTTCTTGCCAGTTCAGAAACTGTAACAACTTCCATAATCTCGATTTCCTTGGGAACCGGATTGGTTGTGTTTATAGTTTTCTTTTTTATCTGGTAGAGCTTTTCTGTATTCTCTTCACGTTTTTTCTGATAATTCTTGGCTCCGCCCTTCTTGCTCTTGAAAAACTTTTTAGGTGCAGATTTCTGTGAATCAGAAATTGATTCTTTGGGAGCACCCCCGCCGAATCCGCCTCTATTGGGGCCACCGGGACGGTTGAAACCGCCTCTGTTGGGTCCGCCGGGACGATTAAAACCGCCTCTGTTGGGTCCACCGGGACGATTGTATCCGCCCTGACCGCCCTGGCCGCCGCCCTGGGGTCTGTAACCGCCCTGACCGCCGCCCTGGGGTCTGTAGCCGCCCTGACCGCCGCCCTGAGGTCTGTAGCCGCCCTGGCCGCCCTGACCATCACGACCTCTGTAACCGCCCTGACCGCCTTGACCGCCCTGGCCTCGATAACCGCCTTCCTGACCGTCACGTCCTCTGTAACCGCCCTGGCCGCCGCCCTGAGGTCTGTAACCTCCGCCCTGACCGCCGCGGTCATAGTTTCTGCCGCCGGGGGCATAGTTCCCGGCTCGGCCGCCGGTATTTCTGGGTCTTTCGCCGCCGAGGGTTCCTGCTCTTCCGGTTCC
>JAQQAM010000046.1 GCA_028532905.1 Spirochaetales bacterium
TCACTCCAGGAGGAGAGGACATAGCGCCTGGTCAGAAACTGATCCGGCCGTCCCTCCATACTCATCAGAAAGACAAGATCATCCTTCATGGAAATGGAGCTCTCCAGGCTCAGATAATCGGAAAAGTCGAAACGGAAAAGAGACTCCTCCAGAAGACCGCCCCCTTCTTTCCGGGACTCATTCCGGTACAGACGGCTCAAGGGGAGGACTCCCGCCAGGGGAAGAATCAGCAGCAGGAGGGCCGGGAGCAGAGCAAGACGCCGTCCGCTTCTGCCTCCGCTGAGAATCTGCAGAATCTGTATGTAGAGAAAAAGAAAAATCAGAGCATAACTGATCCCCAGGTCTCCCCGGACAAGACGGAGTGACCAGCCTCCCCTGCCCAGAACCAGGGCTAGTAGAAGCAGATTGAACAGCAGAACCGCCAGATGTCTCCCCCGCCCTTTCAGGGAGAGGTATCTCAGTGCACCGGCTCCTGCTGCTGCCGGGAGAACAGGCAGGAGATACCCGTGGAATTGCAGCATCAGAAAATCAAAGGGAAGGGGCAGAAAGGCCGTCATAGAAGCAAAGAGCTTTACTAATCCGAACAATCCCGCAAAAAGAATCAGGCTGATCAGAAACAGGAAAGATTCAGAAAAACCTCTGTCTTTCAGCTGTCTCTTCAGAACATGAAACACAAGGGACAGGATCAGGTCCAGCAGAAGAAAAAGGCCTGGTCCGAAAAGAGGGGAAAAGGGAGACACAGGCAAAGGAGAAGTACTGATACCCAGCCAGAACACAGAAAAAAGAAGAAAATGCTGGATACGCATCAATAGTGAGGGATTAAGGAGAAACAATCTTCCACCTCCCTGCTGATGCTTTTGACACACCGCCACCGGAGACTCCGGGAAGGACCAGCACCTTTACTGAATCTTTAAACATCTGCTCCACAGCAGAAAGTTCCCCGGGGCCGGGGTGCCGGGAACAGAAAAAATAGATCATCCCGAAGCGGTCCTGTTCCAGAGCCTGAAGAGAAGGGGATTTGCCGGGAAGGGGTGCCGCCAGCAGATCCTCCTTCTTTCGTATCGGGAATGCCTCCAGTCCCCTGACAGGTTCCATCCCCGGCAGAGCCGCCGTTATTTTGAGTCCCGCCTCCTTGAGCTGCTCCACCAGGGCCGACAGGATTCGGTACATTCTGTCGCTATCAACCTCAGACCCTGATCCATCCAGCAGCAGGAGTGCCGACTTGCGAGAAGGGGACAGACTGTTCCCCTCTCTGATAAAAAGCTCATCATGCCGGGCCAGCATTTTCCAGTTGATCCGCCGGGGATCATCTCCGGGGTAATAGGGACGGGCATCAAAGAATTCTCTGTCTTTGAGCCAGGAGAGAAATGCCCTTTTCTCGGGAATCCGGTCACGCTGCAGGGGTGTTCCCTTCAGAAGCTGCTCCTGTCCCGGATAGACCGTCAGCTCTCTGCCGGCGGAAGTCTCCCCCGAAAGACGGGAGGGAAGGCGGTATTCAAAAAAACCGCACCAGTCTTCCACCTTGAGATAATGGTCGAGGACTCTGTAGATGCCCCGGGGATAATAAAGGGGTTTATTCGGATCCGACACTTCGGATTCCAGGGTCACCAGTCCTGCCCCCTTGCGGCGGAGACGGGAGCAGAGGAGAATTCTGATATTGGTAAATGACGTAATAACTCCGGCTGTACAGTCTGTTCTGTCGCAGCAGCGCCCGGGCAGTTCGGGACAGCTCAGTGTTTTATGAAGGTTTCCCAGACGGATCAGAAAGACAGCCAGACTGAGAATATAAAGGAGGAGAAATACGAGAGACCCCGCCAGAAGAACCAGCCTGGCTGAGACAACAGAAAGGATCAGCAGAATCAGGGAGAGAAAAAAAAAGAAATACCTGTCAGGGTAAAGCGGAACCGGGCAGTCCGGCCTGTTTCAGAGTAGGCCATCACATTCTCTCCTGCTGATCCCGTCTATCAGCTGGGCTGTATCAATATCACTGGACACGGCACTGACTCTGTGTGCCAATACGGGTACGGCCATATCCCTTATATCCTGATCTGTTATATAATCCCGCCCTGACAGAAAGGCCAGTCCCCGGCAGGCGGCCAGAAGCATCAGCCCCCCTCTGGGGGACACGCCGGCCATCAGGTCTTCCGACTCTCTGGTGGCAGCACAGATTCTGACAACCGCCTTCATCAGGCTCTCTTCACAGAACACCCGGGCAACCGCCTCCCGGCAGGCCATAAAATCGGACAGACTGCAAACCGGTTCCAATGAGGGAAGAATGCTGTGGGAAGGATCGGCCTTTAAAATAGACAGCTCCGATGTTTCATCGGGGTAACCAGGCTTCAGGCGGATCATAAACCTGTCTTTCTGGGCTTCCGGCAGTGGATAGGTACCCTCATGGTCCAGGGGGTTCTGTGTGGCCAGAACCAGAAAAAAATCTTCCAGGGGATAGGTCTTCCCCCCCAGAGAAACCTGCTGTTCCGCCATAACCTCCAGAAGGGCCGACTGAACTTTGGGAGTGGTTCTGTTTATCTCATCCGCCAGAAGAATATGAGTGAACACAGGCCCCGGACGGAACTCAAAATCGGAATTTTCCCTGTTCCACACATCCACCCCCGTGATGTCGTAGGGCAGAAGATCGGGGGTGAACTGAATTCTGGAAAAGTCTGATGACCCGATCAGGGCGGAAAGGGTTTGGGCCAGAGTGGTTTTACCTGTTCCCGGAAGTCCTTCCAGAAGAACATGCCCCCCGGCCAGTAGAGCCGCGCAGAAGAGACGGATAAGCTCATCCTGCCCCTGAATCACTTTCTTGAGTCCTCTGCTGAGACGCTCTGGAATATCTTTTACAACAGGTTCAGTCATCTTCCAATATTATATTGACGGATCGCCCGGAATACAATAAATTTAATTTTAACAAATATATTGACAGCTTTCGGCTAAGTCATTAAGATGGCTTTACGTTTTACGGGGGTGTAGCTCAGTTGGCTAGAGCGCGTGAATGGCATTCACGAGGTCATGGGTTCGATTCCCACCACCTCCATAGAGAGCTGAATCTTTTCTGTTTGTGCAGTGAAGTTCAGCTCTTTTTTTTTAACCAATAGGAAAAAAACATGGGGAATGACGATATCTTTTCCGGCGATATTGATCCGGAAATTGCCTCTCTGCTTGGTATTGACGACTCAACAACCGTAGATACTCCCGACTATGAGAACCTTTTCAATGACGGGCCCTCTGCTCAGGAAGCCTCTCCGGTTATTCCTGATGAGGACATCAGCAAAGAGATGTTTCTGCCTCCCGAAAAAGACAGCCAGAACCCCAATCCCCTCTACTCCAACCCCAATTACTATAAATCCATACTAAACGGAGAAGGGGAACTGGCTCATACCCTTCATGAGAACATGTCCCAGTTCCTGAAAGCCACAGATCCCAAAGAAAAACTGAAATTCAGAACCAGACTGATGGGACAGTACTGGGAGCTGTACAGAATTCTGGCATCCAGGGTAAACACTCTGCAGAAAGAACCCAAACGGGGGATGCTCCGGTACGGACTGCTTCTGCCCAATATAATCTCTGCAGAACAGAGAAAAATGATCGGAAGCATTCCGGAGGATAACAACACAGGAGAACCCATCTACTATGTGGATGAGTGGCTGGAAAAGGTGGCCTCCGGCATGGTCTCTCCCCTGGCAACAGATGATCTGAAGCCCACAAAACGATCGGGAGACCAGAAGGTCAAAATGCAGCTGGACAAGGCCAAGGGAAGCCGGGAAGCCCATCTGGGAACCCTGGGGAATCTCCAGAAAAAACGGAGAATGATCGAAGAGCAGCTGCAGAATCGGATCGGAGATCTGAAAAAGCATACAAGAAACTCCGTATTTAATGAGCTGGAGAGCCTTTACTCCGAGGCCCAGAGCAGACATATTACCGAAATGATGAACACCCTCAGAGAACTGTCGTCTCTTCATAAGGATATGAGTGTCCATTATGATCAGCTGAACAAGGCGGATCAGGATTTTAAAAAACTTCAGAAAAAAGCCAAAGAGACCGGAGCCATTGCCGAAGTGGCCCCCTCGGAACTCCAGAAGGAAGCCGGCAGCATTCAGCAGATGGCCAAGATGTGCGTGGGCCGTCAGGGAAACCACTTCCCGATCCTGATGAATCAGTTTTTCACCTCCCGGCTTCAGACCATCGCCACAAGAGAAAACATCATTAAAGAGCTGATTGAAATAGAAAAACTGGATGACGGTGTCTTCAAAAGAACATTCCGCCAGAAAACAAACAGGATTGTCCCCCATATCATTCTGGTACCCTGTTACGGAGACAGCGGCATCTGCTGGGAACCTTTTGAACGCTACAACCGGGCCACAAGCCGGGGACGGATCGCCATTCCCATGTATCCCAAGGATGTAAAAACAGCAGTGCTCACGGCCGTTGCCGACCTCAGATGGCAGGTGGCCAAGGAAAAGGCTCAGCACTACTGGATGGAAGAAGGCCTTACCGGGCATTACTACCAGTATTTTTCCGACAGAAAACTCAGGGGAGATGTCCGCCTGAAATTTATTGAGGATTATATTCTCTGGATTACCAAAGAAGGTGAAGGGGTTCAGAAACTGGACCGGGAAGCCCGGGGGATTTTCTGGAGAGACATACCCTTCCCCCAGGATCTGAAAGATTCACTGAGGAAACGGGGATTCGTCTACAACGAACTGTATAAGAAAGATTTGAACCGGGCTGCATCAGACGGGTATTGATTCCCGTCTCTACCGGCCCTGAAGCCATACCCCCTGACAGCCGCATTGAAGCAGACGGTTCAGAGGATGGGGAACCCGTTTACTGGCATGTTTTACTGGAAAACAGAGGATGGGGCTCCCGTTTACTGGCGTCTTTTTCCGGAAAACAGAGGATGCATATACTCCTCCAGATTCCATTTCTTAGTTATGAACTTCACGATTCTCGAATAGAGAAAGAATGATCCCACAACAGAAAACCCTATAATCAGAAGAAAAACCAGCATCTTGATATTGCTGGCGGTCTCCGGTGTGAGCACCTTGTTCCCCAGAAAGAGAAACAGAACGAACAGAGCCAGCATAAGAAGGATATTCAGTATGGTTCCGCCTATCATAAACAGGACGGTATTCAGTTTTTTATTCATTGTCTTTATTATCTCCCTTCCTCCAGAATGATATAAACAGGAGGATTCCGCAGACCACAACCGAGGCGTCTGCTATATTGAATGTAGGCCAGCGTTCCATTCCGAAGAGGCCGTAAAACCGGACATCCAGAAAGTCCACAACACCTTCGGGTCTGAAAATTCTGTCAATCTGATTCCCCAGTCCCCCGCCCAGAATGCCGGCCAGACAGTATTTCTGAAAAACCGTTTCCTCTTTACTTCTCAGGATGTAGACAACCAGAAAAATCATGGCAATAAGGGGCAGGGCAATAAACAGAACCTTTCTGAACCCCAGGGGAAGAGAATCACCCATGCTGAAAGCCACTCCCGTGTTCCGTACGTGGATGAGTCTGAAAAAATCGTTCCACATGGAAAACGCAATGGTTCTGTAGGGGATGCGGGCGATAACCAGGATCTTGGTGATCTGATCCGCCAGTATCAGCACTGCTGTCAGAATAAAGGGTTTAACCAGAGATCTTGTCTCCGTACCGACTGCTCCGGAGGGAGCTGAAGTATCGTTCATGTTCCCTACCATATCAAAGACCTGTTGGAACATCAATAAAAACAGTTTCCAGCCCCAGTTCTTCTTCTGCTTTTTTCTGAACAGACTGAACCCCGGTGGTTTCGGTCATATAATGTCCGCCGAACAGAACATTGATACCCGCTTCCAGGCACTCATGGTAAATCTGATGGGAAGAGTCTCCGGTAATATACAGATCAATGCCCTCTCTAATGGCATCACTGACCTCATGAGTACCGCCTCCGGAAATCATGGCGACCGTTTTAATCTCCGCCGGGCCGAAGGGGAGCATCCTTGGATTCTGTTCCCAGTCACCGAAGAGAGCGGGAACCACTTCATCTCTTTTAAGAGGTGTTTCCAGTCTTCCCTTTACACCAATATTAAATCCCTTGTATTCCCCGAAGCCTTCCTGATCCTGAAGACCGAGAATGTCTGCCAGACCGGCATTATTTCCATATTCAGGGTGCCTGTCCAGGGGCAGATGAACAGCATAGACAGCCAGATTGTTATCCAGGGCGGTTTTGACTCTATTATAATGATCACCCGTCACAGCCAGAGGTCTTCCCCAGAAAAGTCCGTGATGAACAAACAGAAGGTCCGCCCCCTCTTCCACAGCTTTCTGGAAAGTCTCCAGACAGGCATCCACGGCAAAGGCCGCTTTTTTAAGTTCCCCTTCCGTCTGACCGATCTGAAGACCGTTCAGGGAGGCATCGGCCCGTTCCATTGCCTCAATTTCAAGAAAGGAACGGCACCATTTATCAAAATCAGATATTTTCATACCCAGGAGTATACCCTATTTTAATCCTCTCAGCGAGAGCTTCCTTTTTTACCGTTTCTAATGGCGAGTAAATACTCATAGTCAGGAAGTTTGCTTGACAACAGACCGCCCGAAGATATATTTTTAACTATGATGGCTGTAATAATATACAGACATTACAGAATATAGAATAAACAAGAAGGACAGTATGCCTCCTACCAACATATCCGACAAGATAAAAGTCGCCATTCAGAAATCAGTTCCGGTGACTGTAACAACCTATAAACTGAACCACGAAACAGAAGTGTATCTGGAAGATATTCTGGGAGTATACCTTCGGGAACTGGGACAGGATACTCTTGTCGACCGTCTGGCCTACTGTCTGAAAGAACTGGCCGTCAATGCCAAAAAAGCCAATACCAAACGTGTTTACTTTGAGGAAAAGGGACTCTCCCTGGACAGCAAGGAAGACTATGCCGAAGGGATGAAAAACTTCAAATCCGAAACAATGGACCGGATTGATCACTACCTGGAGCTTCAGAAACAGAAAGGCCTGTACATTAAGGTCTCTTTTCACACATTCAGCTCCAACTTCCGGATTGCCATCAGGAATAATGTTCAGATTAACCGTAAGGAACAGATGCGGATATATGACCGCATTGCCCGTTCCCGTGCCTTCGACAGCATGGAAGAAGCCTTTTCCGAAGTACTGGATGACTCCGAAGGAGCCGGTCTGGGTATTGTTATTCTGATTCTAATGCTTAAAAAGATGGGTCTTGATGAAGATGCCTTTGAAATTGACGGTTCCAGCGGCGAAACCATCGCCTCTCTGACCATCCCCATTGCCCAGATCAAACTGGATGAAATGGAAATGATGACCAGCCGGATTGTATCGGAAATTGAGGCTCTGCCCCAGTTCCCCGAAAACATCACCGTTATTCAGCAGCTGATCAACGACCCGGATTCTGATATCAATGAGATAGCCAGACGAATCAGCACCGACCCCTCTCTGACAGCCGACCTCCTGCGGGTTGTGAACTCTGCCAAGTTTATGCTGCCCAACAGAGTGGATAATATTGCAGACGCCGTCAAGATGGTGGGACTCCGGGGCTTGAAGAACCTGCTCTACTCCTACGGATCTGAAAAGATTCTGAATCTGCCCCAGAAAAAAGAGCTCTGGGATCATGCCCACAGAACCGCATTCTACTCCTTTACTCTGGCCCGGAATGCCAAGCTGCCCAAAGACTTTATTGATGATGCCTATGTAGGCGGAATTCTCCACGATATGGGAAAGATTGTATTTTCGAGCATTCACCCTGAACTTCTTGAGAAAATACAGGAATTCTCCTCTGAGAAAGAGCTGTCTCCCAGTCTCTTCGAAAATCTGGCAGGGGGATATAATCATGCACAGATTGGAGCCAAAATCGCAGAGAAGTGGAATTTCTCCGACTCTCTGGTTGAGGCCATCCGCTTTCACCATGAGCCCCACTCCTCCAGTGTGGAAAACCGCAAGGTAGTCAACTGTGTTTATCTGG
Organism: Spirochaetales bacterium; assembly: GCA_028532905.1. Taxonomy (GTDB): domain Bacteria; phylum Spirochaetota; class Spirochaetia; order DSM-2461; family DSM-2461; genus Oceanispirochaeta. The sequence continues at coordinate 7,980 of JAQQAM010000046.1, forward strand.
CCAATGCCATTTGTGATATGGAAAAAGAGATGATTACCTATGATCAGCTGGATCTGGATGTTCTGAAGTTTTTCAGAATCACCAATGAAGGACAGCTGGAGAATATAAAAGAAAGACTGGCACAGGCCTTCAAGTCTGAATTGATGATGTAAGGGTCACAACTGTTCCTTTTTTATGAAATTTCCCATTTAAGCACTTGACCTCTGTTCTCCCAGACACTATATTCAATATATATAATATTTAATATATACAAACAAGGAGTTAGATATGTCAGTAGTAGTGTATTCAACACCCAGTTGCGGTTACTGTAATCTGGCCAAAGATTACTTCAAAAAGAATAATATAGCCTTTACAGATTACAATGTTGCGGTAAATCCTCAGAAAGCCGAGGAAATGGTTAAAAAATCAGGACAGATGGGAGTTCCGGTAATCGATGTGAACGGCAGGATTATTGTAGGCTTCAACCAGCCGGCAATTGAAAGCGCTCTTCACCGCTAGGATAGAGACGCCGCCCAGGCGTTCATAACAATACCGAAAGCCACAGAAACATTCAGGGAGGCCTTGCTGCCGTAAAGATCAATGGTGACGATGCCCCCTGATTGTTTTGCCAGAGTCAGACACTCCGGTGACACACCCAGTTCTTCCGACCCGAGAACAAGAATTCCTTCAGACGGAAAGGCAAAATCAGCAGTCCCTTCCCCTCCCAGTTCCATAGCAAATACAGTTTTATTCAATTCGGCCAGCCCTGTGTAATCCAGCCTCTCCCAGGGGATTCTCTGTGTACATCCCATAGCCGTTCGCTGAGCCCTGGGGTGTTGGGGATCCGCTGTTCCCGGAGAAAGGTAGATTCGGGAAACACCGAAACACTCGGCGGTTCTGAACACAGACCCCACATTGAAGGGAGAGCGGAGTTCATCCAGATAGAGGACGGCAGGAAAGGTCTGTCCCCCGCCGCTGTGTCCATCTTCCGGATTCAGCAGGTCCCAGTCTGCCGGGGCGATATTCATGTAGGAGAGAAACAGATGTCTGATCCGGTTCAGCAGGATCAGCAGTCTTTCAGGATCAGCCTGATGATCCAGGAGAGAGCGCAGCTCGGGAACCGGATTCATACCGTCCTTCAGGGCCCTCTCCCCTTCCAGTGATTTCAGAAAATCTTTCAGATAAAGGATATCCGGGGAGTTCCCTTTCTTCAGGCCTGTCTCCCAGTCCATAAGAATCCGGATGATCTTCCGTTCCCGGGTGCCGTCTTTCAGTGAGAACAGTTTTCTGACAGTAATCATTACCAGCTGCTTTTCAGTATGGTGAAGATCTGATCTACGGTAATACCGCCGCTCCCCAGACTGGAAAGCATCTGACCGCAGGTTTCAGCCGCCAGAGCCAGAGAATCCTGGGAAATGCCCGTATTTCTGAGCTGGGAAGGCATGGAATACCAGCCGATCAGCTCCCGGACACCATCCTGCAGTTCTTCGGGGGTCCGGGGGGCATCCTCAAGATCCCTGAACTGATTCAGAAAACCGCTTATTTCACTGGTATTCACAGAGCAGAAATAATCCAGAATAAAGGGAAGGAGAATCATGGCAATGACAGGACGGGACTGATCAAAATGTCCGCTCACCGCCATAACCAGAATACCGGGCCAGAAAGTCCCTGTTTCCCGGTGGGCCATTGCCGTCAGAAAGCCGGCTTCCATTAGATCGGAAGCCGTATCCAGATCCCACTCGCCCACAAGGGACTTCCTTCTATTCCAGATGCGGCGGAAAGCCGACACGCTGTGAACCTCGGATAGAAATGACCGGGAAGGAAAGACGGAACAGATCAGAGTGTTCATCAAAAGTTCAAAATAGAGGGGCGTTCTGTGCCTTTCCGGGAGAGTCATGGCCTGAACCGGGTCACACACCTGAAGACAGGCGTTGTGGGGATGATAATTAATAACACGGCTTGTGCCGTTCCGGCTGTCGGTCAGAAGAAAACGGGACTGAAGAAAGAGGGGAGACCAGAAATCACAGAGGACCTCAATACAGGGGAGAGAGAGTCCGCCGCCGCTTTCCCTTTCCATCATACTGTCGGGATGCAGTCCTTCTGGAACAGAGGCGGCAACTGCCCGGGCTATGGAGAGAGTTCTTCCCCCTCCCAGAGCCAGAATCGATTCCACATGACTCCCTTTTGCCAGATTCTGACAGGTCTCCACCGAAAAAGCTGTACCCCTCAGGGCCTCCTCTTCATGGAGGATAGTTCCGATACCGTGACTCTGAAGAAGATTCTGGATTTTTCTGACCGGTTCCTTATAAAGAGGTTCGCTCACCAGAAGAACCCGTTTTCCGAGCTTGGAAATCTCAATCCCCAGACGGTTGGTCTCATTCACCCCCTGAAGAACGCGAGAAGGTACCTTTAGAAAGATCTCGGCCATAACGACTCCTGAACTGTATATTTTGTGATTGGCAATAAAAAAGGCAGAGCTTTACGCCCTGCCTGTAATATACACTGAAAATCTTCTAAATTCCAAATAGATCCATCAGTTTGTCTGCTACGGAGTTTACCACCGTGTCGTTGATATAATTCGGATCCTGCAGGCGGGCCTTAACCTCGGCAATTCGATCTTCTCTGACATCGGGAGCAAGCTTCACGCTTTCCATTGTCTGAAGCAGCTCGGCACTTTTCTTGGCTTCGCTGGAGACATCAATGGAATCGGTTTTTTCTTTGATTTCAGACCGTGCAGACTTCTCTGTTTTATTAAAACGAGAAAGTGGATCTACCGGGCCTATTCTATCTATTGTCATGTCAGCTCCTTTGCTCTCAATTAATAAATATCGACACGCCTGTCATAATATTAACCTTTTTTCTCTGCGGAAACAAGTAACGCAAACTCGCCTTTCGCAGTATTTTTACTTTCCAGCTGGTAAATTAAGTTATCGGCAGTTCCTTCTAAATATTCTTCAAATTTTTTTGTCATTTCCCGGCCCATCAGAATTTCCCGCTCCGGATCCAGTTCCCCAATCTCCTGAAGCACTTTCACAACCCTGTAGGGAGACTCATAAATCATAAATGATTCCCCCCGTTCCAGAAGTTCCGCCAGTCTTTTTTTTCTTTTTCCCTGTTTGGGAGAGAGGAATCCCTCAAAAAGGAAGGATTTTCCCGGAAAACCGCAGACCGAAACCAGAGTGGAAAAGGCAGAAGCCCCGGGAACGGGAATAATCTCATGCCCTGCATCCCTGGCACAACGGACCAGATACCGGCCGGGATCGCTGATGACCGGAGTTCCCGCATCGGACACATAGGCTATAGTTTTCCCCTCGTCCAGGAGCTTGACGATTCCTGGAGCGCTCTGTTTTTCGTTCCTTGCCCTGCAGCTGATCAGATGTTTATGAATTCCATAGTGATTCAGCAGTTTTGCACTCTGCCTGGTATCTTCACAGGCGATGATATCCACTTCTTTGAGTATCTCTACAGCCCTGTAGGTCATATCCTGAAGATTGCCTACGGGAGTTGCCACCATATACAGTATTGCCATAAGATGTAGGATATACGAATCCACAGTATCTGACCAGATTACCGGAGGTCTTCAAAGAGTGTTTCCAGAAATTCTTATTATTTTACTGCTGTTGGGCATTCTCCTGTATCTGATCCTTACAACCTTCAGAAAGTCTGGCAGTCCAGGCCGTTTTGATTCCAGAGACTACGACAGTTACGATGAGGATTCAGAGGAGGATGTGACCCCCTGCCCCCTCTGTGAAAAAGCCCTGCGCCGGGGAGAGAGGGTTCACTCTGTGGTATACAGCCAGGGAGAGGACAGGCTGATGAATATTTTCGGCTGCCCCTGGTGCTACACCGATCATCCGGCGGGTCACAGAGAACCGGAGCGGGAACGACGCTGCCCCTCCTGCGGCATTCTCCTCAAAGAAGGGAGCTTTGCAGTGGCCCGTGTCTTTGAACGCCCCGGAAGGAAGACCCATGTTCATGTGCTGGGCTGCCCGGTGTGCCGGAACAGCAGATAGATGGAAGAGTTTTCACTTCGCGTCATTGAAATTATCCGCAGTATTCCCGAAGGGAAGGTATCCTCCTACGGCCGGATCGCCGTCCTGGCCGGCGCTCCCCGGGGAGCCCGTCAGGTAGCCCGTCTCCTCCACAGCTCCAGCCGGAAACACAATATGCCCTGGCACAGAGTGGTCAACTCCTCAGGGGGCATCTCTCTGGAAGGAGATGCGGGTCAGATTCAAAGGGGACTGCTGGAGGCTGAAGGGGTTGAGTTTACCACCTCGGGCAAGGTGAAGCTCAGCGCCCATCTCTGGGAAGGGTGACAGGGGTTTTCCCCTTGGACAGAGCGCCCTCAAACTGCTATTCTGGGTTGTATTATGAGCACAGTCACAATACAGGGTAAAACACTGCCCGGGGACAAAGCCGTCCCGTTGAAGGGAGCCGTACAGGTTCCCGCATCCAAGTCCCATACCATCAGAGCCCTCCTGATAGCCTCTCTGGCTGACGGAGCCAGCCGGATCAGACGCCCCCTTTACTCGGCAGACACCCTCTCCTGTCTGGAAGCCTGCCGTAAACTGGGTGCAGTCATTGAAGAGCGGGATGACGGCTGGGAAGTTTTAAGTCCCATCCCCTTTGGTGACGGAGAGGATGTTTATATTGATGTGGGCAACTCAGGAACCTCCCTCTACCTGCTGACAGCCATAGCCGCAGCCCTGGGCCGGAAGGTTCATTTTGACGGGGATGATCAGATCAGAAGCCGCTCGGCCGACAGACTGCTGAATGCCCTGAAAGACCTGGGGGCGGAGGTGGAATCAGCAGAAAACGGCTGCGCGCCCTATTGGGTAAAGGGCCCTCTGACCGGCGGAACATGTTCCATTGAATGCCCCACAAGCCAGTATCTGTCGGCCCTGCTTCTGGCAGCCCCCCTGCTGCCAGCCGGATGTGAATCTGTGATTAAAGTACCCCTTCTTATGGAACAGCCCTATGCACAGATGACCCTGAAGTGGATGGAAAAACAGAACATCCTGTGGAAACAGAAGGGGATGGAAGAGTTCTCCCTTTCCGGGGGACAGAAATATACACCCTTTGATGCGCCCATAGCCGCCGATTTCTCTTCGGCCACCTTCTTCTTCTGTGCGGGAGCCTTGAGGGAGACAGCCCTCACCATCAAAGGACTGGACATGGCAGACAGCCAGGGGGACAAGGCGGTTCTGGATTACCTGAAATCCATGGGAGCCGCTGTTGTACATACAGATGAGGGGATAGAGATTTCCGGCGGGAACCTGAAGGGAGCTGTACTCGATCTGAACGACACCCCCGATGCCCTGCCGGCTCTGGCGGTCACCGCCTGCTTCGCTGAAGGAGAAACCCGGATTGTCAATGTGCCCCAGGCCCGGATGAAAGAGACCGACCGGATAGCCGTTATGACCGCGGAGCTGGGAAAAATGGGAGCCTCCATACAGGAGACGCCCGACGGCATGATCATTCAGGGAAGCCCCCTGAAAGGGTGTGTCCTAAAGGGACACGGTGACCACAGGGTGGTCATGTCTCTGGCCATAGCCTCCCTGGGTGCCGTCGGCAAGACGGAAATAGACACTGCGGAAGCTGTGGATATTACCTATCCCGGATTCTTTGAACAGCTGAACACTCTGCGGAAGGCTGCACAGGAATAAGCCCTGCTCCGGCTGTATCCGGCCGGGAAAACAGACCATAAAGGTAAGGAGCCCTGCCATGAACACAATTGAACTGAGAAGCGATACCTTCACCCGCCCCACAGAGGCCATGAGGAAGGCCATGTACGAAGCGGAAGTGGGGGACGATGTATACGGTGAAGATCCGACCATCAATGCTCTGGAAGAGAAAACAGCAGAACTCTGCGGCGCCGAAGCGGCTCTTTTTGTCAGTTCCGGAACCATGGGAAACCTGATACCCCTCACAATCCTGGGAGGACGGGGCAAGGAGGTGATCCTCCACGAAAACGCCCATATCCTCCACCATGAAGTGGGCGGGATTGCCGCGGTTGCCGGAACTGTTCCCATTGCAGCCCCCGGAGAGAAGGGAATCCTTACTCCCCAGACCGTTGCCGGGTGCATCAAGGAAAACGACTACGATATTGCTCACACCAGTCTGATCGCCATAGAAAATACCCACAATTTTGAAGGGGGAACCTGCTGGCAGAAGGATGATCTGGCCGCTCTGGCCGCCTTCGCTTCATCCAAAGGAATACCCATCCATATGGACGGAGCCCGCTGCTTCAATGCCTGTGCGGCCACCGGCATGAGCCTGGCGGATGTGTTCTCCTATGTGGGCTCGGCCAACCTCTGTCTCTCAAAGGGACTGGGAGCCCCTGTGGGTTCCATGATTGCAGGAGACCGGAGCCTGATTGAAGAATCCAGACGCTGGAGAAAAATTCTGGGAGGAGGAATGCGCCAGGCAGGTGTAGTGGCCGCCGCGGGACTCTATGCCCTGGAGCATAACAGAGAGCGTCTTGCCGAGGATCATGATCACGCCCGGGAGCTGGCCGAATGTCTGAACAGCAGCGGCTGGGCGGAAGTGGATTTGAGCCGGGTGGAAACCAATATTGTATTTTTCAAAACTCCCGGCCGGGATGCCAAAGGGGTAGAGGCAAAACTGGCCGAGAAGGGAGTCATGGTCATTGCCACAGCTCCGGAAGAACTGCGTCTTGTCACCAGCCTGGAAGTCAACTCCGGACAGATAAAAGAGGCCTGCCGGATCATCAGAGACCTGGATCTCTGAAACTCTGAACGGGATGCCTGATCAGCGCCGCTCCAGATAGTTCAGGTAATCGGTTCTGGTCACAATCCCCAGCAGCCTTCCTTCATGGGCCACAGGGATATGCCCCACATTGAACTGCAGGAAGAAGGACTCCAGCTCCTTGATGCTGGCATCCCGTTTGCAGCTGTGAACCTTTCGGGTCATGTAACTGCGGACCGGAGCCTTCATCTGCTCGCTTTTTCTGGCCTTACTGATATCCCTGAGGGTCATAAAACCGCAGAGATCACCCTTATCATTGAGCACAGGGGCTCCGGTATGGCCGATTTTCTCCAGAAAGATGGACGCATCCAGCACAGACCAGGAATCCTGAATCACATCCACCTCGGGAGTCATCAGATCTTCTGCGGAAACCGCGGGAACAAGGGATTTGGTCAGACCGTGAATAAAGGACTCATAAACCGCCTGTCCGATTTTCCCCTTTAGCTGGGCCGAAGCCGCCCGGGTATGTCCGCCACCCCCCCAGGGAGCCAGGATGCTGCTCACATCCACCGTCTCTTTCTGACTGCGTCCTATGATCAGGGTCTTATTCGCCTTCTGCAGGCCGAACAGGACAAACAGGGCATCCGCATTTTCCACATCAAAAACCTTTTCCACAATCTGGGCCAGACCGCCCACCTGATCCTTCATCTCAAAATAACTGAGAATGATGGTATGACCGTGAATCCGCTTATAGACCAGACGGTTCAGAACCTGGTGAAACAGGGTGATCTGGTACTCCTGTTTCAGAGGTTTGAGAAACTGTCCCACCAGTTTCATGCTGGCACCCTGCTCCATGAGCCAGGTGGAGGCTTCAAAATCCTCCTGACATACATTCTCATGGGTAAAATTGCCGGTATCCGCAAAGATTCCGGTCAGGGCGATGGTGGCGTCAACCGGCTCCAGCTGTACTTTTTGTTCTTTCAGAATAAGAGCCAGAGTTGTAGTATTGGCTCCGTAGTCCCGGGAATAGACATCTGCGTTCTCCAGGTCACAGCTGTCATTGCTGTGATGATCATAGACGGTGATCTTCCCGTGAAAGTCGGGAAGGAAGTCCAGATATTCTCTGATTCTCCCCCGGGTTCTGGTGTCAAAAACAATGATTTCGTCCACACTGCTGCCCTGCAGTTCCTTTGAAGATATGAAATTCAGATGTTTTTTATACAGATTATAGAGTGACTTGGCTACCGGATGAATCAGACGGCTTTTGACACAAACACCGTCAGGATACAGATAGCGTCCCAGAACCATAGATCCCATGCAGTCGAGATCCATATTGCTGTGGCCAACGAGTATTTTCATTTGTATTCTTCTGGAGTCATTTAAGCTTGAACCCTAAACCGCCGTTGAAACCGTAAATCCAGTGGGTCCCCTTCTCCCAGTTCTGATTGAGGAAGGAATTCCCCTGAAGAACCAGAAAGTCCCAGGCGACCATTGCACCGAAATAGAGGCTGACCGTATCGGAGGCCATCACATAAATGTCTGCCCCGCTTCCCAGACCCAGATCAAAGGTCAGTGAAGGTTCCGAACCTTCTCTTCCGTAATAAGGATCCTTATACATAAAACTGAGGTCCCAGTGAATTCCGGCACCCAGCAGGAATCCCAGCTCCGGGGTTATTTCTACGGCCAGTCCAAGGCCGCTGAGGCTGTCCATGCCGATTCTGAAGCTCGTGTACTGCTGTTTTCCTAAAGGAGATTCAGGGTCATAGCTATGGCCGGTGGGAATAAAAAATGCCGTTTGTGTATAGGCTCCCAGAGGGCCGAATCCGGCAAATACGGTTCCTCCGGCACCCCAGTAATTTATGGAATCACTGAAATCATCATAACCGGTATTACCCTCATACTCTCTGATTCTGTTCAGGTAATGGACTCCATACAATTGATGCAGGGTCAGGTTATGTGATCTTTTTTCCTGAGCCGTCAAAGAGGCTGTACACAGTGACAACAGCAAAAGGACGGCAAGGACCTTTTTCATAATAATAAACCTCCGGAGTTGTTCACATGATTTAATTATTTCCTATTCCGGTCTATTAATCAAAAAAAAGCTGCCCTTTCACAGGACAGCTTTTCATTCTTGAGAGATCTGCTCCCTCAAAATGGCCCTACAGAGCCATTTCCATAACCCGGTTCAGCCTTTTGGCAAAGGCATGAGGGTCTTTCAGAGGAGCTCCCTCTGCCAGGATGGCCTGGTCCAGAAGAAGGTGGCTCACATCTTCCAGAAGGGATGCATCAGAAGAACCGGAGAGCTGCTTCACAATGGCATGGTCGGGATTGATCTCGAGAATCGGTTTGATTTCGGGCATATCCGTCTGTCCCATGGCTTTGAGCATCTGCTGCATCTGGGCTGTGGGATCATTCTCGTCGGCCACAATACAGCTGGGAGATTCATGGAGCCGGCTGGAAGCCACAACTTCCTTGACCTCTTCTCCCAGAGCCTCTTTGATTTTCTTCAAGAGGGGTTCAACGGATTTTTCCTTTTCCTTGTCCTCATCTGTTTTCAGATCGTCCGCAGAGCCGCTCTTGTTGACGCTCTTCATCTCTTTCTCTTTGTACATGCCCATCATGGGAGCGACAATCTCATCGATCTCGTCGTCCATAATCAGGACTTCAATGCCCTTCTTCTTATAGGCTTCCAGAAGAGGAGAGTTTCTTAAGGTGGTTTCGTTGTCACCGGTGATGTAGTAGATGGATTTCTGATCTTCGGTCATTCTGTCCACATAGGCGGCCAGACTGGTCCATCCCTCAACAGAGGTGGATTTGAAGCGGACAAGTTCCATCAGATCATCTTTATTGGCGTAATCCGAGTAGACCCCTTCTTTCAGAGGGCGGTTGTACTGTTCGATAAACTCTTTGTACTCATCCTCTTTGGCAGAGAGCTTCTTCAGCTCGGACAGGATCTTCTTAACTGACGCATTTTTAATGCTGGAAAGGATCTTGTTCTTCTGCAGAATTTCCCGGCTCACATTCAGGGGAAGATCTTCCGAATCGATCACACCCCGTACAAACCTCAGATAGGTGGGGAGGAGCTCTTTATCATCATCTGTGATAAACACACGGCGCACATAGAGTTTTACACCGGGCTTGTAATCGGCCTGGTACATATCGAAGGGCGCTTTTTGGGGAATAAAGAAGAGAGTTGTATATTCCAGAGTTCCTTCTGCACGGGTATGGATTCTATGGAGGGGATCGTCCATGTCGTTGGAGATGGATTTATAGAACTCGTTGTACTCTTCATCCTTGATCTCTCTGGCAGACCGTTTCCACAGAGCGGATGCGCTGTTAATCTGCTCAACCTTGTCTTCCTTGATCTCTTTTCTGTCGTCCCCTTCCCCTTCATAGCGGCTGGATTCGTAATGGAGGAAAATGGGGAAGGCAATGTGGTTGGAGTATTTTTTGATGATCTGTTCCAGATCATAGCGGTTGGCATAATCCTTTCCCGTATCATTGAGGTGGAGGATGACGGAGGTACCGCTTCCTTCTTCTCTTTCTGCCGGATCCAGACTGTAGCTTTCTCTTCCGTCACTGCTCCATTTCCAGGCTGTATCTTCTCCGGCTTTCCGGGTGATCACATCCACCTTGTCGGCGACCATAAAAATGGAGTAGAAACCGACACCGAACTGACCGATCAGATTTGAATCTTTTTTAGCATCACCGCTGAGCTGACTCAGGAAGTTTTTGGTTCCTGAACGGGCGATGGTTCCCAGAGAGTCCACCAGATCCTGTTCGTTCATTCCGATACCGTTGTCTTTGATGGTCAGGGTTTTCTTGTCATTTTTATCGATCACAATATCAATGCGGGGATTAAACTCCAGGCTTTTGAAAGCCTCATCCGTCAGGGTCAGGTATTTGAGCTTGTCCAGGGCATCGGAGGAGTTGGAAATCAGTTCTCTGAGGAAGATTTCACTGTGGGAATAAAGTGAGTGAATCAGAAGATCCAGAAGCTGATTCACCTCGGTTTTAAATTTCTTTTTCGACACGAATATGTCTCCTTGTCATGATTAATAAAAACGGGAACAGAGCCGCTTTAAAACCTCTAAAAGGCACGGTTCCGTTCTCCGGAATATAAAATAATAATTTTATGGTGCCGGGGCAATAATGAGATGAAAATCATGCAGGGAAAAGGGTTGAAATTCAGCGAAATCAAAGAATTGACCCTAAATTCAGTGATTTTTCCTGAAATCCTATTAAAAATGAACTATGATTAATGATGAATCACTTTCATTCCTGCGGGGAAGGTAATCTATCGTCTGATGGAAAAAGCAGTAAGGGGCGACGGCTTTTTCAGGTGCGTTTAGCACTTTTATGTCGGGTAGAAGATCTTCCCCTCTCATTTTATAAGCTGCAGCCCTGTCCCGATTCACCATTTCAGCCTCAGCATTGACTTAAAACAAAAGCTATTTCTTTTTCAGAATCTCTTCTGCCAGGAGCCGGGTCTTTTTCAGATACCCTGCATCCGGCCGGGCAACATAAATAACACCCTCTCTCAATACACCTGATATGAGCAGGGAATCATCTTTTTTCATTATCTCCTGAACAGCCAGCAGGGTGTTATAGACAAGGCTGTCATACCGGTAAGCTTCCTTCTTACCTGTCAGTATCATATAAAAAGCAGCATTCATCCTTTTGCCGGCCATTCCCAGCTGACCGCAGGAGATAACAGCCGTAGACAGCACATGGGTCTGGGGTTCATTCAGAATGACAGTGACCAGGGCCTCCACAGCTTCTTCCCGGCCTGTTGTTCCCAGAACTCTGACAGCCTCATTCCTGACCTGACTGTGATTGTTATCCACTCTCAGGCTGTCGTATTTGACATTCACCAGCCCTTCTGTTGACAGAAACGAGAGAATATTCAGAGCTTCGGCGGCATCCTTATCGGAAAGGCCCCGGGCAAACATATTCTCAAGGCTCTGCACGGCTTCCAGCTTCTGGTTGGGGTCGGGAGATTCGGCCATCTTCTTAATGATGGTGAGGCTGACCGCATCATCGGCAGACAGACCGGACAGGCAGATAAAAAACAAGAGAACCGGAATAAGGACTGTTTTAACTTTCACCCGTTTATAATCGGCAGCTCTATAGATAAAAAACAGGGGGGGATGGAAAAATATAAATCTTGCATAATAATACAATTTCATGAATAATTTCCCTATGGACGACCCTGACCCTTATTTATGTAATGTAATACACTCTTCCCCCAGGCTCTGCCAGTCTGCAGAGTTCAGAGGCTTTGCCGCCCTATGATTCCCCAAATTATACTTTTAGTTTTTCTCCTTATGATGTCGGCATTGTTTTCATCTACCGAAACAGCTTTTACTTCTCTTTCCCTGCTGCAGATACACAGGCTGGAAAAGTCAAAAGGACGCCGCGGACGGAAAGTGTCCCGGCTGACGAAAAAACCGGACGTCCTTCTTACGACCCTGCTTATTGGAAATAATCTGGCCAATATCGGGGCAACGGCTTTGTCCACATCTCTGACCATATCACTGTTCGGCTCCCAGTTCGTGGGATATATGACAGGATTGCTCACTCTTTTTGTTCTGATATTCGGAGAGGTGACCCCGAAACAGATTGCCCTGGCGGAAAACGAACCGATCTGCCTGATGATGGCCTACCCCATTCACTGGATGAGTTATATCTTCCGGCCTGTGATCTGGTTTATTTCAGGGATCAGCTCTCTGATCACCAGACTCTTCGCCGGCCAGGTAAAAAGATCATTTACCCTGGAGAACCTTCTGCAGATGGTGTCTCTGGGAGAGAACATGGGAATAGTCGAAAGCTATGAAAAACAGATGGTCAAAAATATTTTCAGAATCAATGATACTCCCGTAAAGGGAATCACCACACACAGAACCGATGTATTCTGTCTGGATAAGGAGTCGCCCATAGAGGAGATCCTGGATGAGATCATAGACCGGGATTTCTCCAGAATTCCGGTTTACAATGAGAACCCCGAACATATTGAGGGCATCGTCCTGATGCGGGACATCCTCAAAGCTATAACAGCCGGAGAAGAGGGTGTCAGACTCAAGGATAAAATGCACGAACCCTTTTTCATTCCCGAGACCAAAATGGTTCACGACCTGTACCATCAGTTCAAGGATGAAAAACTCAGTCTGGCGGTGGTTCTGGATGAGTACGGCGGATTGACGGGAATCGTGACCATGGAGGATGTGATAGAGGAAATCTTCGGAGAAATCTATGACGAGAACGAAGAGACTGAAACTGAAAAAATCCTGACACTGGACGACAATGAATGGATCATTCAGGGAGATACATCCTTTTATGAACTCCATGACCATTTGGGTCTGGACCTGGAACATGACATTAAAACCCTCACCATAAGCGGCTACCTTACTGAAAAACTGGGAGAGATTCCAAAAGAAGGATCCGAGATAGACCTTCCCGAAGGGCTGTACAGAGTTTCAAAAGAGACGAACAATAAGATTGAAGAGATTCGTTTCAAAAAAGCCGGCAGAAAGACGGATAAATAATCCTTAATAATTGAAAGGTCCGGATCAGGCGGAGTTCTTATATCTCAGATCTGATCTCCAAACAATTCCAGCTGAGGATCTTTTTTACCGGTTCCTCTGGAGGATCTGTGCCCGCCATCCGATGCGGCAGTCCTGTGAACAAACCGGCTCCTTCCTCCGGGACGAACCGGTCCTCCCACTGTTCTGCCGCCGAACTCAGATGAATGCTGCCTGTCCCAGGCCATAACTTTTTCCGGATCCGCCCTGAGATTCTCCAGTGATTCGATTCTGATCTGCAGGCTGTGGAGGCGTTTCAGGCTGTCCCTCTTCTCACTTTCATCCACCCGGCTCTTTGTGACCGACCGTTGTAAAAAGGCAAGGGTTTCATCATATACCTTAAGGGGTACCAGAAAAGGATGCCCGTCTTTGCCTCCGTGGGCAAAGGAAAACCGGGCGGGATCATCAAAGCGGCAGGGAGTCCCGTAGATCACCTCACTCACCAGAGCCAGAGACCTCATGGTCCGGGGCCCCAGCCCCTGAATCATCAGAAGGTCCTGAAAACTGGACACACCGGTTTCACCGGCAGCCGCCAGAACGGCTCCCAGCCTTTCGGGGTTCACATCCTCAGGCCGGACATCATGCCGGGAGGGCATCAGAAGCTGACGCAGCTCGCCGGTCTGAACAGAAGTGCTCTGTCTGCTGAAATCCAGGATGGCCTTATGGGCATCTTCAGAACGGCGGTCGCTGAGATTGACCAGCTGTCCCTGATTTCTTCCTGATACCGCAGCCTGGGGATCCAGAACAAATGATTTGATTTTGGGAGAGTGCCAGTGATAGCGCCTGGCCATGGCGTTCTCTTTGTTCATACCCTGCTGCACCACAGCCCAGCGGCCTTCCCGAGTGAGAATAAAGTTGTGCAGATAAATCTGAAAACCGTCCTGCAGACAGGTATTGTCCACTTTGGCACTGAGCCGGGAGGAGCGGACCAGTTCATCACCGTCCAGCCCTTCTTTATGGGATATGTCGATTATTTCATCCGGCGTGGCCCGGGAGTACCGTCCCCGGCCGCCGCAGATATAGATACCCAGTTCATGAGAGAGGGGATTGACCCCCCGCTTCAAAGCTCCCATAACCGAGGTTGTTATCCCCGATGAGTGCCAGTCCATTCCCATAACACATCCCAGAGACTGGAACCAGAAGGGGTCACTCAATCGGGAAAGAAAGGCATCGGCTCCCTGCTCCTCCACCAGAATACGGACCACTTCCCGCCCGAGCCTTGCCATCCGTTCGGACAGCCAGCGGGGAACTCTTCCGTTATGCAGTGGCAGATCTGCCGTGCCGCTTCTCATAGGATTTATTGTACAGACACTCTGATAGAGGGGTCTACCTTTTCCTTCAAACCGTTTTCGATAAAACTGAGGGTTCCGGTGAGGGCAGAACCGCATCCCATACAGGCTCCCTTGTAGCTGATGGCCACAACGGTAGTCTCTTCCTCTCCGTCCCGGATATCCAGAATCTCAACATCACCGCCGTCTTTGTGAAGAAGGGGCCTGATCTCGGCTTCAAAGAAATTCTCAATGAGCCTCATCTTCTGGAAGGGAGAACGGGCGGAAAAGGGTTCTTCCTTGATCTGAGCCTTTTCCATCTCCATCTGGGCTCTGGTCTCTTTGAGAATGTCCACCAGATAGTATTTTTTCTGCTCATGACCGCCGGGTTTGATACAGGATTTACAGAAGGCTCCCGCCTTGGTGTAATCGGTTATCTCTTCCACAGTGGTCAGGTCATTGATCCGGATCACTTCCTGAATAGTCTTCAGGGTCACCCGGGCACATTCACAGACCATCTCGTCATCATCCAGGATACCCTTTTCAACACCCTTGAAAATGGCGGCGGCCTGTTTGATCACGTCATAGGCCATGACGGAACAGTGCATTTTCTGGGGAGGAACAGCAGGAACATCGGGAGTGTCCCGCAGCGCCTGCTCCACGTCCAGATTGGTAATCTGAATAGCCTCATCCACAGTCTTGCCCAGGCAGAGCTCCACCATCATATCGCTGGAGGCAATAGCCGTTCCGCAGCCGAAGCTTTTGAAGGTGGCTTTTTTAATAACATCCGTCTCTTTGTCCACAGCCCAGTACAGGCGCACCGCATCGCCGCAGGATTCGGCACCCCAGTCTGCAACAATCAGACGGGCTCCCATTGCATCAGCCTCTTGCTGTGTGATTTCCCCCTGATAGATCGGGTTATCCATTCTGTCTGCCACTTTTGCAGAGTAGTTATCCCAGAGGGAACCTCCCAGCAGATCATTTTTTGCCATAATATATATTCTCCTTACAGTCCCTGATACCCTGATCCAGTCAAAGCATCTTCAGGTCACTGATGTTTATTCCTTTGTATACAGGCTTCCAAGCCCGGTAAACCGTTTTTCAAGTGCTCATGAGTACTGCCGGAAACGGAAGAACTCATCCGGTACAGCTAGGAGCTGTAGGTGCTGGAAATAGACCGCAGCCTCTCTACGGTTCTGTTTATGACTTCAATGGCCTTGTCAATCTCCTCTTCCGTTGTAAAGCGGGAGAGAGAAAACCGCACACCCGTATGGGAGAGATTATTATCCATGTCCATTGCCTGAAAAGTCGCATCCGCTTCCAGTTCCTCAGAAGAACAGGCACTGCCTGTAGAGGCGGCAACACCGTTCTTGTTCAGATCCCAGAGAAAGGCTTCTCCTTCAATCCCTTTGAAACTGGCCAGAATGGTGTTGGGGGTCCGGTTTTTCCTGTCCCCGATAATCATGGTGTCGGAAAGCTTCAAAATAGCGTCTTCCAGCTTATCCCGCAGCCGTCTCACCTCGGTATTGTAATACTCGATATGCTGAGCTGCCAGCTCCATGGCCAGTCCCATTCCCACCATAAAGGGGACATTCACCGTTCCCGCTCTTTTTCTGCCCATCTGTTCACCGCCGTGCAGAAGGGGTGTTGAGGGAGCGGCGGCTCTGATATAGAGGGCTCCCACTCCGATGGGACCATGAAACTTATGAGCACTGAAGGTCACATAATCTGCCGGAACCTCCTGAAGGTTGACCGGGAGCTTTCCGAAGGCCTGAACCGCATCAGTATGAAACAGAACACCCTGGCTTTTGGTATATTCCGCCAGCTCTTTCACCGGATTGATCAGGCCTGTCTCATTATTGGCCCACATCACCGAAACCAGAGTGGTTTTTCCTCTGACCAGATGCTCCTTGAGGCTCTCCAGAGTCACCAGGCCTTCTGCATTGACCGGAAGATAGGTAACCTCCACACCCTGTTCCTTCTCCAGATACTGGCAGGTATGAAGGATGCTGGGATGCTCAATCTGTGTGGTAATTATATGACAGGGTTTCCCCTGGGCCATGGCATCGAGAAAAGCGCCTTTGATAACCGTGTTGTTACCTTCTGTGGCGCATCCGTTTATTATAATATCATCCTCATCGGCGGCTCCGACAGCGCTGTACATACGGTCCAGAGCGATGCTCATGGCCGGATGGGTCTCTGTTCCGAAGCGGTGAAGAGAATTGGGATTTCCGTACATCTGACAGAAAAAAGGATCCATTGCCTGCTTGACCAGGGGATCCACAACAGTGGTTGCGTTGCTGTCGAGATAGATTCTTTCCATTGAATACTCCTGTTTTACAAATATAATTAATTTTGAACAAGAAGAAAACATCTTTCCGTGCCGAAGAGCGCAGAAAGTCTACCAAAAGCATAGGGATTATACTTTTTACTTGCTCCCTGATAGAACAATTAGTATATTCCAGTTTTAAAATGATACTAAAACTGAACTAAAGTCACTCCGGAGGATGAATGGAAAGGGAAAAACTTGAATACAAGCACCGTGAACTGATTGCCCCCATGATGAGGGAGATTAAAATTCCTCTTTCCGAATACTGCTTTGCCAATCTCTATTTTTTCAGAACCACCCACGAATACGAAGTTCTGAAAAGCGGTGAATTCTATTTCATATCCGGATTGAGCTACGATAAAAAAAGGTATCTGATGCCTCTGATGGACTTAAGAGAATCGCAAGACTATACCAGAGAGCTGGTGAGAATCAGCAAAGAGGATGACTATGACATGATCTTTCCGGTTCCTGAGGAATGGCTGCCCTCTCTAAAGGAATGGAATTTTTTCAGCGACTTTCTGGAGCAGGATTCGGACTACCTGTATACCACAGAAAAGATGCAGCACTACCCGGGACGCAAGCTCCATAAAAAAAGAAATCTTCTGAAACAGTACCAGACCCTCTACTGCCCCCATGTGGAAGAGCTGAGGGATGACAATACCCATGAAACTCTGGACCTTCTGGATTCCTGGCAGAACAGCTCCACCCAGGAGATGGGAGATTCCGACTATTATCAGTGCCGGGAAGCTCTGGAAAAAAGGGAGCAGTTCTGTCTCAGGGGAGCCATCTTCTATGCCGACAACAAACCCTCCGGATTTATGCTGGGAGAAGAAGTAAGCCCCGATGTCTTCACCATTCATTTTGCCAAGGGCGACGTGAACTACAAGGGGATCTACCAGTTTATGTTCAACCGTTTTGCCGAACATTTCTGCAGGGGATTCAAAGAGATCAATCTGGAGCAGGATCTGGGAATGGAGGGACTGAGAAAGACCAAAAGGTCCTATCAGCCCGACAGAATGGCACTCAAATACCGTGTCCACCTGAAACAGAAGGCACCGGTAGACTCAGACACAACAGAAACAGATCCTGAAAAAGACTGAACACCTGGAGCAAACCCGGAACAATTCTATCTGAATAAAGGATTTTTCCCCGACAGCCTCATTGATTCTGAACAGCCGGAAATGGTACATTCCTTTCTATGGAAAAGATGAAAAGAACCGCAACCTGCGGTAGTCTCAGAGCCTCTGATGACGGAAAGACCGTAATCCTGAACGGATGGGTCCACAGAAACCGCGACCACGGCGGTGTCCACTTTATTAACCTGCGAGACAGATACGGTGAAACCCAGATTGTCGTTGATGAAGATGTACCAGCCGCCCTGGCGGAACTGGCCGGCAGCCTGAAATTTGAATACTGTGTTGCCATTGAGGGTCTGGTCAGAAAAAGACCCGACTCCATGATCAATCCCGATATGGCCACCGGGGCAATAGAAGTATCTGTAAAGAATATCGAAATACTCAATACCTGTCTGACTCTTCCCTTTATGATTGAGGACGAGACAGACTCCAATGAGACCGCCCGTCTCAAATACCGCTACCTGGATCTCCGGTCCAAAGGGATGCAGGACAGAATCATTCTGCGGAACAAGGTAACCTATGCCATGCGGGAATACCTGCAGAAAAACGAGTTTCTTGAAATTGAAACCCCCACTCTGATCAAGTCCACCCCCGAAGGGGCCAGGGACTTTCTGGTTCCCTCCAGACTCCATGCAGGCAAGTTTTTCGCCCTGCCCCAGTCTCCCCAGCTCTACAAGCAGCTGCTTATGGTTTCGGGTTTTGACAAATACTTCCAGGTAGCCCGCTGCTACCGTGACGAAGATGCCAGAGGGGACAGACAGCTGGAGTTCACCCAGATCGACCTGGAGATGAGCTATGTCTCCAGAGAGGATGTATTTGCCATCACAGAAGGGATGATGGGCCATATCTTTAAAGAAGCCATGGGCATTGAACTGCCTGTCAGCTTTGAACGCCTCCCCTATGATGATGCCATGAACCTGTACGGAAGCGACAAACCCGATCTGAGATTCGGACTGGCCTTCCAGGACTTTGCTCCTTTCGTTCCCGGCAGTAATTTTTCTGTCTTCAAGTCAGTTCTGGAAGCAGATGGAGTAGTCAAGGCCATGGTCGTTCCCGGTGCTGCGGCCGACTACTCCCGTAAAAAGATCTCCGATCTGGAAGAGACCGCCAAAACCTTCGGGGCCAAAGGTCTGGCCTGGATGAAGGTCACCTCAGACGGACTGGACGGCGGTGTATCCAAGTTCTTTGCCGATCAGGCGGATGAGATCAAAAAAGGTCTTAAAGCCGGAGAAGGGGATCTGATCCTCCTCATGGCCGCCGACTGGAAAACAGCCTGTAACTCCCTGGGAGCCGTCCGCTCCAGACTGGGTAAGGACCTCAGCCTCATTGACGAAAGCCAGTTCAAGTTTGTCTGGATTGTGGACTTCCCCCTGTTCGAATACAACGAGGAAGAGGAAGCCTGGGAACCGGCACACCATATGTTCAGCATGCCCCAGGAACAGTACCTGGAGACCTTCGACACGGATCCCGGCCCTGTAAAGGGAGATCTGTACGACCTGGTCCTCAACGGATACGAGCTGGCCTCAGGTTCCATCAGGGTCCATGACCCTGAACTGCAGCAGAGGATTTTCAATGTAGTAGGCTTCCCGAAAGAGGTGGCTGAAGAGCGTTTCGGATTCCTCCTGGAGTCCTTCCGCTACGGCGCTCCTCCCCACGGAGGCATGGCAGCCGGACTGGACCGTCTGGTTATGATCATGGCCGGAAAGAGCTCCATCAAGGAAGTGATCCCCTTCCCGAAAAACTCTGCGGGCATGTCCCCCATGGACGACAGTCCTGCCAATGTGGATACCGGCCAGCTTCAGGATCTTCACCTGCAGGTGGTTATGCCTCCTGAAGAGGACAAAGAATAAGTACCGGTCTAAAATGCCGAATGATGCATAAAAAAACAGCCCTTCACGGGGCTGTTTTTTTTACTTCGCAACCAAGCCGCAGTGATTCGGATATCAACCGGGTCAGGCCGTTCTGAAACTAGATTGTCAGATCCTTTTTGTTTTCCTCTTCATCATCCTGCCCCAGTGAGGAGACAATAAACTCATTGGTCCTTTTGAGTCTGGTCGCCAGAAGGCGGCTAAGGAAAAGACCGTACTGGGGATACTGTTTCAGAACTTTGATAAAGGCCTTGCGGGGAATGCGGATCAGCTTTCCCTGGGTCTCGGCAATCACCGAAGCACTCCTGTCCTTGTTCAGAAGAAAGGCCATCTCTCCCAGAAAAACATCCTCAGGCGTGATGCGGCCGACAATTTTCCCATGATGAACAACTTTGTAACTGCCGCTGGAAATATAGAAAATAGAATCTCCAGGATCTCCCGAGCGGACCACAATATCCCCTTCTTTGACAATAAGCATCTCTTCTGTGGAAAATCCCGCAGGGGTCAGACGTTCATGGAGATGCCTGTGGTCCATGATCATGGTTACCTGATTGCCCTTCTTGTTGAACAGGACTCGGTCGGCCACAATACGGGCCAGCAGAATCCCTCTGCTGCTCAGACTCTCTGAAGAGGCATTATGCAGAGAACGCTTATACTCATCCACATCAAAACCGTCCCCTTCGTCATGAATCACAAAGCGGGACTCCTTTTCAGTCAGAATCCATTCAAGGAGGACTTTTTTTCTTCTGATATCCCGATGTAGGGCTTTTTCCTGTATCATCTCGATCAGGCTGCCCCCCTGGGACAGACACTGATCCCGTTCCTGCTTGCTAATGCCGCAGTT
>JAQQAM010000047.1 GCA_028532905.1 Spirochaetales bacterium
GGGATGAGTATTCTGTCGGTCTTTCAAAATGGAATCAATTCAACTGTCACCTGGTTTTCCGGAACTGTCAATTCCATCAATGAACTGAGCAATCTGAGAAAAGAACACAGTGCGACCCTGCAGAAACTGCAGGAATATGAACAGATGGACCGCAATATTGAGGAAGTGAACAGGGAAAATGAACTGCTCAGAGAGCAGCTTGGTTATTCCAGGACCCTCGAAATTGACCATATCAGTGCCAGAATCATTGCCAAAGACCCGGTCAGCCTCTTTTCCTCCTTCATAATCAACAAGGGATCAAAGGACGGAATCAGAAAGGGTATGCCTGTTACGGCCTATCAGGAGGGTGTTATCGGCCTGGTGGGCAAGGTTATCCAGACAGGTGTCAATTCCTCTCAGATTATTCCTATATACAACAGCACAAGCTATGTTGCCGCCCGATTTCAGTACTCCCGGTACGAGGGACTCATTGCCGGAATGGGAGACAGTGAAAACCACTTGATCATGAATTATGTAAAGAAAACAGCCCTTTCCCAGATAAATGTGGATGACACCATCATCACCTCGGGTATGGAATCTCTGTATCCCGGGGGTATCTCCATAGGGAAGGTTAAGAGCATTACCTCCAGGGAGTATATTACATCTCTGGAAATTGAAGTCACTCCGACCATTGATTTTGGAAAACTGGAATATGTGTTTGTACTCACCGAAGACAAGGATCAGTTGAAATGAAAAAGAATATGACTGTATTTATCCTGATGCTCTTCTCAATTCTCCTGAAGACAACCCTTTCCCGCTACCTGAGTCTGAGTTTCGGGATTCCTGATACAACTCTTATCATACTGGTGTATGTATCTATACGCTATGGCACTGTAACCGGACAGATCAGCGGTTTTGCCACAGGACTTATGGAAGACTTCCTGAGCCTTTCACCCCTTGGGTTCAACAGCCTGATCAGGATGATCACCGGACAGATAACAGGACTGTTTCATGAACGGCTTAACCTGGACCCCGTTCTGTTTCCGGTTCTTTCTGTAGCCCTGGCAACGCTGCTCAAAGGGGGATTATCCTATATGATCCTTTCCATTTTCAACATTCAGTACTCAGGAAGTATTTTTATCAGCAGTTCTTTTGGTTTCGAACTCCTTATGAACGCTCTTCTGGCTCCTTTTCTGTTCCTTCTTCTCAGAATCATCTTCGATAAAGTTCTGAAAGAGAGGAAGACTCTGTAAATATGAGTGTCCGGAAGCATGTGAACAACGGAAGGGTTTACCTTCTCAGCGGGATTATCCTGATAATCATTTTTCTCTATATCTATAAACTCTTCAATCTTCAGATAGTGGATAACCTGATCTATGAGAAGAAGGCTCAGCAGGTGTCTCAGCGATCCAAAGTGATACCGGCACAGCGTGGAAAGATATACGACCGGAATACGGATATTCCTCTTGCCATGAATGTGGATTCCTTTGCCGTCAAGTATACTCCCGGTTATGGAGACAGGGAGAATTTACCGGACCTTATCCGAAGACTCTCTGAAATTCTGGGAGTTTCTGAAGACGAGCTGACCCGTAAGTTCCCTGATTCCCGTTTTTTTTCCTATGTGGCTGCCGAGGTGGCAGACGGCGTATCTTTTGAAAAAATCACCCTTATTGCCGAAAATATCGAAGATTTCCCGGGGATCAGCTGGAGCAGTAAACCCAGACGGTTCTACAACACATCCGGTTCCATCTCTCATGTACTGGGGTACGTTGGAAACATAACCAACGAAGAACTGCAGGTTCTATACAACCGTGGATACTCTTCGGGAGATGTTCTTGGAAAAAGCGGAATAGAAAAGCAGTACGACCACATTCTCCGGGGAAAAAACGGCCGAATATTCAATACCGTAGATGTCCGCGGCAGGCAGATGAACAAAGAGGGGAACCTGCAGCCCCCGGAAAACGGGTATGACCTGGTACTGACAATTGACCGCCATATTCAGGAACTGGCAGAAAAAGCCCTGGGGCCCCGTAAGGGATCTGTTGTGGTTCTGAAACCCGAAAGCGGAGAGGTTCTGGCTCTGGTATCCTATCCCGGTTTCAATCCGAACCTGTTCAACCAGAAAGGTCCCAATAATTTCGGTGTTCTCTCTTTGAATCCGGATTTTCCTTTTCTGAACAGATCCATCCAGTCCTCCTATGCGCCGGCATCAACCTTCAAGATTCTCCTTACGGCGGCCATTTTGGAGGATGACAGCTTCAATCCAAACCGCCTTATTGACTGCACCGGCTCCATGGAGCTGGGAAACAGAACATTCTACTGCCATAAAAAGACAGGCCATGGAAAGCTGAATCTGAAAGAAGCTCTGGCCGAATCCTGCAATATCTATTTTGGAACAATTGGTGTTGAGAATCTGGGAATAGCCAAAATTTCCGAATATTCCCATGCATTCGGTCTGGGATCTCCCACGGGTATAGATCTGCAGGGAGAAGTGCAGGGGAATATTCCATCCCCCGCCTGGAAAGAGAGGACCTATAACAGCCGGTGGACCCCGGGAGACACACTGAATGCATCCATCGGACAGGGTTTCGTTACGGTCACTCCTCTGCAGCTGGCTGACATGGTTGCCGCCATAGTCAATGAAGAGGGTAAGATATACAAACCCCATCTGCTGAAGCAGATCGTCAATACGACCAATAAGTCTGTTGTAGAAGAAATCGCCCCGGAAGTTCTCAGAAAAACAACAATAAGCCCCCGAACCATGGAAACCCTCAGAGAGTACCTGAGAGGGGTTATCTCCGATGGTACGGCCGATGTGGTCATACTGAACGATCAGGTCGAGGTGGCTGGTAAGACAGGGACAGGTGAAGTGGGGAGCAGCACAAACTGGCACTCCTGGTTTGCTTCCTACGGTCCCTGGTCGGAAGATAACGAAAAAGATAAAATCGTGGTAATCACCATGGTGGAAGCTTCAAATGAATGGGAATGGTGGGCTCCGAAGGCGGCGGATATTATTTATCAGGGTTATTTTGGAAACACCAATTATGAAGAGACCATACGGCTGCTGAGAAAAAGAGGGGTCTGGTACACCAGAGATATTGTCCTGGAGGATGAAGTTGAAAATTAAGATAAATATGTCCTCCATTTTCGGATTTGACTTTGTTCTCTATCTTGCCATTCAGTTTCTCATGGTTATCGGAATTTTCTTTATCTATTCCAGCGGCGTCAACTCTAACGGGGTAATTGTCAGCGATGAATATATCAAACAGATCATATGGGTGGTTACGGGCAATATAATCCTGCTGGTTGTCTCATTTATGGACTACCGGATTATAAAAAACTTCGCCTTCTGGCTTTATCTGGGTATGCTGGTGATTCTTCTGCTGACCGCAAGTTTCGGTAAGGTGGTAAACGGTTCCAAATCCTGGCTGGGATACGGTTCCCTCGGGATTCAGCCTTCGGAACTATCGAAACTGATCACAATAATTTTTCTGAGTTTTTACCTGGAAAGCAACAGAAAGTATATTCAGACCTTTCGGGTTTTCTGCACAGGATTACTGATCATAGGCCTGCCTATGGGACTGATTCTGATTCAACCGGATCTGGGAACTGCCATAGTATTTGCTCCTGTATTCCTTGTTATGATGTTTATTGCCGGTGCCAGACCCCGGTATCTGATCATGCTCAGTGCTGCCGGTCTGCTGACCATCCTGTTCTCAATGCTTCCTTACTACCTGATGTTTATGGCAGACTCACCGGGAAACGCGCTTATTCTATTTACAGAACAGTCTTTAATGACTGTCATCACAATAACACTCGGAGTCATTTCCATAATAACTCTCATAGGATACCTCTTTACCCAGAAGGGATATTTTTTCTATCTCACATCTTTCTTTTCCATTACTGCCGTATCCTATTTTCTGTCATTCTTTGCCAGAAAGGTCCTCAAAGAGTATCAGGTCATGCGTCTTATAGTATTTCTTGATCCTCAGGTTGATCCCAGAGGATCAGGATGGAATATTATTCAATCGGTTACCGCGGTCGGTTCAGGAGGAGCCTTCGGCAAGGGATATTTAAAAGGAACCCAGTCCCATTACCGCTATCTTCCCGAACAGAGTACGGACTTTATCTTTTCCATCATTTCCGAGGAGATAGGATTTTTCGGAAATCTTTTAATCATAGTGCTTTATATGCTGATCTTCTGGCGCTGTATAAATATAATACTGAAATCACAGGATTTATTCGGTTCACTCATTGCCGCCGGTATTGTAGGGATGATATTCTTTCACTTTATGATCAACATCGGAATGGCCATCGGTATTATGCCGATTACCGGAATTCCGCTTATATTTTTGTCATACGGAGGATCATCGCTTTGGACTACAATGCTGGGAATCGGAATATTGCTCAGTGTTTACCATAGACGATACAAAAACGTTAATTAATGTCTAAAATCATTGCATATAAAGATTTAAACAGAGAATTGCTTCAGGTTTCCAAGCCGGCACGTTATACCGGTGGAGAATTGGGCAGCATTCTCTACAGAAAAGATGAAAAACTGAGAATGGCCATATCCTTTCCGGATATGTATGAGATCGGAATGTCCAACCAGGCCATCCGGATACTCTATAACCGCTATAACGCCGTTGACGGGATCCAGTGCGAACGCGTCTTTGCACCGGCTCAGGATTTTGAAGAGGTTCTCAGAAAAAAGAGAGTTCCTCTGTTTACTCTGGAGAGCGGCATCCCCCTGAATGAACTTGATATCCTGGCGTTTTCCATAGGATATGAACTCACCCTCACAAACCTGCTGAATATTCTGGAACTGGGCCATATTCCTCTCAGAAGAGAAGACAGGGGTCCCGGAGATCCCATTATTGTAGCAGGAGGACCTGCTGCCACAAACCCTGCCGCCTTTGGAGACTTTGTAGACTATGTCTATATAGGAGAAGGGGAGCATTTTATTAATAATTACGGTGAGGATCTTTCCCGCACGGCCGCATCAGGAGGGAGCAAAGAGGATCTTGAAGCCGTTTTGCGAAAAGATCCCGCCTACTGGTGGCCGGGAAAAGAGAATAAGACAATCCGCTCTCTTTTTGCTGAGTTCGGACAGGGGAGTGAGCCCCGGTCGAATCTTCCCATTGCCTCACTGACCACCGTTCAGGAACATGGTGTTATTGAGATAATGAGAGGTTGCCCCAACGGCTGCCGTTTCTGTCATGCCGGATTCTTTTACAGACCCTACAGACAGAAGGATGTGGAATATATTCTGGAAGAAGCGGAGCATCTGGTCTCCAACTGCGGATTCAGAAACATCACACTCTCTTCTCTCTCATCCGGAGACTATGTGGGGCTCCTGCCTCTTGTAGAACATCTGAACGGCCTGTACAAGTCCAGACGCATCTCTTTTCAGCTTCCCTCCCTCAGGGTCAATTCACTGAACCTGGGGCTTCTTTCGGAGCTTTCCTCTGTGAGGAAAAGCGGTTTGACTTTCGCCGTGGAAACACCTGAAACAGCCGGTCAGCACGGTCTGAACAAGGATGTGTCCCGTGACAGAATACTGGCTCTGCTGAAAGAAGCCAAAAACAAGGGATGGAAGCTGGCTAAATTCTATTTTATGCTGGGCTTACCCGTGGAGACTGGTGAGAAGAAGGAAAGTGAGGCTATTGTTGATTTCCTGCAGGAGCTGCAGCAGGAATCAGGTATGAAGTTCAATGTAAATACGGCTGTCTTTATTCCCAAGGCCCATACGCCCTATGAACGGGCTTCACAGCTGAACGACACCAGGGGAATGGAAGAGATCCGTTCTCTCCGTGACGGATTGCGGGGTAAAAACTTCAAGGTAGGGTTCCATTCTCCCTATTCATCCTTTATTGAAGGGATTATGAGCCGCGGTGATGAGCGGGTAGGGGCCATCATTGAGTCTGCCTACAGGAAGGGTGCCCGTTTTGATGCCTGGGACGAATACCATGACCGTTCCATCTGGCAGGAGGTTATTTCCGAATGTGACTGGGATGTGGAAAAAGAAATCTGCCGGGAAAAAGGGGAAGACGAAGCCCTTCCCTGGGATTCAATTTCTCTGCGGGTCTCAACGGGATACCTGAAAAAAGAAAATGAAAACTCTGCTTCTACCACACTGACCACAGCCTGTACCGAAGATTGTGACCACCTTTGCGGCAGCTGTAACGACGAGGCGGCTGTCAGAAACCCTGTGTCCTTTTCATACCCTGAAATACCTGAAACAGACGATGCTCCACAGCTGGAAAGCCACGATCTGGGTGAAAATTCCGTTAAAGCGGTCTTTGGATTTTCCAAAAAAGACAAGGCTGTTTTCCTGGGCCATCTGGATACGCTTCATGTTTTTGAAAGAGCTTTTCAGTGCAGCGGATTGAATATAAGCTTTACCCAGGGGTTCAATCCCAAGCCTAAAATGGAATTTGCCCATCCCCTGAGTCTGGGAATCAGAGGAACTGAGGAGATCATGGGAGTGGAAATGCCAGAAAAACCGGAGATGAAAGATGAGATGCTTCTGAAAAAACTGAATTCCCATCTTCCTGAAGGATTTTCCTTTGAATCTGTAAAGTATTATCCTCTGCAGAAAGAGAAAAACAAGAAAAAGAAGACTCTCATGGGTCTGTATGCAGGCTCTGAATACACCCTGAAGCCTCTGTCCGGGAAACAGCCGGAAGAGTCACTCATGGAACTTTTGAACAGCAAGGCAGAAGAACTGGGGGTCTCACAGGACTACACATTTACCAGAAGGGATGATCACATTCATGTAAGAGCAGTTTTTACCAATAAAAAGATGAATAATATCATCAAATTTCTGAAGGAATTCAGAGAAGAAGAGCCTTTGAACGAGTTCCGGATCACCAGAGTAAAACTTCTGGCCTTAAATGACAAAAACAAAATTGCTGATTATTTCAGCTTTGATTCATCCCAGAGCTGATCCATAATCTCAAAATTATCAAAGTTCATCTCAAGCTGCTTCTCCTGCATGTTTTCTTCAACATAGGAGAAGCGTTTGATGAACTTCTGATTGCATCTGTGCATGGCTTCTGCAGGATCTATATCCATGTAGCGGGCAATATTGACCACTGAAAAAAGGAGATCACCAATTTCCTCCATCAGGTATTCCCGGTTGCCTTCATCCACCCCGCGGACCTCTTCTATTTCCTCATGAACCTTGTCCCAGACACCGCTGATATCGGGCCAGTCAAAACCGGCTTTGGCAGCTTTCTTCTGAATTTTATATGCCCGTTCCAGGGGAGGGAGACCTTTGCTGACCTTATCCATAATGGATTTTTTAGGTTTGCGGCCTTCCACATTGACCTTTATCTCTTCCCACTGTTTTTTGACTTCCTCCGGATTATCAGCCACAGCATCAGAGAAGACATGAGGATGACGGCGGATCAGTTTCTCACTGATTCCGTCGAGCACATCGCTTATGGTGAATTGTCCGT
Organism: Spirochaetales bacterium; assembly: GCA_028532905.1. Taxonomy (GTDB): domain Bacteria; phylum Spirochaetota; class Spirochaetia; order DSM-2461; family DSM-2461; genus Oceanispirochaeta. Next base: position 7,443 of record JAQQAM010000047.1, read on the forward strand.
CCTGTTCCTTTATATAGGAAATCATTGTGACCAGCAGGTACACATCTCCCAGTTCTTCCATCAGATGTCTGTCATCATTCTCCCGGATGGCATCCACAGCTTCATAAACTTCTTCAATAATATCTCCCGAGAGGGATTCAGCGGTCTGTTTTCTGTCCCAGGGACAGCCTTCGGGAGAGCGCAGTGTTTCTATTACAGAGCAGAGTTCTTCAAAACTTTTTGTTCTTTTATTATCATCCATTTTTATTTCCTTTCTGTGTATAGATATACAATATCCTCAAGTAGACAGAATATATATTATCAGAAGTTAAATTTTATATTTGAAATCCCTCAGTTTTCAGTCATGATGATAGCGGCTGGCTTTTCCATAGACATAAAGAGACAAAGATCCCATAAGTAATGCGGCTGCAATATTGAACAGACTCATGCTGCTGCTGAGAAATACGGAACTTAAGAGCGCACCCAGGAATGAACCGATCACAGAGATGAGTACAGCCCCCCAGGTTCTTCCGAGATAATTGCGCTTGAGAATATAGATTCCGAAATATGCGACCGCATACCCGCAAATAATATATAAAAGGATAAAATTCAGTTTAAATGATCCCAGCATGGAGACTCCTTCAATTTTTTATAAACCTGTTTCATCAGGTTCATTACCGACATTATTCTGTAATGTATTCTGATCCACAGTTCCCAGATATACGGGAATACTGGACAGGGGCTCCAGGGTTGTATCGCTTATACCATAGCTATAGGCAACAAAGGCAATTTCAATTACGGACAATGACGTTCCGCTGCTGCTCCTGTCGATGGCCTGTTTTATATCCTTGTCAATATAGCTGCCCTGGTATTCATAATTTCTGACAAAGCGCTTATATGTATTGTCACTGGCATAATTCGGATAATACGAAGCGGCTTCACTGTACACAACCCCCCTGGCAGGTATGCCGAAGTCATCATTCATATTTGTGCCGTCCAGAAGGATAACCGGATCAATTGTGGATGTCTGCTGCAGTGAAGATGTAAAATCCAGAATGACATTTTGTCCGCCCCCTAAGATGGGTAGCTGAGGATCAACCTGAGTCGTTTTTCTTACAAAACCCAGCTTGTAAAAACCCAGTTCCTTGGGAAGCTGACTTCCTGAAGGAAGTTCATTCAGATCATCGTTTTCATAGGTTGTGGGATCAAAAAGGAGTTCTTCGGACCGGACCAGAGTATCTCCAGAGTAATAGATTTTGTAATAAATCACATACCCGTCAATCATGGAATCACCCTCTGTGGTAAAGCCGACCGCATTATAGCTGGAACTCAAAGTAAGAGCCTCCGGCGGATCAAGGGCTTCGTAAACGGGCAAACCACATCCTGTGACAACCAGAGTGAGACTTATGAATGAAAACAGAAAGAAAAAGTGTTTATTCGACTTCAAGCCCGCCCTCAAATCCGACAAGCTCATAAATCCTGACGGGTTTCTTTTTACCCTTTACCCGGATATCATCCAGTTCCCGGCAGATGGCACCCCGGTCTTTTACCTTTTCATAGGTGGAATCGCTGATGACGATGCTGGTGTAATACTGCTTGTTGATCCCTTCCAGACGGGATGCCAGGTTGACGTTATCTCCCATGACCGTATAGTTCATACGCCCTTCACTTCCCATATTTCCGACGGTTGAAATTCCGGAGTTCAGACCAATACCGATATGAATCTGTTTTTCCGGGGGCCATTTGCTGTTCAGCTCCTCCAGTATCTGCATCTGTTTCAAGGCACATTTACAGGCCAGAAGCGCATGATCCTCCTGAGGAATGGGAGCGCCCCAGAAACACATAATGGCATCACCGATATACTTGTCCAGAGTACCTCTGTAATCGATCAGACAGTCGGTCATGGCTGTCAGATACTCATTAAGCAAAGTAACCAGCTCCTGGGGACTCATAGTTTCAGACAGGGTCGTAAAACTGCGGATGTCGGAGAAGAATATGGTTGTATCGTTATCTTCACCCCCCAGTTCAGGGGGTTTTTCCATCATCTGCTCTACAACCAGAGGGCTGACATACTTACCGAACATGACCTTGATCCGCTTTTTGTCGGACTCTTCCATAATGATCCGGTACAGTACAACAACAATATAGATAAAGGCGCTGCCGATTCCAGGTGCGGCAAAATTGATCATCAAATTCCGGAACTCGAAGAGAATGGAAATGAGGATAAACTGGGCAAAAATAATAAAGATTGTCAGAATCAGAGACCACCCCGGCCCCATTCTGGATGTGATCAGAGCAATCAGCATAATGGAAACAAAGAGAATAAGAATATTCCCCCAGGCCGGTAACTCATGGAGGAAATTATCCATTATAATGGTATTCAGGGCATTGGCGTGGATTTCAACTCCGTACATAAGACCGTAGGGAGTTGTCTTTTCATCATCGGCAATCCCCTGGGCGAAGGCTCCCACCATCAGGATTTTGTTGGCGACGGCTTTTGTGCGGGGCCATCCGGAAGGATCCATACCGGGAACCCGGCCGGCATATCCTGAATAGGAACGCACAGGAAAGGTCTGATAGCCTCCCCGGGAAGAATTGGAACGCATACCCATATAGTTGATCAGCATCTGCCCCCGGTCATCTATGGGGATTCTGATATCGGTAACATATCTGGAAGAGCCTTCTTTCATCACATTCCCGTCCTGATCCAGTTCAGGATACTCTTCGACGATACTGTAGGGACCCCACTGATTGTTGTCCGCATCAAAGTACTGAACATTGGGGATGGTGATATGGTCTCCCAGGACAACTTCCAGATCATCCAGTGATTTATTGAAGTAATTTACCGCAAGTGCCAGAGTGATGGACGGTACAAAATGATCTTCATAATGGTTGATGACATAGTAGGAATCATCCGGTTCCCCGTCCTTATCGGTATCCACGACCCGGGGTGCTGACTTTTCCTCCAGATCCTTTGCCAGGTCCATGAGTATTTTATCTGTCAGAGGATACTCGATGCTGTGGGTAATGCCTTCCTTGTCGGTCCAGGCCAGTCTCTCATAATTATCCGTATCCAGTGTAAAACTGCTGTCCAGATCATCAAACCTGTAGGAATCAACAAGAACACAGGACTTGGCAATCAACTGCTGGCGTCTGTATTTTTTGTCATAATCATCATAAAAGTTGGCATGTCCGTATCCGAAGGTGGATCGTCCGTAGGGTTTCAGAGGAGACTGAAGACCGTAATATTCCACAACGGCTGTGGTGTCTCCTGTCACATTCCGGACTTCACCGTAGCTGTTGTAAAGCTCCTGCTGTCTTCCGAAAAACTCTTCGGCTTCATCGGCAGCCATGGGGGCTCTGTTCAGAACTGTTTCAATAAAAACTCTGCCGTTGTTTTCCATGGCTTCTGTCAGAATAACGTCATTGGCGGCATTATCAGCCGGTTCAATAAAAAAGATATCCAGAAAGATGGATGATTCCCGTTGAGTCTGGTCCTTTATTCTGGAAAAGGCATCCAGCAGTTTGGAATGTCTGTAACGGGGAAAGGGAAAACGCCCGAAGGCATTGAGTGTGTTGAAGTCGATTCCCAGAATCAGAATATCAGGGGATATATCGGGATTTCTCTTTTCGATGGTCACCCCTTCCTGGATACGCGTCTGTTCAAAGACAGTTTTCAGGTTGAAGTGAAGGTCCAGGAGTTTATACTCCATATGGGAGAAGATGGTGGTCTGAGAAGAAATAACCCAGAACAGAAGAAAAAAAACAAGTCCCAGAAGAAGACTGAAATATTTGACATTCAGAATCTTCAATCTGCTTTTACTGCTCTGTGCCATGCTGTTCTCCTTCAGTCCCGGGGCCCATCAAATAAGCCCCGGTAAAAGCGTTTTGCTTGAGAGTCAGGCAGTCAGAAGTGTCAACTGCCGGCTTTTAATGCAATTATACGGCTTTTCGCAAGGTTAGTCCAACTGGAACTGGAATAATCAGAACTGATCATCTCATAGTATTCAATCGCCTTCTGGCTGTCTGCCATAGACTCGCTCAGGCGTCCCAGATTGAAAATAACTTCAGGAATATCGGCGGAAACATCTTTGTATTCAGCCAGAACTCTCTGCAGAAGCGCAGCGGAAGCTTCCGCATCACCCTCTTCTTCTTTCATGGCGGCCGCATTGATCAGAGAGACGGGGGCAATATAGGAATCACTGAAACCGTCAGCCAGGGCTGTAAATAAAGCCGCCGCATCAGACCATTTCTCTTCATCAGCATACAGTAAAGCCTCAGTATTCAGAGCTCTCATCTCGGCATACAGACCGGAATAATCCGCTTTCGCCTCATCAATCAGTGTCATCAGATTTTCTTTTACAGCAGCCTTGTCGTCTTCTGCCGCGGTCATATAATCCTGGTACTCAGCGTCAATATCTTCGGCCAGAACTACAGAACGTTCTTCCTTCTGATTGCCGAAATACTCTACAGTTCCGATAGCCGCAAGAATAAGCAGCAAGGCTATACCGGCCATTACAAAATATTTTTTGTTGTTTTTCAGGGTCATTGCTGCTTTTTCAGCAGATGTCATTTCAGTTTCTTTAACCGTGTTCAATGATTTATTCTCCTTCTGTATCCTCTGATCACAGAGCTGATATTTTATACTTTAATATCCAGTTCCTTCAGGAGCCTGGACAGATAAGTTCTCTGGATTCCCAGCATGGCTGCAGCTTCTGTCTGGTTATTGTTGCAGCTGCCCAGAATCCTTTTTATATAACTCTTCTTGAAAACCGTAACAGCATCCTTAAGACAAGGCTGCCGTCACAGGGAGACTGCCGACCGTGTCGAACCCGGAACCCTCCCGCGATCCCTTCGGCGCCACGCCACCTCCGCCGCCTCCGCGCACCGAGCCGATCTCCAACCTGCCGGGCGTGATCGTGGCGCTCGCGGGGTTGATGACCGCCATCCATGCGGTTGATGCGCTGATCCTCTCCAATCGCGAGGCGGTCACCCTGCTGTTGACCTTCGCGTTCCTGCCCGCCCGGTATCTCGCGGGCGCGGCGGATCACATCCCGGGAGGTGAGGGGGCACGCGTGTGGAGCTTCCTGACCTATGCCTTCCTGCATGGGAGCTGGACCCACCTGATCTTCAACATGCTCTGGATGGTCATTTTTGGCGGGGCGGTCGCACGGCGTTTCGGGGCCGCGCGTTTCCTGCTGCTGTCCGCGGTCTGTGCCGTGGCCGGGGCCGCGTTCTACCTCGCCTTCCACGTGGGGGAAGTGGCGCCCATGGTGGGAGCCTCTGCCGCGATCTCGGGTCACATGGCGGCTGCGACGAGATTCGTTTTCCAGATGGGAGGTCCGCTGGGCGCGATCCGGCGAACGGACCCTGGTGCATATCAGGTGCGCGCGGCCGGCTTTCGCGAGGCGCTCGCCCACCGACAGGTGGTCGGATTCCTGGCCGTCTGGTTCGGAATCAACCT
>JAQQAM010000048.1 GCA_028532905.1 Spirochaetales bacterium
AGGTAAATCAGGTCGGCATTGACTCCTTCAGGGGAGGGAACAAAACCGTTGTCATCATTTCCTTCCAGGTATGTAAATCCTTCATACCGTCCATCCGCTGCAGAGCCGGAACGTCCGGCCATTACATTGGTATCCACATATACAGGATAAACAGGATCAGGAACAGCTACTCTGGCATCCAGAGAAAAGAGTTCCTGAAAATTTCCGGTATCACATTTAGCTCCGTCACTGACAAAAATATCATCAGCAGTAATGGACACTCCACGGCTTTTAAAGTCATTTTCAGCAATGGCTTCCCTGAGAAAAGCGTATCCCTTTTCCGGACCATAACCTTTAAAGCTCTCTTCAGAGGCCATTTCATCAACACCTTCATGGAAGGCCTTGAGGCAGGCTTCGGGCAGGGGCTTGGTTACATCCCCGATTCCCATTTTAATCAGTTCTTTTCCAGGATTGTTTTTCTGGAATTCCGCTACTCTTCTGGCAATCTCTACAAACAGATAGGATGCCTGTAATTTGGTATAGTTTTCGTTGATCCTTATCATAGTGGGATCATTATATAAAAAAAGCTTTTATTATTCTATTCCTCTCTCCAGGGGACCAGTTCAAGAACTTTATCATATTCCCTGCCCAGAGTTCTGCTCAGTTTTTTGTGTTTTCTCTCAACTTTTCTGTTTACAAGATAGGCGGCAGGTTTTGTTTTTTCCCGAATGAACTGCCGGGGATAGAATTCCACGGCCTGCTGGATATTTTTCTCGTTGATAAATGATGGGAGAGGAGTAAAGGGAGTGTAGGTTTCATTAAAACCCATCAGAATAGCTCCATCCAGATAAGACCCCGCCGTTCTACCGGCTGACTGGTCATATTTTGTCAGATACATTTCCTTTAGAGGAGAGTCCTTGAAGAGAAGTGCAGAATACTGCTCGTAAGGCCACCGGTGTATCATCATGTAATACAAATAGCCTTTGAAGGGAATCTCCCAGTGTCTGTTATCCGGAAGAAGGGGAGAGTGAAGGATGTAAGTGCTGCGATCCTCATTAATTCGTTCAGGATCATAGAGGGAAAACCTGAGAAAAGCATCATCTTCATGAACAACCTGCATGGTTTCCGGGTCATCCAGTGATCCATAGAAATCCTGCAGGCCTGTGAGAAAATCCTTGTACTCCTCATACCCTGTGATCCGGGGATCTGTGTTGAAAAGCAGTTCTTCTGCTGTAGGGGCATCAGAATCTTTGCTGAGAAACAGCTTTATATCGCTTTCACTGTTTCCGTCAAGGAACCAGAAGGATATAGTCAGCATCTCTCTGTCATAAAGAAGAGGTACCAGGAATTTCATAAGCTGAAGAGCTTCGGGAGATTTTTGATGTACGGAAATAAGGACTCTTTTTTCCTCATCCAAATCTTTGTCTATCAGATCGGGGATCCTTATTCTGGAGTTTTCTGCATCCAGCTGCTGTCTGAGTGTTTCATCAGGAGCTGATACGGATCTTCCGGAACAGGAAAGGGTTATATAGACATACAGGATGACAAGCAGAAGGGCGGGGAGTTTTCTCATATCTTTTTTATCTTTATTTCCTTTTCTGACAGTAGTTTAAGAAGCTTTTTCAGGTCATGAGGATTCATGCTGAGTCTGACAGGTTTGAAATCTCTGGAGTGAATCCGGCAGCTGTGCCGGTTCAATGGCTCAACCAGGGTTATTCTGTTCAGATAGTGTACTTCGGCACTCTGGTAGTAGTGCAGGTTCAAAATCATCTTGTCATTATCCACTTTCACATAGGCCAGTCTGTTGCTGATGATGATAATGATCAGAATCAGAATCGTGCCTGCGGTGAACCAGAGGGTTTCCGAAAAGCTGTATCGGACCATCAGGGCTCTGTAGGCCAGAATAAAGGGCAAAAGGAAGAGAAAATTCACCAGTCTGGCCGCGCTGTGTTTTCTGATGACAAGGGGTTTGGACATGATCTATTTAAGATTCTCCGGATTGAGATCCAAAAGATCCGGAGCCACGAATATCCCGTTTTCCCGAATCAGCACATCATCAAAATATATATTTCCCCCTCCATAGGGTTCTGTCTGAATACAGACCAGATCCCAATGGACGGAAGACTTGTTCCCGTTGTCTGCATTTTCGTAGGCATTTCCCGGAGTAAAATGAAAACTTCCCATTATTTTCTCATCAAACAGGGTGTTCTTCATAGGATCCAAAATATAGGGATTCACACCAATGGCAAATTCTCCTATATACCGGGCTCCTTCATCCGTATCCAGTACTTTGTTGATTCTTGCTGTATCGTTGGACGCAGCACTAATGATTTTCCCCTTCTCAAACTGGAAAGAGATATTTTCATAGGTGACTCCCTGGTAAACAGCAGGGCAGTTGTAAGCTAATGTTCCCTCCACAGATTCTTTTAAGGGCGCTGTATACACTTCACCATCGGGAATATTGACTTTACCGTCACATTTTATAGCGTTCATACCCTTGATGGAAAATCTGAGGTCCGTACCGGGGCCGGTAATTCTCACCTTGTCTGTCGATTCCATAAGGTTCACCAGTTTGTCCATGGCCCTGGACATTCTGGCATAATCCAGATTACAGACCTGAAAGTAAAAATCCTCAAATCCCTCCCGGCTGCGTCCGGAGGACTGAGCCATGGAATCTGTGGGATAACGGAGAACAACCCAGCGGGTATTGTTGATTCTCTCCTCCATATGAACGGGAGTCACATAGTTTTCCATATAGATATTCATTTTATCACCGGGAACATCGCTTGTTTCTGATGAATTCCTTGTACTGCCTATGCCGATAAACGCATCCATACGGCTCATAAGAAGCCTGTCCGATTCAGCCATAACATCCATCTGTTCGGCAGATGCCTGCATCAGCATGCCCCGCAGAAGTCTGGGATTAATCTGATTGACAAAAGGGACGGCACCGGCTTCGTACACTTTCTTGATCAGAATCGCTACAAGGGGTTCGGCCTGATCACCGTTCATGTTGATCAGTACTTTTTCACCTTCCTTGAGCTCAGTTGCATAATGCACCAGATTGTGAGCGAGGGTTTCCAGTCTCGGATCTGTCATATTTGTTCTCCCAATATCTCTTTTATCATACCGATCAGCATAAAGGAGCCCATAATCAGAAGATCATTTTTTCCTGTCTGTGCTGCTTTCAGGGCTTCTTCAGGGTCTTCTTCCAGAATACAGTTATCACCGTATGTGGTAAAGGCATCGAAAACTCGGCGGGGATGGCTTTCCTTGAAATAACCGGGAACGGTGATGATGACCCTGGAAAATAACGGAGTCAGAATCTCAGCCATGGACAAGGCATCCTTGTCATCCTGACAGGCAAAAAGGAGCACTTTTTCTCTGTCTCCCGGGCAAATGGACTGGAAACTGTTTACCGCCAGTGATACCGACCGGGGTGTATGGGATCCGTCCAGAACAAGGACAGGCTCCTTTGATACGATCTCCATACGTCCCGGCAGAACCGCTTGTGAAAACCCCTTCAGCCACACTCTGTTATCCACAGCAGGGAACAGCCCGCTGAGAACAGAAAGGGAAAGAGCCGCATTCCAGGCCTGAATATGACCGGCCATCGCCAGGCGTCCCTTAACAGACTCTCCTGTTTTATAATGGATGGTAAAGGCAGTGCCCTGTACAGACACGGTGCTTTCAATCTCTGAAACAGAGCGGCTCAGGATAGAAAAATCAGATCCTTCAGACTCTGCCTTTTCTCTGAAAATTTCTTCCACCCCTTCGGGCTGGGGTGCCGAGAAAACAGGAACTCCCTTTTTAATAATCCCCGCTTTTTCACGGGCAATGGCTTCCAGTGTATCCCCCAGCCACTGGGTGTGCTCCAGTTCAATGGGAGTGAGAACCGAGGCGATGGGCCTAACTGCATTTGTGGCATCCAGCCTGCCCCCCAGACCTGTCTCTATGACGGCAAAGTCGCATGCCTCGTCCTTGAAAATCAAAAAGGCCAGAAGAGTTATAAGTTCAAAGGTGGTGGGGTCGGTGCCGCCGGGCAATTCAGAGCTGAGGCTGTTTCTGATAAAGGAGATCTGTCTGATATACACATCATCATCCAGAGGGGACCCGTCTATCTGGATTCTCTCTTTGTAGTGCAGAACATGCGGAGAGGTGTAAAGACCGGTTTTCCAGCCGTTGCTGCTGAGGGCCGATGCTGTCAGAACAGAGGTGGAGCCTTTTCCCTTTGAACCGGCCAGATGTATCACCTTCGGGTTTAAATGGGGATTTCCGAACTGCTGGAGCACTTCAGCCATCCTCTCGGGTCTGTAGTGCCGTTTTCTCTCTTTGGCGTTTTTCTCCAGATTGGTAAAAGACTCTATCCAGGAAAAGGCCTCATCCACAGATTTGAAAGAGAAGGGCATGTCAGCTCCGCTTTTTAAGGGCGTCACCGTGGGTGGTAAAACCTTCGTACTCCGCCAGACATTCCACTTTGGGTGACATTGTCTTCAACGCTGTCTCATCTGCACAGATAACAGAGGAATACTTGATAAAATCCCTCACCGAGACTGCCGACCAGGTTCTGGCATTTCCCCCCGTCGGAAGAACCGCATTGGGTCCCACCGCATAATTGGCAATAGAGAAGGGTGTGTGTTCGCCGATAAGGATCTCTCCTGCATGACGGATCAGGTTCATAACCTGAAAGGGTTCCCTTGTCTGAATCTGAAGATGTTCTGTGGCAAACAGATTGGCCACTTCCGCCGATTCCTCTACCGAGTCGGTCAGGATAATGCCTCCGTATCCCTTCATAACATCCTGTACGAAGGTTTTCCGTGGTTCGGGGAGGGCCATGGTCAATGATATGATCTGCTGTTCACAGGCATCGGCACAGGCTTTGCTGTCTGTAATCAGAAGGGCTGCCGAATCAGAACCGTGTTCCGCCTCAATCATCAGATCCAGCGCCACTTTGCGGGGATCTGCTGAATCATCGGCAATCACAATTGATTCAGAGGGGCCGGCAGGGAGACCCACATCCACCTGACTGTACAACAGGCGTTTGGCTGCCGCCACATACATGCTGCCGGGGCCGCTCAGCTTATGAACAGGAGAAATGGTTTCCGTTCCCAGTGCCAGTGCGGCAATGGCCTGAGGGCCGCCCACTTTATAGACCTCTTCTACGCCGCAGAGTCTGGCTGCATACAGGCAGGCGGGATCTACATTCCCCTCCTTGTCCGGAGGAGTCACAACACACACTCTTTTAACGCCGGCCACAACCGCCGGAACGGCCAGCATATAAAGCATGGATGGGAAATTGCCTCTTCCCCGGGGAACATAGAGTCCCACAGAATCCAGGGGAATCGCTTTCTCTCCAGCCAGAAGGCCGGGCTGGATTTCCACCATGGACATAGCTTCGGGCTTCTGGGTCTGGTGAAAGCGTCTGACATTATCAATAGAGTATTCCAGAGCTTCCTTCAGCTCAGGGTCCAGAGAGGCTTCGGCCTTGTCAAATTCTTCAGGGCTCACTCTGATGTTCATATCCACGGGAGTCCCGTCAAATTTATGATTGTATGCGAGAAGAGCCTGATCTCCGGTCTCCCTGACATCCTGAATGATTTTGGCAACAGACTCTGAAACATCTCTGATATCAGTTTCTGATCGGGAGTAAAGGGTTTCTCTGTCTCTGGAATCCATTTTTTTCCAGATGTATCTATTGATTTTCATTGGACTTCCTTAGGTGTTCATTAAAAATGATAAAATATACTGTTTAGGGAAAGCTTGTAAAGAATCAGATCATAGTGATCTCTATCCTGCCGCCGATTTTTAAAGTATCTCCCGGATTGATTTTAATATATTTCCCGGGGGTCACTTTTTTACCATTCAGCCAGGTGCCGTTGCTGCTGTTTCTATCCTCTATAAAGTAGCTACCTCTGATCTGCAGTATCTCCAGGTGAAAGCGGCTGACCATCCCGTCTTCTATGACAAAACTGTTTTTTTTGTCCCGACCGATTGTCATTCTGCTGGACATTCTGATTTCCCGACCGTTAAAGAGGAGACAGCGGATATTCTTTTTCCCGACTTTCTTCAGGCGTCTTCCAACAGGACTGTCCTGTATTATTGTTTCATCTTTCATTGGAGATACTCCTGACTTTGATACTATAATAATTAAAGACTCTGGTACAGTTTTTTTTAATATGTACCGGAACTAAACGGTATAAGAATTATTGCCGATAAAAACAGTGGAGGCTGTTAATGAAGGCGAATGCTGATTTTCCTACAATTAATGAAAAAAAAGCTGAAGGAATAAGTCCCGGAGGCGTACCTTATAAAGTGCTTGTTATTGACGATTCCATGTTCGTCAGAAAACAGATTGGTCAGATACTCAGCTCGGAAGGGTTTGAAATAGTTGATCAGGCAGAAAACGGTGAAGAGGGTATCGAAAAATACAAGGAGCACTCCCCCGGAATTGACCTTGTGACCCTGGATATAACAATGCCTAAAATGGATGGAGTCACTGCTCTGGAGAGGATTATGGCTTTTGATCCAGAGGCTAAAGTTGTTATGATCAGTGCCCTGGGCAAACAGGATCTTGTGAAGAAAGCTCTTCTGGCGGGAGCCAAGAACTATATTGTCAAACCCCTGGACAGAAAGAAAGTATTAGAGCGTATTACAGCTGTTCTCGATTGAGTGGACAATACAGTTGATTCCTCTGGACCTGAAGGCATCCCGGAGTGTAAGAAGCTCCTTTTGAGATGATTCTTTGTGGTTATTGAATTCCGGATTCAGACAGTTTCCCGGAAGAAAGGGGTTCAGTATGAATTCACTGTCTCCTTTCAGCATTTCTGACATCCTGTCCACCATATCCGTATTTACAAAATCTCTATGAGCCGTAGCTCTGAAATGGTGGGGAATCCCTGATTTCTGAATCATTTCCACGCTGGCGGATAGAGTTTCTTCTCCATCTCCATAGTAGGCCAGGGATGTATAATTGGATGCCGATGTTTTAAAATCCATGGCAATAAAATCAGGTTTATGAGGCGAGTTTAACAGGGCGGCAAGTCTGTCGGGAAGAGTCCCGTTGGTGTCCAGTTTAACAGACAGGCCGGATTCATGGAAAATCCTGACAAGTTCCGGCAATCCCGGATATAAAAGCGGCTCCCCTCCGGATATAACCACCCCTCCCATGAGGGGAGCCCTGTTTTTCACATATTCGATCACTTCATTCAACTTCAGCAGGCCTTCAGTCCTTCCCTGGGCAAGGTCGGAATTGTGGCAATAGGAACAGCGCAGATTGCATCCCGGAAGAAAGATGACGGAAGCCACTTTTCCGGGATAATCCACCAGCGATGTCCTCTGAAGACCGATGGAGTGGGGCAGGTCCATCAGGCTGAGGCGTTTTCCAGTTTAAACAGATCAATGACATCCGCGGGATGTCCTGTTCTGAACACTTCTTCACCGTTTTCTGCTCTGAATATAACGGTCGGTGCTGAAAATACAAGATTTTCAGAGGCCAAATCCAGTCCCCGCTCCATATCCACGTTGATATCGTCTCCTTCAAGAGTGAGCAGGTCGAGCACAGTTTTCATGGCCGGACAGTTCGGGCAGCTGCTGCGGTAAAAGTAGCTGTACCCGGTAATAACACTGGAGTTCACTGTGGCACTGGCTTTCAGAGGTTTGTCTGTTACAGGAGAAATTTCTTCTGTGAGCACTTCGGTTTCTTTTTCAAGCCGGGTAAAGGGTGTTCTGTTTTTATATTCTTCCCTTTTTCCTATGTTCCAGTTTTTAACAGATCTGTAATAGCCGACAATACGGGCATACACTTCAGTGGGAGACCCTTCCACATTGTTCAGCTCTTCCTTCAGTCTGCTTAATTCCAGATCAATTTCTTTTACTCTTGCTTCCATTATTTTGTCTCCCCTGCCATCAGTGCGGCTTTTTCTGTTTCCAGTGCTTTGATTCTCTCTTTGATTTTTGCTTCTTCCTCTTCCCGGCAATGGGGGCAGCTGAACTGTTCTCCACTCAGATATCCGTGTGTCCTGCAGATGGAAAAAGTGGGTGAAATAGTAAAGTAGGGAAGTCTGTAGTTATGAGCAATTGTTTTAACCAGTTCACGGCAGGCTTTCCAGTCATGAATGGATTCTCCCAAAAGACCATGAAACACTGTTCCTCCGGTGTACAGGGTCTGCAGGTCATCCTGAAGGTCCAGTGCTTCGAATATATCCTGTGAGTAATCCACGGGCAGCTGGGTTGAATTGGTGTAATAGGGATTTTCCTGACTTCCGGAACTGATAATATCGGGAAAATGCTTCTTGTCATGACGGGCCAGTCTGTAGCTTGTACTTTCTGCCGGTGTGGCTTCCAGGTTGAACAGATCTCCGGTCTTTTCCTGATAGTCAGACAGTCTCTGTCTCATATGGTTCAGTATTTCAGCAGCAAAGGCGTGTGCGTCTTTGTCGGTTATATCCTTACCCATAAAATTAAGGAGACATTCATTCATGCCCACCAGTCCGATGGTTGAAAAATGGTTGTTCAGATGAGACAGATACCGTTTCGTATAGGGGAAAAGGCCTGCGTCAAGAAGTCTGTTGACAACTTTTCGTTTGACAACCAGAGAATCACGGGCCAAATCCATCATCCGGTTCAGCTGTTCAAAGAAACCGGAACGGCTGGAGTTCTGAAAACCGATCCGGGCCAGGTTGATGGTTACAACACCGATGGAACCGGTGAACTCATCGGAACCGAACAGTCCGCCTCCTCTTTTTCTCAGCTCCCTCTTGTCCAGCTGCAGGCGGCAGCACATGGAACGGACATCTTCCGGGTTCAGATCGGAATTGATAAAATTCTGGAAATAGGGGGTTCCGTAACGGGAGGTCATTTCAAAAAGGAGCTTGGCGTTTTCACTGTCCCAGTCAAATTCTTCTGTTACATTGTATGTGGGAATAGGGTAGGCAAAGCCTCTGCCGCTGGCATCTCCCTCAATCATCAGTTCAATAAAGGCCTTGTTGATCATCTGCATTTCATCAGAACAGTCGCCGTAACAGAAATCCTGCTCCGCACCGCCCACTATGGCTTTACGTTCCTTCAGGTCTTCTGGAACAGTCCAGTCCAGTGTTATGTTGGTAAAAGGGGCCTGACTGCCCCAGCGTGAGGGGGTATTCACTCCGAAAATAAAGCTCTGAATACACTGTTTGACTTCCCTGTAACTCAGATTATCCGCTTTGACAAAGGGAGCCAGGTAGGTGTCGAAACTGGAGAGAGCCTGTGCTCCCGCCCATTCATTCTGCATAATCCCCAGAAAATTGACGATCTGGAAGATCAGAGTAGACAGATGGCTTGCCGGTTTGGAGGTTATTTTTTCACTCACTCCCCCCAGGCCTTCTGATATGAGCTGACGGATGGACCAGCCGGCACAGTAGCCGCTGAACATGGACAGATCATGGATATGCATGGCTCCGCTGCGGTGGGCTTCGGCCACCTCTTTGGAGTAGATATTCTTCAACCAGTAATTGGCTGTGATGGTTCCGGAGTTATGCAGAATCAGTCCGCCCAGGGAAAAGTTCACATTGGCATTCTCATTGACACGCCAGTCTGACTGAGACAGGTAACCGTCCATGGTATCGTTGATATCCAGCATCAGTTTTCTGGTATCTCTTATGGCTTCATGTCGGGCTCTGTACAGGATATAGGCTCTGGCGATATCGACCTCATTGCTTTCAATGAGTACCTTTTCAACTATATCCTGAATCTCTTCAACGGCTGGAGCGGAGTTGGGGTGCCGGTCAGACATAAAAACAATAAGATTGGCCTCCGCATGTTTTGTCAGCCTATCGCTCAGTTCATCGTCTTTTCCGTTTACCGCTTCTACGGCTTTGGCAATCGCTTCACGGATTACAGACCTGTTGTAGGGTACAACTCTACCGTCTCTTTTTACAACTCTCTGAATTACCGTCTCTGCAGCGGTTCTGGACTGGGCTTCATCACCCAGAAAAACCCGCCAGTCGTTTTTAAGCTCCATTTTCCCCTCCCAAGGAATATTTTCTGTTGTCCATCAGCCGTTTATTATGGATTTTTAATCGTTTCTATGATGTTTACAAACTCTTCGACATTTTCAAAATGTCTGTATACCGAAGCAAAGCGGACATAGGCTACCTTGTCCAGGGCATATAACTGGGTCATAACCATTTCTCCCAGTTCAATGGACTGAATCTCATGGCTGGATTTGCCCCGGAGGTTTGCCTCATCCTCAATTTCGTGAAGGATACTGTCCACCTTCATCTGGGAGACAGGTCTTTTCTCAACGGCTCGCTGGATTCCCCGCTCCATTTTTTTGATATCAAAGGGCTGCCGGGTGTTATCCTTCTTGATGACCATCAGGGGAATCTCCTCCACCTTTTCATAGGAGGTAAACCGGTATCCGCAGGAAGAACACTCCCTGCGTCTTCTGATTGAGGTTCCGCTTATGTTCTGACGTGATTCTATGACCTTGTCATCCATGTTCTCACAGAGAGGACACTTCACTGTTCTTACTCCGATACACTATATATGGGGCGCCACATAATGTGTTTTATTGGGTGGTTATGAATATATCACACCAAATATAGCTTTTCAAGTTAGAAAACAGTGATTTACTAAAAAAGATTCCCCGATTTTATGTGTTGATGTTCAGCATAGGCCATGTATAATAACAGGGATGACAAGGAGATATTATGCCTTTTAAGCTGAAAAAGAATACTATTAATGAATTTCATAATGAAGTAATAAAAAAATACGAAAATCGTCCGTTTCTTTATTTTGTTGACGATGAGCCCATCAGCTATGGCGAATATGGGGAAAAAGTGCAGGAACTAAGACTCAGGCTGGCAGACTGTGGTTTGAAAAAGAGTGATCCCGTTATTATTCTCGGCCCGGCTTCTCCCCATTGGGCCATCAGTTTTATGAGTATCATGTCGGCGGGATATGTTGCTGTTCCGGTTATGGAGGATTTTCCGGCAGCCGACATCAATCATATCATTGAAGATTCCGGTGCCGCTGCCGCCTTTATCGCCCCTGCCTATAAATCCAAAGAGGGATTTTCCGCTCTGGACAGCAGAATGCTCTTTTCCCTTGACGATTTACAGCTTATGGAAAAAGGACCCTCCCCAAATCGGGTGGGACCATCTGATTTTACGGATAACCCGGATTATGCATCCCTCGATGCAGATGAATCGGGCTGTTTTCCTGTTGATCCCTCAGATGTGGCAGAGCTGCTGTATACATCAGGGACCACCGGTCATTCCAAGGCTGTAATGCTCACCCATAACAACCTGGTGACAAACCTCTATCTGGGGACAGATCTGATAGATGACTGTTTTGATGAGGATGGCATACTCATGTCCCTGCTGCCTATGGCACACTCCTTCGGTTCCACATCGGCCTTTCTTTCCACCATGTATAAAGGACCCAGAATCTGCTTTCTTAAACGAAAGCCGACTCCCGAATACCTGCAGACCGTTTTTCAGAAGGTGAAGCCGACTGTTCTGGGGGGAGTTCCTCTGATCTTCGAAAAAATCTATCAAAAAAAAATTATGCCCCTGGTTGAGTCAAAAAAAGCCTTGAAGTGGGCCGTTGAGAATCTCCCTCCCGTACGCAAGCTGTTTTACAGAGTGGCAGGAAAAGGGGTGTTGAAATATTTCGGAGGCAGACTGAAGTGTATTATCATAGGCGGAGCCACATTCAGCAAACAGGTTGAAACCTTTATGGTGGAAGGGAAAATTCCCTATGTTCTGGGATACGGTCTCAGTGAGACGTCGCCTCTACTCACTTTTTCATCACTCCCGGAAGCCCGGTTCGGATCGGTAGGAAAAGCTGTGGGCGGTACAGATCTCAGGATCAGCAATCCCGACAGTGACGGCACTGGAGATATAGAGGTCCGGGGACCTCAGGTTATGAAGGGGTATTACCGTCAGCCTGAAGAGACTGCCTCTGTTTTTACAGAAGACGGGTGGTTTAAGACCGGTGACAGGGGTGTGGTGGACCCGGAGGGATATCTTTATATCCGGGGACGCAGCAAGAACGTTATCGTCGGCAGTTCGGGTGAAAATATCTATCCTGAAGTTATTGAAACCATGCTTTCAACCAGTTCAATGATTGAAGAGACCATAGTTTATCTGGACGGAGATCAGCTGACAGCCATGGTCTATCCCGATCAGGAGCATCTGGCGGTTTACGGTTCCACAGATCAGGCGGATTTCCTTGACGCCATGGATGCTGTGCGGACCGAAATCAACAAAAGCCTTCCCGCTGCGTCCCGCATTGTAAAGTTTGAGTACAGGGACGAGGCATTTGAAAAAACCCCTACGAAAAAAATCAAAAGAGGATTGTATATCGAAGGGTATTGACAGGTCCGGATGACCTTGTTCCCAAGGCCAGTCAGATATCGTCAAAACGGATTGTTTTTCTGATAACAGTCCGTTTTTTTATGTCCATATCTTTATTGTCCAGTACAAGATCGTAAATGGAGTCATTTTTATAGGCTGTGATCAAAAGGTCTGGTGCAGAGTTTCCTGAAAGAACGATGGGTATGTTCAGAGGCAGAGGGGGATTGATTCCGATAAAAATCCGGGCAGACCTTAAATCGGGCTGTATTTCATAGGGATAGGGACAGTCGTAAAGGATCAGAGGATCTTCTGACTCCAGCATCAGGCGTATTTCGTCCGGGTCAATTTCTGATTCTATGGTCAAATCAATTAATCGGCGGTCCAGAAACTCCCGGCTCTCCCAGCTGATCTCCAGATAGGAACGGGTAATATCACCCTGAATCCGCAGGCTTTTACCGCTGTCCTCCAGAGGGATAACGGCATCGTTATGGATAATCTGGCCGGAGCCGATACTATCAATGCTGTTCAGGCTGAGTTCACGGACCCCTCTGTCAAGATAAAGGGTGTCAGAAAGCTGTACAATCTGACGGTATCCTCTTCTATGAGGATCAAGCTGGGTGGAATAATAGATCATAAAAGCCGTTACCAGGGCAATGAAAAATGTCATAACCGCCGTTCTGGCCTCCTGGCGGCTTCTGTCGTAATGGTGATGATAGAAACTGAGGCTGGAAATCTGGCAGATCAGTGGTAGTGTGAAAAAGGTGAGCATCCAGTTTCCCCTGATCCGGGAAAAGATGAAAAAATTATAGACCGTACTGTAGTCTCTACTGTATAGAAAAATGAGAACCGTAATCTGAGGCACAACGGACAAAACAGAAAACAGTATTTTCAGAGATTTGTTCCTGAAGGAAACAAAGAAAAAGACAAACATCAGGCTCAGCAGCATTATGGGAGTAAAGGATATGCTGATAAACAGTGTGATCATCAGATTGACCAAAGAGATGATAAAGGCCAGGTATGAGTAGAAGTGTGGATTCCTGGGAAAGGGGAGGCCTCGCATCAAATTGATAAACAGGGTGGACAGAAGAATGGCGCCCGAAACCTTCAGGGTAAAGAAATAGAGAGGATAGTATTCCTGAATAAAGTCGTAATTCAGAAAAATCATCAGCTCTTCCAGCATCAGGGTTGTAACCATATAGAACAGGAAACACAGATATATAATGACAGGAGCCATCCAAATCTGCTTTCTGAACCGTTTGAAATTAAGAGAGATCTTCCTCTCCTGAAAGAGGGGGAAGAGAAGACTGAGGCTCACTGCCGTAAGAAAAAACAGAAGAACAATCTGCTCGTTTATATAGAACAGAATTTCCTTCCCGTATCCCAGATATATATAATGATTATCCCAATTCTCCTGCACTCCCTCACCCAGAGACGTGACAATGTTGAAAAGGTATTGCAGATAGGGTGAAGGGTTTACGGAAATATCCGGACCGTCAAAACTGCTGGAATACAGCACCGCAGAAGGGATATCTTCCTGCAGAAACTCCTGAAATCCATGACTTTTTGTGTTCAGGCCGGCTCTGTTTATCAATAAAGCCGTGCTGTCTATTCTATACTCCAGGGCGGCATCCTTCAGAGCCTTCCTGTTGTCTTCCATATACCAGCCTGGTGAATTGAGGAAAGGCATACTGCCGTAGAGTTCAGGCAGTTTTGCTTTATTGTCCATATCCAGATAGATTAGAGCAGCAGGATGTCTGAAATTATAATTGATCAGGAAGTTTCTGGATCCCAGAAATTCTCTGGAGATATTGTCTCCGCTGGTAAAAAGAAAAACGAGTGAAAGGGGAGGAGTCCTGTTTTTCCATTCATTCAGAAAGCTCAGTGCCAGTGCCGGATTCAATGCCCTGTGGGACTGACTCTCGTCCGAATCCAAAGGAACCGCTATAATTAGTTCATCAGGAATAAGTCCGGGCACTCTGGCAATCAGATTCATTGAGAACGAGTGTACCCCTTCCACATCATCCAGTACCTGTCTCTCATAACTGATGCCCTGTGCCGTTAAAAAGTCTTCAATATAGTCGCGGATAAGCCCTTCTTCATCAGACCCCTCTCTGCCGGCACCCATAGAGTGCATCAGCTCATAGCTGTTATGAAACAGGGGGATTGTTTCCGTTTGAAGAATCTCAGAAAACAAAGAGGTTGTGAATAAGAAAAAAAGAGACAGGACCAATGAAGCTTTTGGCATAATTCTAGAATAGGAAAAAGAGAGGGTAATCGTCAATAAACTTTATTCTTTTTTCACATTCATGTTATCATGGGCAGATGGAAGTACTGTCTGAAATATTGAATCGGGTCTCAGCGAATTCTTTTCTGGATGAACAACTCCCGGAAGAGTCTCTTCAGAATATTCTGAATGCCGGGCGCATGGCCCCTTCTGCCAAGAACAGACAGCCCTGGCGTTTTATCGTGATGAAAAGCCCCCAGATCAAAGAGAAGATAAAAGAGACGGCATACGGAGATGAACGTTTTACCCAGGCTCCCGTTGTCATTGCCGCCTGTACCACAAATATCGGATACCGTATGCCCAATGGGGAACTGTCCTATCCTGTAGATCTCAGTTTTGCCGTATCCTTTATGATGCTTCAGGCTGAACATGAAGGGTTCGGTACATCTCTTATTACAACCTTTAGAGAAGATGAAGTAAAAAAATTACTCACCATTCCCTATTCTATGAAAGTCATTATGATGTTATTAATTGGTAAGACAGAAAAAAACGGTGATCATGAAACTCGGCATCCTCTGGACCGGATCGTTTCGTACGATCACTGGTAGGTTTTATTCTGGATATCAGATTATGACTGACCCCGAAAACAGCCTCAAAGCTAAAGGGATTGAGAATTAAAGCCTTAGCGGCTTAATAATAAAGGCCTGAACTCTAAATAGAACGGGCCATATAAGGAGTTTTCTAATGGATCATGCAAGGAATTTTTACGCGGGACCTTCTGTTCTTCCTGTATCTGTACTGGAAGAAATTCAGAAAGAGATGGTTGATTACAAAGGATCAGGTTTGTCCCTGGTTGAGACCAGCCACCGTTCCCCCGAGTATGATGAAGTCCATTTCAATGCAATCAATCTCATGAAAGAGATATACGGACTGCCTGAAAACTACAAGGTCCTTTTTATCGGCGGCGGCGCTACGATGCAGTTCTCCATGATTCCCATGAACTTTCTGAGCGGCGGCAGAACCTGTGATTTTACTCTAACCGGTACCTGGTCCAAAAAAGCCTATGATGACGCTGTAAAACTGGGAAATGTCAATGTTGTTTTTGACGGTAAAGACGGCAGCTATACAAGCCTTCCCGATCCGGCCACACTCAAAGCGGGCAGCGGATCATCCTATTTTCATATGACTTCCAATGAAACCATCGGAGGTATTCAGTGGAAAGACTGGCCCGATACAGGGGATGTTCCTATTTTCTGTGATATGTCCAGCGATATTCTCAGCAGACCTGTACCCTTTGAAAAGTTCGGCATGATCTATGCCGGAGCCCAGAAGAATCTGGGACCCAGCGGTCTGGCTGTAGTCATTATCCGTGAGGATATGCTTGATAAGGTTAATCCTGATATTACAGCTTATCTGGATTACAGAATTCATGCCTCAAAGGATTCCCTTTACAATACACCCCCTGTCTTCCCCATCTATGCCATGAGTCTGGTTCTTCAGAAAGTGAAGGACACCGGAGGACTGGAAGGCGTGATGAAACGGAATGCTGAAAAATCCGGCCTTATCTACGATGCCATCGACAACAGCGGCGGTTTTTACAAGTCTCCAGTGGATGCGTCCGTCCGTTCTGACATGAATGTTGTGTTTACCATGGAATCAGAAGATCTTGAAAAAGAGTTTATTGCAGAAGCCAAAAAACAGCGGATGTACGGTCTGAAAGGACACAGAAGCGTGGGCGGCTGCAGAGCTTCCATCTATAACTCTCTTCCTGTTGAGGATGTAAAGGCTCTGACCGACTTCATGAAAGAATTCCAGAAGGCAAAATCCTGATTCACTATGGATGAGCTGAATAAAGGCATCCTGCGTCAGCTGCAGGATGGCCGGAAATCATACAAGATAATTGCAGAAGAGCTGGATGTTACCGAGAATACGGTACGCTCCCGGGTCCGCCGGATGGAGGAAACGGGAGTCCTGGAGATCAGCGGCCATGTGGATGTAGACAAGGTGGAAGATCTTCAGCTGATTATGATCGGTATACGAACCAGTTCCATGGACTATATTGCCAAGGGAGAGGAGATCAGTAACCTTCCGGGAGTTGTGTCCGTGGCTGTTGTAACCGGCCGCTTTGATCTGATCGTAACAGTGGAACTGGCCGGTGACAAACAGATGCTGGATTTTCTGAAAAATGAGCTTTCCTCTGTTGAGAGCATTGAAGCCATTGAGACCTTTGTCATCTACAAAGGGTTCAATCTGAAGGCTCCCTATCTGCAGTAAACAGAATCTCAAAGACAAGGATATACAATGAATTACAAGGAAAAACTGGCCGCCTGTGCCATCAAGGTTCCGGATATACTTCTGCCCCGAAAATTCAATTCTCTGGAAAAATGGGCTGTTATTGCCTGTGATCAGTTTTCTTCGGACAAGGAATACTGGGAAAAGGAAAAAAAGCGAACAGAGGGAACAGAAAGCACCCTGAATCTGATTCTTCCTGAATGCTATCTTGATGAATCAGACAAGAGGGTTCCGGAAATCAACAAGACCATGAAAGAGTATCTTGAAAAGGATATTTTGGGCTCTCTGGGAGAAGGATTCATCTATATGAACAGATCAACTCCCTATGCTCCCGGACGAAAAGGACTGATTGTCGCTCTGGACCTGGAGAATTACAGCTATGAGGCTGGTGCCGAATGTGCAGTACGCCCCACAGAGGGGACTGTTCTGGAACGTCTTCCGGTCCGGGCGGAAATCCGTAAAAATGCCGTTCTTGACATTCCCCATATCCTTGTTCTTCTGGACGATAAGGAAAACAAACTCTTTTCCTATCTGGAAAAAAGGGAATCTGAGCTGAAAAAGGTCTATGATTTTGATCTGGCCGGAGGAGCCGGCCACTTATCCGGTTCTCTGGTAGAGGATGAATCTGATCTGACGGCCGTAGCGGACATATTTGATGAGCTGAACCGAAAGAGCGATTTCCTTTTTGCCGTTGGTGACGGAAACCATTCTCTCGGTGCGGCCAAACAGCTCTGGAATAAAATAAAAGAAGAAACCGGAGATATGGATCATCCGTCCCGCTATGCCCTGGTGGAGCTTGAGAATATTCATGATGAGGGAGTTCATTTTCATCCCATTCACAGAGTTCTGTTTGACTGCTCCGCCGAAAAGTTTACGGAAGATCTCAAGGCTTTTCCGGGTACAGAGTTTTCCGAAAAAGCTTCCTGGAAGGAGATGGAGGATGAGGTTATCGCTCTCAGCGGCGAAGGGGTTTTTGCTCTGGGAATGATTTCGGGGGAACATTATTCAGTTGTCCGTTTTGAAAACAAAGAGGCCTTCCTGGCTTCTGAAGCCTTTCATGCCTTTCTGGACCCCTGGATGGAAGAGGGACAGTTTTCCGAAATTGATTATATTCACGGGGATGATGTGCTCTGTGAACTGTCGTCAAATGAAAAAAATATCGGTTTTTACCTCCCTCCTGTGAATAAGTCGACATTCTTTTCCTTTATCAGCACCAGAGGCCCCATGCCCAGAAAAACCTTTTCTATCGGTGAAGCCGAAGAGAAAAGATATTATCTGGAGTGCCGCAAGCTGATTCGCTGATGTTTTATCTTTCCAAAATCATGACAGCCCTGATACTGCCTCCCGGTATTATTCTGGCTGTCATGTTTGTTTCTCTTGTGCTGATTCGTAAGAGAAAAGTCCCTTTTATATTGATTCTGATTCTTTTCCTGCTGTCATGGACTCTGTGTCTCCCCCGGTTTGCAGATTTTCTTCTGGCACCCCTTGAACAGTATGCCGAAGGATTGGTTCAGGTCTCTGACGCTGATAATGGATGGCAGACCGCTGCGGATACCGCGGATCTGATTGTTGTTCTGGGCGGCGGCAGCATTGTCAGACAGAACAGTCAGTCTGAACTCTTCAGTCAGCCCGCATCCGTTACTGTGGAACGGGCGGTTCAGGGTGTGGTGCTTCACCATAAGACCGGTCTGCCTCTCCTCTTTACCGGTGGAAATGTACTGAAAGGGGAAGGGGCTCCGGGGGAATCAGAAGGTATCGGCCGCTTGTTCAGAAATCTTGGAATACCGGAGATGAGTTACATTCTTGAGTCTGAAAGCCGGAATACCTATGAAAATGCAATGTATACAGCGGCTCTGACAGAGCACAGAAATATAGTGCTGGTCACATCAGCCTTTCATATGAAACGGGGGATTCTCTGTTTTGAAGCGGAAGGGTTTACCATCGTGTCAGTGAACCCCGTAGATTATAAAAGGGATCATAAAAAGAGGACCCTTCTGGATTATTTGCCCTCCATGGAGGCACTGCATAACAGTTATACAGCCCTCCATGAGTATTGGGGCATCCTTTACTACAAACTTATTTATCTGTGAACTTCAGATGAATCAGATTCTGTTTCCGTCCCTTTCTGATCAGATGCCTCAGAATCCGGTTCCATTGCTTTCAGTCTTTCTGCCAGAGCCGGATGGCCGTAGTGGAATGTGCTGTACAGCGGATGGGGAGTCAGGTTGGAGAGATTCTCCCTGCTGAGACCCAACAGGGCATTCTTCAGGGAATCTTTCCTGTCTACACGACTGCAGGCATAGGCATCCGCTTCATACTCATGTTTTCTTGATCTGTAATTCCCCAGGGGGGAGAGGAAAAAAGAAAGAGGGGATGAACAGAACATCAGTATAATCAGGATGGAGTGGTAGGCAGGTGCTGAGAAAGAAAAAGCCTGGAAAAGCTCCTGCCAGTTCATGCAGAGACTGGTTATAAAGAGGGCTCCTGTTATGGTCAGGATTGAGCTAATCAGGCGCTTGGGGATGTGTTTCAGCTTGTTATGACCGATTTCATGTGCCAGTACGGCTTCCAGTTCCTCTTCACTTAAAGACTCCACAAGGGTATCGAACAGTACAATCCTTCTGAATTTTCCCATCCCCGTAAAATAGGCATTGCTGTGTCCCGATCGTCTGCTGCCGTCCATCAGGAAGATGCCGCTGGTACCGAATCCGCAGCGCTCAGCTAGTGAGATCAGCCTTGTTCTCAGGCTTCCCTCCTCAAGGGGAGTGAACTTATTGAATAGATGAGCTATCAGTACAGGATACAGGAGAAGAACAATCAGCTGGAATGCCACAATAAATCCGCTGGCATAGATCCACCAGAGTGATCCGCTCTTATCCATGAAGAAAAAGATTCCCAGCAGCAGGGGGGTCATCAGAAGCACTGACAGAAACAGCTGTTTCACTGCATCACTGAAATAC
>JAQQAM010000049.1 GCA_028532905.1 Spirochaetales bacterium
GAAACCACGTTGTCATGGAATCAAGGTCATCAAAGCCGGACGGAACACCTGTAAAAACCCCTTTCTGTGAAAAGCGCTGTACAATAGCATACATTGCTTCTTTTATCACAACTCCAGCATAGGACATGGAGTCCACGGATCGTTCGTCGTTGATATCAAAAACCTGGCGTTCCACTTCCTCAAGGATTTCGGATGTATCCTTGGATTCGTCATGAGCCTGAGCATGAATATCGGCCGATATATTCAGAAGCCTGCGGCGTATGCTGCACTCCTGAACTATTTTTGAATAGTATTCAATATTTGCTGTGGTGGGAACCGAGGATGTCAGCCCGGTGATATAGGCGACACCTCCGGAATTTTCCAGAAGAGCTTCTGACTTCAGTTCTTCAATAACCGTCAGAAGGTCAACACCGCTTCCTTTCTTTTCCAGCTGTTCAATAGCCTGAAAAATATGCTGGTGCCCTGTTCTGAAAAAATCCCCGACACCCAGATAGGTTCTGACCGTATCCAGAGCATCGAGGTTGAAATTTATAAGCAGTGCCCCCAGTACAGCAGATTCTGCATCTTCATTATACGGAGGCACTTTATCTTTCAGGGAAGCTGAATCCATAAGCTCCCTGATATTATTCGGCTGATTCTTCGGCAGCTTCGTCAGAAGCGGCTTCTGCAACAGCTTCTTCAGCAGCAGTTTCTTCTACAGCTTCTTCCGCGTCTGCGGCAGTAGCTTCCACTTCTGCTTTTGCTTCTTCTTTTTCAGCGGGTTTGGAACCTTCAACCTGAATACCTTCAACGGTCACTTTCAGATCGGCAGTTTCGCCACCGTAAAGTTTTACTTTAACAGTGGAAGTACCGGTTACTTTAATGGAGTTTCCGGCAATTTCAATTTTCTTCTTTTCTACAAAGACACCCAGTTTACCCAGCTCCTCAACGATTGTGGCGGGGGTAACGGCACCGAAAAGTTTTCCCTTTTCACCGGCGGGCATGGCAATGGTGAGAGATTCTTTTGAAAGACGCTCTTTAACACCCATAGCATCTTTTCTTTTCTCTTCTTTTCTTTTCTCAATAGCCACTTTCTTCTGCTCAAACATGTTCAGATTGGCTTTGTTGTAAGGTACTGCCATATTCTTGGGAATAAGGAAGTTTCTGGCGTATCCGTCTGCTACAACTTTTACGTCACCCTCTTCACCAAGGTTGGAAATATCCTGATTCAATATAATCTTCATGGAATTACTCCTTGTCAAATATTCTCATAATTTACCCAGAGTTCGGAAACACCGAGCCCTGCAGTCAATATCAATAGAGCCAGATTTACACCCGGCATTACAACCAGAAAACCTGCACTCATCAGCAGCAGACGCTGCATCTGAACAGATATTCCTTTTTTATTCATAAACCCTTTAATCATTCCGAAACCCCGAACGGCATAGCAGCCTGAAGCAATCAGAACAATATTACTCACTCCGTAGGAAGGGATTCTTCCCAGGATTTCAAATCCCCGCATCTCCATCAATCTGTCGAGAAGATAAAGGGTCAAGGGTATGAACAGAAACCAAATCCAGAACTCCGGCAGCTCCCAGCTCTCCTTATCAGTTTCAGATTCAACTCCGTATTTGCGGTTCATTATATTTTTCCCTAACCAGAGAGAAAAAGCAATGAAAAAGAAATACCAGACAAAACCGGAATGACCGGCAATATCCATAAACAGTAGAAACAATGTCTCTCCGCTCAAAAGAGCGTCCTCTCCCGCTGCTCCTCCCGGATACAGCCCAGAGCTGATTCCGAGAACCTGATTCAGCGAAAGAATGATCTGGTCTTTCAATCCCCCTGCCAGTGGCAGGAAAAGCATGCTTAAAACAGCAGCTCCCGCTGTGACAGCGGCAATCCGGACCGGAAGAGCCCATCCCTTCAATTCAAAATTACAGATATATAGTCCTGCTGCTACAAGTAACAGGATGAATCCGTCCATATAAAGAAAACCTAAAGCTCCTAAGGGCTTCAGAACGGCTGCTCTGAATGCCATTATCAGCACAGCTGAAAACAGAGCACTGCCCAGAAAGCGGCTTCTGCTGTCCTCGGCAGAGACCTGCAGGGGAACGGCAAAAAACGGAGAGAGAATACCCAGGTTATACAGCAAGGCTGTTGTCAGGGATAATCCCGTTATCTTTCTGAACTGACCGGTTTCCAAAAAAAGAGTCCTGATTATTTAGAAACGTAGGGAAGAAGAGCCAGGGCTCTTGATCTCTTTACTTCAGTAGTCAGCATTCTCTGGTGCTTTGCACAGGTTCCGGTGATTCTTCTGGGAAGGATCTTTCCTCTTTCTGTGATAAAGCGGCGCAGTGAATCGGGCTTTTTATAGTCTACTTCCAGACCGTTTTTGCAGAACTTACATACTTTTTTCTTGTAAAAAGTTCTTTTAGGTCTCATACCGGGACCTCTGTCTCCGCCGGTTCTGGGACCAGCAGGTCTAGCTTCAGCATTTTCCTGAGGTGCTGCGGCTTCTACATTCTGTGTATCTTCAGACATGTCTTATCTCCTTAACATCATTTTTTGATTCCGATAGCTTTTCCGGCTCATATACCGGCAGGCTGCTAAAACGGAATATCATCCTCAAAGCGCTCAGAGGCTGGAGGCGCTGAATTATTCTGTTCAGGCCTGCTGTAGGACTCGAAAGGCTGAGAATTGCGGGGGGCTGTTCCCTGATTGTTCTGATAGGAATTATCTCCTGTCTGCCCCCTGTCGCTTCTGCTACCCAGAAGCTGAATATCTGTGGCGGCGATAGTCACCTTGCTCCGCTTCATACCGTCCTGCTCCCAGCGATCCTGCCGGAGCTGGCCTTCAACGGCTATCTGTGTACCTTTGGTCAAGTACTGTGCCAGAGCCTCAGCTCTTCTACCGAAGAGGGAAACATCAAAAAAGTTGGCCTCATCAACCCATTGATCTCCCTGTTTTCTGCTGCGGTTGCTGGCAAGGCTGATATCAGCAATAGCCATACCACCGCCGGTATACTTCAGCTCAGCATCTCTGGTAAGTCTACCAACCAGTACAACACGGTTTATATCTGATGCCATGGGAACTCCTTATTAATCTTTTTTAACGAAAAGATATTTGAGAAGAGAAGTCTCAAGCTTGAGAGCTTCTTCAATTTTCAGGATTCCTGCCGGATCAGCGTCAATATTGAGAAGGTGGTAGTGACCACGTTCTTCTTTTTTAACGGGATAAGCAAGCAGTCTGTCGCCCATGTCTTCTTCTGAAGAAATGGTAACACCGTTCTTTTCGAAAATAGCTTTGACAGCTTTCAGACCGGTGGCGTAGTTGTCTTCCTTGACACGGAAAACTGCTGTAAATTCATAGGATCTCATTCTATCCTCCTTACGGACATTAATGATTTGCTCCTACAGAGCAAATAAAGAGGCTGAGAAAAAATATCATATGAGTTGATTGATGTCAAGCTAAGTGTCCATGTTGCCGAAACATATAATACATAAAATCAAATCGGAGAGTTAGATGAGCGAGAAGGTTCATTATGAGGATAACCTCTTTTACCTGCTTACTGAAATAACCAATATTCAGAAAGGATTGAAACTGTCCATAGACAGTGAGTTCTTTGCCTCCAGAATTGTACAGCAGATCTATGCGGTGGATGCCGTATTAAACAAGCATTATACACTGCTCAAGGAAAATCCCTATCTTATCCGGCGGAATGAATTTCTTTATTCCATACAGAAACTGAAAACCAAACTGGCAGCATTGATCGAAACGGCCGAAGAAAAGAAGGGCTTTTTCTCTGAGAAAGACAGAGAGAGTTTTCCCGAACTGAAAAGAAAGATGGCCGCCCACCTGGAGGATGTACAGAGCATCAGACGGGAGATCAGTGAGAACCTGGAAAACTCATCTGAAGACAGTTCCAGCCTCTCATCCAGCGAGTATGAACTGCTGATGCAGCAGGGAGAGGAATAGGAACAGATTTTAAATTAAGCCTTAAAAAAGGGGGAAGCTGCGCTTCCCCCTGATTATTTATAAGAGATATTTGTGTTTGGAGACCTTTTTCCGGCTCAGGAAGGAGTGTACTCGTTGCCCACTTTACGGGCTCTGGCGGGTGTATCCAGATCAATACCCAGTTCAAGACCTGTTTCGACCAGGAGATTCCATCCCGCAGCCAGCTCGACATAATCCTGAAAATCACCGGCATCGGGTATTACAATAGAGTGATCGAAAGATGTTTTTCTGTCAGCAATGGAAATGATTTTGATGCCGACACCCTTACTGAGGCACTCAATAAACTTGGCCTCTTCTTCTTCAAAAGGATCAACCACAATAAGGATATCTTCCGGGTTCATGACCTCCTCAATACCATGGGCGGCATATGTTCCTTCCAGAAAGTCCGACTTCCGTCTTGTAATCTCATTGGTCTTCAGGGTCAGCTCCTCGGCAACGCCTGTATTCCTTCCGGCGAAATAGATCATTCCCGCACCGGCTGCCAGTTTTGTGATTTCAGGATCAATTTCCATTGTCAGAGCCTTCTCAACAGCCTCTGCCAGCTCAGACAGCCCCTTAAGCTCTTCACCCTTCACAGCGGCTCTCACGGCATCATAGAACAGAGCCTGTTCGGCAACGCTCTTGGTTGCGGCCACAGCATCTTCTGAACCGCAGTTCAGGACATACGTCTTTCTGCTGTAGGATTCAAGTGCGGAATCTGATGCGGCTGTCACACCGAACAGAGAGGGATGCCCCTCTTTCTTAAGCTTGTCAAAGAGTCTGATAAGCTCCTTGGTGCGTCCTGAATTGGATGAACCGAATACAGTTTTCCCGGTCAGGTCATAGGCCATGGCCTGGGTAGCCCCTTCTGTGATAAACCTTGTTTTTTCACCCTTCTCAAGAGATTGGGCAATCGCCCTTTTGGCAGGGAAAATACGGCTGGAGCCCTCCCCTGTGAGCAGCGCCTCTCCACTGGCTTTCAGATCATCCGCATAGGTCTGTAGACCGGGCACATTGAACAGTCTGATGACTCCGGGAGTCTCAAGCATTTCCCGGCAAAGAGCAAACTTCTGATATTTTGTTTCATTATTCATGTTTTTTCCTTTTTTCCGGATGACCTTTCCAAGCTCATTCCGGTGATTATTTTTTATGAACCGGTTACGTCCGGAGTTCTAATATTGGATTGCAATACAGTCTGAAGCAGGGGATCTTTCTGATACCCTCCCCCCAGGTGCTGCCAGAAACATTCGGCATAATCCACAGAGACCATGTGACCTAGTTCTGCAGAAAACTTTTTCATTTCACCGAAGAAATCATCAATCTTGTGCATATGCTTCATAAGCTGCATCTGTGATTCATGACAGCCGAGCATCTTCAGCTTTGTCTCTATGACTGTGCTGATATCAACAAAGAAATGGGGTGCCGGAATGGGAAAGCCCAGGGGATCCGAAAGACTCATGGGGGCACTGTGGTACAGCAGCGGGGTCACATCCAGGGGTTTTTCCTCTGAGGGAACATTGGGCAGAGATGAAATGATGGCTGCCGCATCACAGATAGCGGATGCAGCCCTGTGGTCCGGATGGTAGTCATTGGCAATATGGGTGATGATTACACCCGCCTCAACCTTCCGGATCAGATCGACCATTTTAATCCGGACCTCTTCATTGTCAAAGACATAGCCGTCTCTCTGATCCAGACAATAGTAATCGGCTCCGACGATTGATGCCGCAGCAGCGGCTTCCTTCTTCCTGAGACGGATGGTCTCCTGTTCATTACCGTTCATACCGCCCATTCCGCCGGCGGTCATGGTGGCAATGGAGATTTTGAATCCCGCATCCTTCAGGAGTTTGATGGTACCGCCGCACCAGGCTTCCGCATCATCGGGATGAGCCTGAACCACAAGCAGGTTCCTGTTATAGTCTTTCATCAGCATATCTCCTTATCCAGCTCAACAAAAACAGGAAGGTCGGATATGAGGGGCTTCAGATACTCCATAAACTCCGGAGTCACATCATTCCCCCTTTCATTTATGAAATTCCGGGGCATGGCTTTTGCCCGGACAGCAACTTCAGACAGGGGAGCCTGTCCCAGTGAAAAGCTGTTGTTTGAATCTCTTTCAATGGTTACCATCACAGCGCTTGTTCCGGAAACAGCCAGCCTGACAGCTTCTTCGCCGCATTCATAGGCAAGTTTCAGATCCTCTTCTTCGGCTCTGTCAAAGGCACTCATGATAAGAGATTCGGTAATCTGAAACTCTCCCCTGGCATTCTCCAGAGCCCGGGACAGGATTTTGTGTACATTCAGAGCCACACTGGCTCCGCCCATGGCACCAAATTCGGTATTGTTGAACTTATCCTTTGAGGCGGCAGCACTGACAGGTGTTCCGTCTTCATAGACAAGACCCTCACTGACAACAATGGATACCCAGCCGTACTTTTGTATACAGGCTCTGGCATCTTCGATCATCTTTTCAGAATCAAAGGGAATCTCGGGACAGTAAATCAGATGGGGAGCGTCCCCTTCTTTCCGTCGGGCGGCCGCTGTGGATGCCGCCAGCCATCCGGCTTCCCTGCCGATGGTCTGGTATATCACAAACTGATCAACCTTCTGCATATCTTTTGCCAGAACACCGGCCTGCAGGACATTGAGAATATTGCTTCTGGCAGCAGAAGGAAAGCCGGGAGTAAAATCTGTACCGAACAGGTCGTTATCCACGGTCTTGGGAATCCCGATCCCTTTGAGGTCATATTTCTGCTCTCTGCAGTAGACTTCCACCCTGTGAACCGTATCCATGGTGTCATTGCCGCCGATGAGAAAAAAGTAGCGGATATCATGCTTTTTCAGTACTTCCAGGATTCGGGGAAAGTCCTCATCAGTCAGTTTATGCCTGGATGAACCGAGTGCGGAGGACGGTGTTGTCCTGAGCCCCTGAATCACTTCTTTTTTCTGAGCGCTCAGATCAATAAACTGCTCATTCATAAATCCTTCAATACCATAATTCATACCCAGGACTGCAGTAATCTCTTCCTGTCCCATGGCTTTTTCAATGACTCCGGCCAGACTGGAATTGATAACAGATGTGGGACCGCCGGACTGTCCGATAACGGCTTTACCTTTAAGCATTTGTACCTCCGAAAAAATCTTTTTGTATTAGAATGTCTTCCCAGGCGCCTCTGTAGGACGGGGTATTATCAAAACCGGGAAGAGTGAATATGGTCTGTATAAAAAAGGCGGCTGCCCCCTCGGCAACCTCCCAGATTCCCTTTTCTGAAAACTTCCAGTTGAAGGGGATTACCTTATTGAGAGCCGGCTCCAGAAGGGTTTTATGCAGAAAGAAATCCCCTCCCAGAATCAGAAGTTCCGGGTCCAGGGTGGATATAACCGGGTTCAGTGTTCTGAACAATAAAGAGGTATATTCCAGAGATGCCACAGCATTCTCATGTTTCTCACTGTTCAGGACTTTCAGAAAATCATTTCTCAGTGAATCGATAACCGGAGAAACCTGTAACTCTCCCGCCGAATAGGAAGAGCCGTGATAAACCTGCCCTCCTGTTACCACTCCGATCCCGACTTCCTGATCCCAGGTGCTGCTGTCTGGATTGGAATGAAATTCCAGCAGCATGCACAGAAGATTACCTTTAAACTCTTTTCTGTCACCAATGGCACCCCAGGCAAAACAGTTGGCATCATTTTCGATCAGCACCGGTCTGTTCAGTTTCTTCTCAATTGTTTTTGCAAGAGGATATTCTGTCAGTTCCAGAGGAAGGGAGTGTATGGCCATTCCCTTATGCGGATTGATCTGTCCGGGAAGACCGATGCCGACACCGTATATACGGCAGCCGTGCTCCCGTTCCAGTTCGGGCACCAGTCTTTGAAGCTCTTCAGTAAAAAAATCAATGGAATGATCCAGAAGTTCTGTCTGCCCCTGATGAAGTATGTCGCCAGTCAGTGTCTTGAGGCTGAACCGCATGTAGCGGTCCTGCCATTCAATCCCGAGGACAGGCCGTTCCACAATGGTGAGGCCTATGGGAATCCGCCCCCCCCGCTCACCGGATCTGGCCGATTTCTGTTCTGAAATCAAACCCAGTTTCAACAGGTCATTTACAATATGAGTCAGGGTGGATCGATTCAGTCCCAGGGTGTCTGAAGCC
>JAQQAM010000050.1 GCA_028532905.1 Spirochaetales bacterium
TTCTGGCTTTAATGGAAGATTTGATGCCATTTATTTTTCCACCTCCAAAACGGACAAGCCTACCAATGACAACGAAAAGCTCTTATCACTTCGTAAGCACTTGTCTTTACAATCCTCAACCTTATGAGTGTGAAAGAAAGCGGACGCTTTCAGTTTATACTGGTAATGGGACTCCTTCTGATTCTGCTGGTTTTCTCTATACTGGGAATACCCCAGGTGAAGCTGGAGAATTTCAAAGATTTCGGTACGGTCAAAGCCGAAAAACTAATTCTGGTAACAGGTATGATTTTCATCTCATTCGGCGGGCTGACCAAAGTGGCTTCAATTGCAGAAGAAGTCAAAGATCCCAAGAAATCCATTACCGCCGGTATGTTCGGAGCCTATGCCGTAGTTTCCATACTCTATCTCCTGTCTATCTTTGTGACTCTGGGCGCTCTGGATAAACAAACCATGGGGTCCACTCTGACACCTCTGTCCACAGCCGCGGCAGTCTTCCTGGGACGTCCCGGTTTTATAATCCTGTCCCTCTCGGCAATGATGGCCTTTATCACCACAGCCAATGCCGGACTGATGGCAGCATCCCGCAGTCCCCTGGCCATGTCCAGAGACAAACTGCTGCCTCCTTTTATCGGCAGAGTCAGCAAAAAGTATCAGACCCCTGTGCTGTCCATCCTTCTCACCTCCACTTTTATGATCTGCTGCATTCTGTTTCTGGAAATAGAAGACCTGGTAAAAATGGCGTCCACCATGATGCTTCTGCTGTTTATTATGGTGAACTTTTCTGTGATTCTGATGCGCCAGAGTAAAATAGTTTCCTACAGACCTTCCTTCAAATCACCTCTGTATCCCTATCTGCAGATTGCCGGGATTATTACCTACATCGGTCTCATCCTGCAGATGGGGCGGCTGCCCCTTATCCTGACAGGCGCATTCTTTGCCCTGTCTGTTCTCTGGTATTTTATCTATGTGAAGAGCAAGGACTCCCAGAAGTCCGCCTTTATTCATATGCTGGAGCGGCTGACTAATAAAGAGATAGTGGATGACGAAGCCCGTCTGGAATCCGAACTTCTGAACATACTCAGAGAACGGGACCAGATCAAGGAGGATCGCTTTGATACGATCATTTCCCGCTCCCCCATCCTGGATATGGATAAAACCGTCAACAGGGAGGAGTTTTTCCACGAAGTGGCACTGATCATTGCCCGACGATGGGATATTGAAGTGGAAAAAGTGGAGGAGAAACTGCAGCTCCGGGAGGAGCAGGCTTCAACACTGATCTATCCCGGTGTGGCCGTGCCCCATGCGATTCCCCATATTGTCATAGAAGGAAGCCACAGTTTTGATATTGTGCTGGTGAGAAACAAATACGGAATCATCTGGAATGAGGAGGGGGATGTTGTCTATACGGCATTTTGTCTGGTGGGTACAAAAGACGAAAGGAACTTTCACCTCAAGGCTCTGATGTCCATAGCCCAGATTCTGCAGGATCCCGACTTTCATCCCCTGTGGAACAAGGCCCGAACAACAGAAGAGTTGCGCTCTGTAATCCTTTTAACAAACAGAAGAAGACAGTGACTTAATTCTTAATATCATCAAACACATCGGCCACAGCCCGGCTCAGGGCTGCCGCGTTGTAGGGTTTCCGGATAAATCCGTTAAGCCCCTCCTGCATAAGGCTGGCCACATCTTCCTGATGGGAAAAGCCGGATGAGAGGATCACCGGAAGGTTCTTCTCCATGGCTCTTAATTTTCTGAAACAGTCCAGGCCGCTCATTACGGGCATCACCATATCCATAAGAACCAGATCCGTTTCACCCGGATGCTCCCGGACAAAGTCTACAGCCTCCTGACCATTGGCAGTAACGGAAATCTGGTATCCGAGCTTCTGCAGAATAGCACTGGAGGTGACCCTCAGGGCTTTTTCATCATCAACAATCAGGACATGCCCTTCTCCCCGTACCGGTACAGCTTCGGGCATGATAATCTGCTCTTCTCCCTCACGGTCCAGAGGCAGATAAATATAGAAACTGCTGCCCCGTCCCGGTTCACTGTATACAGTTATGGCTCCTCCCATCTCCTTGATCAGTCCGTAGACAGCCGAAAGTCCCAGGCCTGTGCCCTTTCCCTGTTCCTTGGTTGTAAAAAATGGTTCAAATATCCGGGATACAATCTCGGGAGGAATACCCTCTCCCGTATCACTCACCTTCAGAAGCAGATAGGCACCGGGAGTCAGTTTAAACGATCCGATCCGGGAAGAGGCTTCATCCAGAGTGGTGACTGTACTGAAGAACTCGATTTCACCCCCCTCGGGCATGGCATGACTGGCATTGATAGCCAGATTGAGAAACATGGTCTGAAGCTGGGAATCATCCCCTTTGACGGTACATATTTCGGCCTGAAGATCCTTTACCAGAGAAATCCGTTTATCCAGGGTGTTCTCCAGAATACTGACGGCATCATTAATGATTTTGTGTGTGTCCACCAGAGAAAAATAATCGGTTTCCGATCTTGAAAAGGTCATTAGCCGGGAAACCAGACCACTGGCCCGCTGAGCTGATTCAATAATAAGGCTCAGGAATTTTCCGTTTTCACTCTCTTTTTCAATGGAAGAACTCATCAGATCGGCAGCACCGAAGATTCCTCCCAGAATGTTATTGAAGTCATGGGCCATTCCGCTGCTCAATTGTCCGATGGCATCCATTTTCTGGGACTGAAACAGCTGTTCCTGCAGTCTTATACCTTCGGATATATCATCCATTCTGATCACAGCTCCTTCGATCTTATCATTGATTCTCAAAGGAAATACGGTAACTTCTTCATGTGTCAGCCTGGTCCCTACTTTTCTGACGGTCCTCTTGTTCTGCAGAGCCGCACCCGTGTGCAGGACCTTGTCCAACAGCTCAGTTGAACTTTCCAGCCAGGGCAGAACCTCTTCCACCTTTCTGCCTGCCGCCTCTTTTTCCGGAATACCCGAGACACGGACAGCCTCACCATTCCAGAAGGTTAT
Source organism: Spirochaetales bacterium (assembly GCA_028532905.1). Classification (GTDB taxonomy): domain Bacteria; phylum Spirochaetota; class Spirochaetia; order DSM-2461; family DSM-2461; genus Oceanispirochaeta. The sequence continues at coordinate 3,008 of JAQQAM010000050.1, forward strand.
GGCTCTTCTCCGGTCAATGCCAATCATCACTGATGGCATGGAGTCCAGTATATTTTCCAGATAGTTCCGCAGACGCCTGAGTTCCCGTTCCGCCTGGATTCTCTCTGTTATGTCTTCATAGGTTCCCAGAATGCCCCTCACAGCTCCGTCTGCATCAAGAAGGGGAATCTTGTTTGTATCCAGCCAGGCTTTTTTTCCATCCGCATGAAGCTGGGGTTCAATAATGTGATACAGGGGTTTTCCCGACTCAATAACCCTCCTGTCATCGGACCGGAAGGCGGCGGCCTGTTCTTCTTCCCAGGCCAGGTCATAATCTGATTTGCCGATAATCCCCTGGCTCTGCTGCACGCCGGCTACCCTGGCAAAATTACTGTTGCACCCCAGATAGTTCAGATCCGTATCTTTCCAGAAAATAAACTGGGGAATATTGTCCATAACCAGCTGTACAAAATTCCTGCTGTCTTCCAGCTGATCCTCTGCACGTTTTCTGCCGCTGATGTCCGTAAAAATGGAGATGACTGAATCATAATCTGAAGAACCGGGTGAAATCTGGGGAATGGAGGTGACCGAAAGCCATTGCTTCCCCTTTTCAGTCTGTCTGCAGATAACAGCATCCTTCACAATGGAACCGGTAAGCCCGGCTTTAAAAGGAGGGTATTCCTCCTTGATAAGGGCTCGTCCGTCTTCTGTCATAAACTGTCTGCTGATCTCATCGGGGCTGATCTGTATAAACTGATCTCTGGTCAGTCCGAATATATGCAGTGCCGTTTTATTGGATCTGAGGAACCTTCCCTCAGCATCGCGGATAATAATACCCGTTCCTATATCCTCAAAAATAGCTTCATAATCTATGAATTCTTCCATCTGAAGTGCATGTCCCCGTTTTAATGTACCCGTTTCTTTAATGTTAGTTCAAAACAGGGTGCATATCCTCTGTTTATTCTGTAAAATTGACTTATCAATGAAATAGTCAGCAGGGTAATGATGTATGGGAAATAATAATTGCTGGTGGAAGGAAACCTGTATTTATCAGATCTATCCCCGGTCTTTTCAGGACAGTAATAACGACGGGATCGGAGATCTTCAGGGGATTATATCCAAACTGGATTATATAAAGGATCTTGGCTTTGAAACCATCTGGATTTCACCATTCTTCAAAAGTCCCCAGAGAGATTTCGGTTATGATATCTCCGATTACACAGAGATTGCCCCCGAATATGGCACCATGGAAGACTGTGACCGGCTCATTGAAGAAGTACACCGGAGAGGAATGAAGATTATCCTGGATATGGTGATGAACCACACCAGTGATGAACACCCCTGGTTTCTGGAATCATCCTCATCAAGGGACAATCCCAAAAGAGACTGGTATGTATGGAGAGACGGCAGAAAGCCGGGAAAGGCTCCGACCAACTGGCTCTCCCAGGTCAAAGGAAACGGCTGGCAGTACCATAAAGAAACGGATCAGTGGTACTGGGCGGCGTTCCTCCCCTTTCAGCCTGATCTCAATTACCGGAATCCCGAAGTCAAGGAAACCATGTTCAACATCATCCGCTTCTGGCTGGACAAAGGTGTGGACGGATTCAGACTGGATATAATCGGCGCCCTCTTTGAAGATGAGGAGTTCAGGGACAATCCCTTCTCCTTTCAGCTGGTTCCCACCGGGGAGAGCAGCGACAAGATGTTCCGATCCACAAAAATGGTGGAAAATCTTCCGGAGACCATAGAATTCACCAAAGAGCTGCGGGCTGTTCTGGATGAATACGACAACAGATTTCTTATAGGAGAGACCTTCGGATCTCTGAAGGATCTGAGAGAATTCACAGGAGAGATGAAGCCCGACGGCCTGCATGCCACCTTCCTGTTCAACAGCATCTATACCCCCTTCAGAGCCCCTGCCCTGAAAAAGATGATCAGAAGTTATGAGGAATATTTTCCTGATCCCTGGATTCCAAGCTATGTTTTTGCCAATCATGACAGCATGAGGCGCATGACCACCCTCCGGGGCAATGAAAAGAAGATCCGGCTCCAGACCCTTTTGCAGCATACAGCCCGGGGTATACCCGTCAGTTATTACGGAGAAGAGATCGGCATGAAGCAGTCCAAGTTTCCCAGAGACAAGGCTCTTGACCCGGTTAGTCATGAATACAGCTTTCTGCCGGATTTTCTGTTTAACCTGGTGGGACGGCTGACCCACGGCAGTCTGAACAGGGATGAGTGCAGAACCCCTCATCAGTGGGACGCCTCTCCCTTTGCAGGATTCTCGGAGAAAAAGAGCTGGCTTCCTGTGGGTAAGGACAAAGACTGGACCAATGTATACAGTCAGAGTAAAGATCCGGCGTCTCTTCTGAATTTCTATAAGGCTGTCCTGATGCTCCGCAGCACTTCAACTGCCCTGAAGAAAGGTAAAATGACTCTCCTGGATGCAGAGAGACATATTCTGGCCTATACACGATCACAGGATGGAGAGACACTGAGCATCTATATGAATATCAGCGCAAAAAGCAGAACAGTCGCCCTGCCCGAACCGGCCGGGCTTCTCCTGTCCACAGAATTCGATCGTAAAAAAGAAGAGGTGAATGAGTTGATTCTGGCCCCCTGGGAGGGCGTTGTCCTGGGCTGATTCTGAAAAGAGCAGTACCTGTAGTGGCGGCTCCATAAGTTCTCAGTACCGGTTGTACACATCCTCCGCAAACCCCGGAAAATCTTTCAGAACAAGCTCTGTGCCGTCATCCAGTACAGCCTTGCCTGAGAAGGCTCCGAACACCTGATGCTGCAGGGAACGGATGACAAGCAGATTCACTGCAGAACTTCTGTCAATTGAGGGTCTGAAGTCCAGGTCCAGTCTGCCCGTATTGTCCCGGATGGTCCAGGGTTTCATGTAATTATCAGGATCAAAGAAGAACTCCACATCTTCCAGTTTATGTGCCCTTCCTTCATAAAAAAGTGTATTCTCAGTGGCCGGAGTTCTGTCGGAAAAACCGTATCCCAAATTAAACCCGAAGCTCTTTCCGTGGAGCAGGCCGCTGGCGGAGCTCCAGTACCAGCGGTTTCTGTAGGTCCAGGCTCCCCTGCCCCAGTCCAGGCCGCCCATATCATCTGGGGCGTTCAGCTGAAAAACGGAATCACCCGCATTGAAATAACCTGAAGCCGGCATACAGTTGATCTTGCGGTTGTAATAGAAACGGCGGGGATTTTCCTTCCAGGAGGTGGCAATATTGATACTTTCCAGTTCAGGGGGCTGATCCAGTGTGATATCTCCTGAAAGTCCCGTTCCTCCGCCGGGAAGATCCATCCAGGGAGCAGAAAAGGTAATATTCCTTTTTCCGCTTTTTAGTTCATAGCGGATAGAGAGCTTTTTGTCGGAAAACTCAATCACCTCATGAGCCGGATCTCCTCCGGGAGCATGCTTTGTCAGTTTCCCCAGGGTCAGGGGGGCTATTGTGTCTACCTGGACAAAATCATTGCGTTCAAAATCAAGGTAACAGATAGCCATAAGGCCCGCATAACTCAGGTCACTGACAGTAAAGGTTATTCCTCTTTTCAGGTCCGGAGACAGAATATTATAGTAATCCCACTCCTTGATACCCAGAGGCCCGGCTTTAATGCTGTTTCTGTCATATCTCCACAGGGGTGCCCGGCTCCAGCCCGGTTGTACAAGCTCCCCCTTGTCATTGAGCAGATTCCCTTTTTCGGTGATTTCAGTCTGCCTTCCCATATTCAGCCTCCTTCCGGTCAAGATTCAGATGATTAAACTTCAGAATGATCAATCCAATAAAAAGAAAAACCGCCGTGACCAAAAGCATCATCAGAGCGTACTGAGCCGGACTCTGATTGATGAAATCCATAAAAAAGTACCTGAACTCTCCGGTCACTGCCCCTTCTATACTGCCGAATAGGGCATAGAGAACGGGATAGATCAGCCAGTACAGAAGGTGAACCCCTTTATAGCTCCCGAAGTCCTGGGACAGAAGCCAGTCCAACAGAAACAGGAGGGGGGTGATGGTGTGATTGATTGTGGTGATCAGAAGGTTCAGCCCCCGGGGACTCCAGGTGGAAGCCAGTAGAATATTATAGACAAGCCCTGTAATGATGATGTACATAAGGACTCCTCCCTGAACCGCCGGCCTGCGGGACACCCGCCTTCCCGACACTTCCATTCCCAGAAACAGGCAGACCATCAGATTGCTCTGAACCGTAAAGTAGAGCAGAACAGAAGGTCCCATTTCCCCTCTCAGGGAGAGAAAGATTCTCCCGAAGGTTCCCAATAGAGCAATGCACAGGGCTGCCAGTCTTACTATTTTCCCGATTCTGCTTCTCAACATGATTGCCCTCCTGTGTTCGAAGAATACCATAGGGGAGTTGAGCAGGCCAGTATATTTATTTCACAGACCTTGCCCGGAAAGGACCGGAGGGGTACACTGCTCCCATGAACTCCCCTATCTGCGATACACATATCAGTGATTATGAAGATGAGATTTTTGAAGGTCTGCACCTGGAAGGGGCAGACCTGACGGAAAAGACCTTTATTGACTGCCGTTTTCTAAACTGCCGCCTTACCGACTGCCGCTTCAGGGGCGCCACCTTCCGGGACTGCCTGTTTGAAAACTGCGAACTGACCCTGCTTCATGTGGAGAATGCAGGGTTCAGCAATTCTGAATTCAAATCCTGCCGCTTACAGGGCATCAATTTTTCAGAATGTCCTTCCTATCTCTTTTATTCCGATTTTACTGACTGTGATATAAGGCACTGCTTCTTCAGTGAAATGGATCTGAAAAAGAAGGATTTTTCAGGCAGCCGGTTCAGGGACTCGGAGTTCCATAAGACGGACCTGAGGGAAGCGGTCTTCAAAAAAGCCGTATTCTCGGAAACATCCTTCGGGGACTGTGATCTGCGGAAAGCGGACTTCAGCGATGCCTCAGGCTATGCCATACATCCGGAGCAGAATAAACTAAGGGGTGCCGTATTCACCACCCCCGACGTTCTTGCCCTGCTGTCCCATCTGGGAATCAGAATCAGAGAATAGATCTGCCGCTAATTCAGACGGCCCGTTCCACATTCAGTTCTACAGCCGTCCGGTATCCCTGTTCGACGGCATCTGCAATCCGTCCGATTTCAGATGCATCTCCGATCACCTTCAGAACACCGGCAAAGTCTTTCAGATCCTTTTCCAGTGTATTGAGAGGCCGGCTTCCCAGAGCCAGAACCACGGCATCAGAGGCGATTTCCTCCTGTATTCCCGTGTGATCCAGAATAATTGAGCCCTCTCTGATTTCGATCAGCTTCACTGAAGTAAGTATCCCGGCACCCTGAGACACCAGAGTCTCCAGAGCTTCATCCCTGTGCTGAAAATGGGCTCCCGGTGCCGGCTGATCCGCCATCTCCACAACCCGGACCTGACAGCCCCGGGCCAGAAGGTATTCTGCCGTTTCCAGACCGGTGAGACCGGAACCCACAACGATCACCGATTCACCTTTTCCGGGGAAACGGCTGCCCGACAGGATTTCATCAAAAGTATAGACCGTCTCCCGGGAGACGCCGGGGATGGAAGGCTTCAGAGGGACTGCCCCTGTGGAGAGAATAACCGCATCAGGAGACTCATCCAGAATAGTCCGGGCATCTGCTTCCGTATTCAGCCTGAGATCCACACCGGCCTTCTGTACTGCATGAATCAGATCATCAATACACCAGCCCAGCTTCTCTTTCTCCGGAGCCTTGTCAGCCAGCAGAATCTGTCCTCCCGGACGGGGAGCCTTTTCAAACAGAATAACCTGGAATCCCCGTTCCTTCAGACTTAAGGAAGCCTGAAGACCGGCGGCTCCGGCCCCCACAACCACAACAGTCCCTTCTGAATCAGCCGGTTTTGAGGCAATTTGTGAAAGAGTCGGATTAACAGAACAGCGCAGAGGTTCCCCCACCCAGGCATTCTTCAGCAGAGATTCATAACACTGACAGCAGACAATACAGCGCTGTACATCCTCTTCCCGCCCCTCTTTGATTTTCAGAGGCAGTTCGGGATCTGCCAGCAGGGGACGGCCCAGGCCGATAAGGTCCTGAGTCCCCTCCTCTATCTGCTGTACCGCCTGTTCCGCACTGCGGATCAGATTGGCCGCAATAACAGGAATACTCACTTCCTTTTTCACGGCAGCTGCCAGATACTTGCGCCAACCGGCCTTATAGTTCACAGTTTCCAGCCATGTATTGGTCTTCTCATAACTGCCGGAGGAGATATCCAGATCGGAAGAGCAC
>JAQQAM010000051.1 GCA_028532905.1 Spirochaetales bacterium
ATTATCACCGGCTTCTGATTTCTGCAGTTAATCGCTCTCTTCAGCCAGTGTTACGACACGGGACGGGGAACTCAGCACAGCCACGGCGGCCAGAGCCCGTTTATTCCGTTCCACCAGATCAAGCTGCTCTTTCTGAAGGGACAGCAGATCCGCCTCCAGCTGCTGATACCGGAAACTCTGCCAGATATTCAGACAAAGGAGAACTGGAAAAAGCAGGAGAAAGCAGAAATTCATGATTTTTTTAAACATCCGCTTCCCTCCAGAAATCAGACACCCGCCTGGCCACCCTGAGTTTGGAACTCCGGGAAGGGGGGTTCTCTGCAATTTCTTCGGAACCCGGTACAACAGGCTTGCGTGTTACAAGATCCAGAACCCTGGCACCGCCGCAGACGCAGCGGGGCTGTTCAGGGGGACAGATACAGTCACGGTTCAAATCCCTGAAAAAATGTTTCACAATTCTGTCTTCAAGAGAGTGAAAGGTAATAACGGCAATAAGACCGCCGGGATTCAGAGCCCTGACGGCATTCCGCAAAGCCGACTGCAGCCTCTCCAGTTCATTGTTTACCACAATACGAATGGCCTGAAATGATCTGGTAGCCGGATGAATCCGACCATGCCTGTATGCTGAAGGCACAGAAGAAGAAATAATCTCCGCCAGGCGGAAAGCCGATGCGATCCGCTCACCGGCCCGTTCTCTGACGATGGCCTGAGCAATCCTGCGGGAATACCGCTCTTCTCCGTATTTATAAATAAGATCAGCCAGATCTTTCTCACTGTATTCATTCACCAGAATCTCGGCCGAAAGGGGGTTCTCCGGATTGATCCTCATATCAAGGGGTTCATCTTTGGAAAAAGTGAAGCCTCTCCCGCTTTCTTCATAATGAAAAATAGAAATGCCAAGATCCATAAGAATGCGGTCCGGTTTCTCCCGGCCGATCTGATCTTCAAAATATTCATCAAAATAAGTATTTACAAACTGGACCCGGTCCCCGAAGGAAGCCAGGCGCTTCCTGGCTTTCACCTGAATGGCAGGATCGGCATCAAGGCCGATGAGACGGATATCCGGAAAGCGGCTCAGGAACTCATAGGAGTGTCCCCCCTCCCCCATGGTACAGTCTATAAAAAGCTGCCCGGGAGCGGTGGGCTCAAGGAAGGAGCAGATTTCATTTTTCATAATTGAATAATGTACAAATTCTTTATCTGCCATCAGAGTCCCAGATCTCCCATTCCCGACAGGTTGCCCCATCCTTCCTTAACCGACTGAGCACAGGCTTCTTCATACTCTTCATAAACCCGTTCATCCCAGATTTCTATATGATCATCCATTCCGATAAGAGAACAGTCTCTTGTCAGATTGACTGACTTCATAAGAGAAGGAAGCAGTTTGATCCTTCCGCTCTTATCTATACTGATTTCTTCAGCCGGGGCAATCAGCCGTCTGTAGATCATCTGATACTGATCATTAAACAGCGACTTCTTGGCCCGCAGGCCTTCAACAAGGCGGTCCCACTGGTCTACAGGAAAAAGCCACAGACAGCGGTCAACACTTTTTGTCAGAACAAGAGAATCCACAGGCACCTGTGACCGCAGCTTAGCCGGAAGCATCATTCTGCCTTTGTCATCAAGAGTTGTGTTATACTGTCCGCGAATCCCCTTTATTTCCACAAAATTCTACTTTTCTCCACCTTTTTCCACTTAATTCCATAATAGGCACGTAAATTTGGATTGTCAACAGAGATTAAGAAAGTGAATTCCCTAATTATCAAATAGACAGAAAAATACTCCACATATGTTTAGCCCAAAGAGATAAAAAGACCCCGAACCAATGTCCGGGGTTAAAGAACAGTTATTTACTCTTGTATTTTAATAAGCGCAGAATTCTTTTTAATTCCTGTAAAATCTACAGAAGTTCACAGTTTATTCCATTAACAGAAACGCGTCTGTGGTCAGTAATCCTTCCGGAAAACTCTGTAATCCAGAAAAGGGAAGATATTGTCTTTCTTCTCCAGCTTGGTCAGCCATTCTGTTTTTATGGTATTGCGGGACAGAGAATCATAGATATAGTTGAAATTATGTATATGAGTCTTAATACTTTTTCTGGCATAAGGAACCATTGTTCCGGCTTTCATGATAAAGGGCCAGTCCGAAGCCTGTGCCAGCAGCACTTCACGGGCTGCCTGATTCAGAGTTCTTTCCTTAAGCCCCTTTTCATCGGGAAAGCGTTCCACCAGCTCCTGCATTCTTTCAATCAGTTTATGAGTATGTCTGTAAATCCAGTCATTGGCACCATCCAGCCATACCTGACCATACCCCTTGTCTCCCCAGCTTGAGAAAGCAGGTCTTGTCACCTGATTCTGAGGATAGACTTTCAGATAGTCAGAAGGAGTCACCAGGGCAATAACATCAGATTTTTCATGAACCTTGCGTATCAAGGCCTCCAGGAACAGAGGGCCTTCAAACCACCAGTGCCCGAAGAGTTCCGCATCATAAGGACAGGAGATAACAGGAGCCTGCTCCATATACTGGGAGAGTGTTTCACACTGTCTGATCCGGTTCTCTACAAACTGAGCCGCATGCTCCTCCGCCTTGGCGGCAGCCAGTGCGGGGTTGTAGATGACCTTATTATCACTTTTATCTGTAATGGCATAGTATTTAAGCCCCGTATTCACACGGTTTACACCGCAGTTGATATAGGGAGCAATATAATCCAGAGGCCGGTCAAAACCAAGGTCTCTGTAAAAATCTCTGTATACAGGGTCACCGGGATATCCGTCGGTTGCCGACCACACAGCCCGGGAAGACGCACGGTCTCTGGCGAAAGCATGAACACCGTTGGGGCAGCTCACAGGAGCATACAGTCCGTTTACCGGCCTGTCTTCCGAATAGAGAAGCCCGTGTGCCGATGAAAGAAAATACTCAATACCGAAGGGTTTCAGATACTCTTCCACACCGGGAAAGTATCCGCACTCGGGAAGCCAGACTCCCTTGGGCTGACTTGAGAAGATTCTGTCATGGGATTCAACCCCGGTCAGAATCTGAGCCCTGATCATTTCAGGAAAATTCTGATAATGGGGAAGAAAGCTGTGAGTGGCACAGGTCGTGATTATTTCCAGATACCCTTTTTCCTGAAAGTATCTGAATTTCTTCAGGATATTCCGTTCGTAGACTTCCTCATACTCTCTCAGTGTTCTGGAATAAATCTCCTGATACATCTGAGCCATCTTATGCTCATCAGGATTTCCGGCAGTAAAATCAAGCTCTTTCTCCGCCAGCTCAAGAAGCATGGTCAGATGATTCACATAGCGCTGCTGCAGCAGTTCATCCTGAAGCATGTGCGTCAGTGTGGGAGAAAGGGATATGGTAACTCTTGCAGGAATCCCGTCCTTTTCCAGACGGTCAAACATGCTTAACAGAGGAAGGTAGGTTTCGGACAGAGCTTCAAACAGCCAGGCTTCCTCAAGAAAGCTCTCATATTCCGGATGCCGTACAAAAGGAAGATGAGCATGGAGAACCAGGGAGATCATTCCCTTTTTATTCTTAAGCTGTTCAATCATTAAATTGTTCCTCATCCAGCAGTTCATGAATCGGAATAATCCTCTGAGGGATCTCCTGGTATCCGGAGACACCGTGGGTTTCTCCAAACTCTGATGTAAACCCGGATAGGCGTATCAGTTCATCACTGTGGGAATTGCGATTATCATGGGGAGCGGTTACATACTCTCTCGTAGTTTCAATAATATTGGACTGGACTATAAGGTAATCCTTATCTTCAACAAGAGCGCGGATTTCAACACAGTACCATGTGTCCTCGCTGGGAAGATTAACATAGCGTCTGTAATCACTGAACTTAATGGGAATATCAAAATAGTCCAGAATATTATCTTTATGGTAATCTTTGGAGTTAAGTTCCACCACACGAAGAACAATCCCCTGAAATCCGGGAGTATTTCTGATTTCATCAGCTTTTTTGTCTTCTATATCCCAGAAACAGAATACCCATGAAGGATCTCTGAGCAGGAGAGTCGCACTGGTTTCATTATACCTGAGAGGCAGTTCCAGATCATCATCCTGACCCAGATCCAGTTCTTCATCCTGAGATATGGAGAACTTTCTGGCTTCCATCTGAATCGCCAGATTATTCAGCTCCTCTCTTTCACTTTTATCCTCTTCGAAGGCATCCAGCAGAAGACTTACAAGAGTTGTTTTATCAACTCCCGGAGTTACCTGAATACTGCCCCGGTCAGAAATTTCAAGAAGCTGTTCATATGAAAATGATAAAAGACGCTCTTCTGTCATTTATTAACCAATCCATTTTAATGATCATTCATCGTAGGAAAAATAAAAGGATCATGTCAAGAGGTACTCATTGAAGAAACAATGCCCTCCCCCGGCCGGGATTCGGGAATTGTGACCTCCAAGTGTTTACAAAGCAGCTTCTTTAAAGACAATATGATACCCATGAAGAACTTGATTTTTCACGGCCATTTCTATCAGCCTCCCCGGGAAAATCCCTGGACCGGCTTTATAGAAGATCAGAGAGAGGCAGCCCCTTTTGCCAACTGGAACGACAGGATCTGCAGCGAGGCTTATGAAGCCAATGCCTTTTCCCCCCTTCTGAACAGCAAAGGTCAGATTGAGCGCCTTTTCAATAACTACAGCTCTCTGTCCTTCAACATAGGACCGACCCTGTTAAACTGGCTTCAGGAGCAGGCTCATCATGTGTATACCAGGATCATTGAATCGGACCGCATTAGCACCGAACGCCTGGGATACGGCAATGCCATGGCCCAGGTTTACAACCATATTATCCTGCCCCTGGCCTCAGATAATGACATTAAAACACAGATTTACTGGGGTCTGGAGAACTTCAGGCACCACTTCGGCAGAGACAGTGAGGGGCTCTGGCTTTCAGAAACTGCCATTAATCCCGCTACAGCCGCCGAGCTGGTACGGGCGGGTGTAAAATACACCGTTCTTTCCCCCTGGCAGGCGGAAAGAATCATCTTCCCCGAGGGGAAATCCGCCGATGCCCGGGATGCACTTCTATGGGAAGCTCCCTGGACGCTGGAGACGGAAGCCGGCGAACTGACCGTATTTTTCTACCATCCCGGCCTGTCATCGGACATCTCTTTCAACCACCTTCTCAGGGATGCGGATTACCTTTTCTCCAGAGTCCGCCGGGAGCTGGATGAGCAGAAGGCAAATACCCTCTCCATTGCAACGGACGGCGAAATATACGGTCATCATGAGATACTGGGCAATATGGGTCTCAGCGCCTTTCTGAACAAGGTGGAACAGTCAGATGACTGCCAAATGGTCAACTTCAGCTGGCTCCGGAACAACAGCACCCCCGCCGGAAGGGTGACCCTCCGGGAGGAAGATGAATACAGAGGCAGTTCCTGGAGCTGCTCCCATGGTGTATCCCGGTGGTTTAAAGACTGCGGCTGCAGCACCGGCAGCCGGAAGGGATGGAATCAGCAATGGAGAACTCCTCTCCGGAGTGCCTTTAACAGTCTGGGCCGTACCGCTGACAGCCTCTATGAACAGGAGATGCAGAAACTGACCGGCACTGCTCCTCTGGAAATCAGAGACAGTTACATACGGGTACTCTGCGGCGAAGAGGAACCGTCTTCATTCTACAGAAACCATGCCCTGTTTCCAGATTCTAAAGAGAAGAAAGATCTTTTTTTCCGGCTCCTGGAGGGGCAGAAAAACAAAATGTTTATGTTTACATCCTGCGGCTGGTTCTTTGCAGATATTTCCGGCCCCGAGCCGGTACAGAACATGATGTATGCAGCCAGACTGATAGACCTGTACAGCCCCTTTCTGGACAGCAGCACAGAAAACAGGCTTATAGAGGGGCTTGCTGAAGGGAACAGCAATATTCCGGATAAGGGTAATGCCGCGGCGCTCTATACTGCCGGAAAAATCAGCAGAAGGAACGGACTGTACAGGGAAGCGGCGTCAATGATCGTCAGAGAAAAATACGGAACTCCGGCCCGGGGATACCTCAGGGCTTCTGTCACCGATAAAAACACACTGGGCCTGATCAATCCACTGACCGGAGAACAGTGGGACTTCTCCTATATCCTTGAAGGTGAGAAAAGATTGTTTTCACAGATCCGGCTGAGCAGAGGAGAACAAAGTGCTGTTTTTACACCTGAAGACCTGAACAGGGATGACAAGACCGCTCTGATGAAAGCTCTCTGCCTTCTGGAATTGGACAGCCCAGTCAATATCAGCCGAAAGTACAGCGGCATAATCAACCGCATGGATGAATGGCTGAAACTGAGACTTCCGGGACAGAATGATCTGAAACAATCCGTAGAAGCCCTCCTCCACTACGCCCTGAGGGAAGTGACCCTTCTGATGGAAAACGGCAGCCTTGAAGCCTGGGAATCCTTTCTGGAGCTTATGGAACAGAACAGAACCTGGCAGATCCAGCTTCCTGAAGAGCTCAGCCAGTGGCTGATCTCCGTATTGAACTTTGAACTGTCCGACAAAAATGAGCTGAAACAAAAAGCCCTGAAAAGCAGAACCGGCATTATGGACAAGCTGATAATTGTACTGAGAATCCTGAAAAACGGCGAGGAAAACAGTTTGAATTACGCTCTGCAGGGAAGGATCTTTGAAATGTTCACATCCACTGAGGAAGGCAGAAAAATCCTGAATAACGCTGACGCCAAAAAAATCAACACCCTGAAATCTCTTCTGAATCTGTCACAGGATATTGAAGACAGCTACGGACATTAACCCTTATCGGGAAGCTTCTGAAGCACCATCATCATAACATCTCCCCAGCCTGTCAGCTTGACCAGGCGGTCAACGGGTTTCTTAATAAATCCGGGGGCATACCCGGCCCCCAGTCCGCCCCATGTTCTGATCTGCCTGACGGCAAAACCGTTTTTTTCCGCCATAGACCGGAGAGTCTTTTTAGAGAATAGAAAAAGATGGTCTGCTATAACCGATCGCCATCGGGAACCGAAGAGTTTAGCCTGAAAACCGTCACAGTTCGGAGTGGCGCACAGATAATATCCACCGGGCTCCAGAATCCGGTGAATTTCTTTCATAAACAGATCCGGCCGGTTTATATGTTCGATCACATGGGAATTATGAACAAAATAAAAACTCTCATCCGGAAATTCAGCCTCTTCCACTGTTCCCGGAAAAATATTGATATCATAATGCTTATTGCCGAATGCCGCTGCTTCCCGGCACACCTCAACCCCCTGGGCCTTCCAGCCGCTCCGGTTCAGATAATCCCCGAGGCGCCCTGTTGCACAGCCTATATCCAGAAAGGTCTTCCTCTCCTTTTCAAGACTGTTCCACCGGGAGAATCCAATATCCTTCAGCCCCAGAAGCATGAGTTCCAGAAAACTGTCTTCGTTCAGGGACTCATAGGAAAAATACTCATCATCATACCTCTTGATAATATCTTCCCGGCGGGGCTGAGGGTTCTGCAGAACAAGAGAACAGCGACTGCAGCGCTGCCATTGGGCTTCCGGGGTCTGCCAGGAACTCCGGAAACTGCTGCTTCCGCAATTGGGACAATCTATAAAGGTCTGCCCCTCTTCCTGAGCAGGCATCTTGGAAAAGGTCTTATGACTCATCTTTCCACCTGCAGTTCAATTGATCTGGTCCCTTCATTCCCCTGGACATCAAACACAGAAACCTCAAGGAGCGACCGTCCGGAGGTGAGGATAATCTCTCCCAGATGAAGAGTTTCCTTTTCCGGAAAAATGGAGTTCAGAGACGCACCGTCTTTAAAACTCCTCACATTATCTTTCAGGATTACGGCATCCAGTTGCCGTTCCATCAAAAGAGAGCCCAGGTTATATAGTGCAAAACTGTAGGGCATCTGTCTGATCCCCTGACTGGTTTCATCAACGGCTCTGATAAAAACCTGATAATTCCCTACTGGAACCACCACAGGCTCCTCCGGCCCGATCAGTTCATAACGGCCGCTCTCATCTCTCAAAATGACAGATTCAATCAGGGGCTTTACGGTATCCCGGGGAACCGGCAGCAGAAGAAGGGGGTTAACCAGCTGATTCAGATGGGCATCTCTGATATAGAACGTACAGGAGTGTAAAGCCTCCCCTCCCGCGGGTGCTTTAAGATATTCACCGGCAGAGATCCTGCTCCGGTCTGCTCTCACTTCTTCCGGAGTTATACCCGTATAGATCGACTGGAATCCGTTTTCATGCTCCAGAACAAGAAGGGCATCTTCACTGCCGGGGAGGCCTCCATACACATCCGGTATATACCTGAAAACAGTTTCACCGTAATCGTAGGGCCGCATGGCATCATATGACTCAAAGGACAGACCTGCCTGTCTTTCCCCGGACTTTTCATCCAGAAAGGACTCCTTCATATAGGCAATATCAACGGGCCACTGAAGAGCAGAAAGCAGAGGGAGAACCATGACGGTCATAAGGACTGCCATACATCGTTTATTCATTACATTTCCCTCCTCTTCAGCAGAAGGATGTCGTTATTCATACTGTACAGGAGGCTGTCTCCGTTTAAATGAAAGGCAAAAGGATAGAAATCAGAATCACTTATAAACACCAGGGTACCTTCCGGAGAATAACAGAGCATGAAATAAGCCGGCTGCCCTTCCTTATTCAGATCCTGACTCAATAAATAGAGTAATCGCTGTTCCCGGTCATAGTTCATCGTCAGAAATTGTCCCGATACCGGGAGAAACAGGGTTGATCCGTCATCATTATACTGCAGCAGCCCTCCCTCCTGCTCCACCCAGAGAAAGGAAGAATCGGGAGAATAAAACATCTTGACCGGACGCCTGTACTGGCTCTCCAGTTTTACCGTATCTAATAGAACGGGAGCATCTGAAAGGCTGAATACTCTCAGGTACTGTTCCTTCAATCCGGAAATAACAGCCAGGCGATCAGAATCGTCCGACAGAGCCACACCGTAAACGATATGATCCCCTGTATCCGGAAAGGCGGGATACCCGGTCACTTCACCCTTTCTGTTTACAAGACGGACTGTACCGTCCAGAGATCCTATTCCCGTATAGCTGTCATTCCAAGTTATGGCAGTAACGGGAGCCAGCCCCTTCCAGGTCCAGAGAATACTGCCGGAACTGTCGTATTCCTCGATAAAAGCAGATCCGTAATCCACTGCAAAAAAGCGGTCCTTATAGACATAGGGGGAAGCCCCGTTCTCCGTTATTCCAAATGAAGCCGAACCGAACTCCTTCAGATAAAGAGTCCCCTTGTCCCTGTACAGGGCATGTTCTGCAGACAGGTACCCCCTGAATCCCCTGGGGCTGATATAGTTTTGAGAAGCATCCGGCCCCAGAACGGCTTTATACTCCCCCTGATTGATGACAATGGTGTCCTGTAAGGGGGGCGGTGTATGGTCAATATCTGCAAAGGGCTCGCAATACACTGCTGTCCAGACAGTTTCCGGACTCCCCTCTCTGGGAAAAACAAAATAATAGAGAGAAAAAATCAGGAGGATCAGGGGAAGAAATAACGTTTTGTTCATGTGCCTTCTTTGATTGCTTGATTAGAAATTTATATTATACTATGAATAAAGTCTGGTCAAACTGACCGGAAAAGAAGCCTGAAAGGACAACGTGAACCATGACAATGGAAGAACTGATGAAAAAAGCGGCTGATGCAGCCGAACACTCCTATTCCCCCTACTCAAAATTCAGAGTGGGAGCGGCACTGTTATGCGCCAATGGAGAACTGGTTACCGGAACCAATATCGAAAACCGGTCATTCGGTCTGACAGTCTGTGCAGAACGGAATGCCATTGCCACAGCCCTTGGCAAAGGGATCACCGAATTCAAGGCTCTTGCTGTGTCCTGTCCCGATGCCGACTATCCCGTGTCTACCTGCGGAGCCTGCCGTCAGGTTATCAGCGAGTTTGTGAATGAAGATTTCCCCATAGCGTTTCAGGGCGGAAAGGGAGAAATGGTCCAGAGAAAAATGACGGAACTGTTTCCCGACAATGCACTGGAAGAACTGAAAAACTGATTATTTGGACAGACGCTGAATCCGGGCTTTATTCTCGCTCTGCTTGGCGTCGCTTTCCATTTTCTGTTTCCAGATATCAATTTTCTTCTTAAGCTCTTCCACTTCCCTCTTCTGATTGGTGAGGGTGTAAAACCGCTTCAGAGCAGACAGATAATTAATGGCAGCCTTAAAATCATCCATTCTGTTTGTAGAGAGTTCATATTTCATTCTGTAATTATCACCGGCAGCCTGAAGCAGACGGCAGGTCAGACGAAAATGCTCCACCCGTTCCCTGAATCCTTCAGATCGCGGATCCATACCGGGAACAAACTTCTTCAGATCGATCACATTTTTACAGAGAGTCGCATGCCGCCCCTCCATTTCGATAATGGACCATTTCCATTTGGAGTTTTCTCCAAATCCGTCTTTCACCATCTGTATGGAAAACCCAAGTTTCCGGATCAGCTGATACCGTTTCAATTCTGAATACTCAGCCACCTTCTCGAGGCGGTCTGAATAGTCGGAATAAGGCACATCCAGATAATCGGAAAAAACATCTTCCAGGTAGATAATCGCTTTATAGGCTACTTTACGGGCATCGTTAAGAAAATTTTCATTCTTAACTCCCAGCAGATCCAGGGAGAGCTGATTCATAAGAACATAATTAGAAAGTATAACCAGGTTCTCTTCTGCCAGTTTGAGCTTCTGAAAAACACCCCCGTCTTCAGCACTGCTGATCAGAGACTGAATCTTTTTTTCCTGAGCGAGAATATTTTCTATCCCTGTCTTGTATTCTCGAATCTTTTCGAAATAACGGGTTCTTGCTTCTTCACTGACTTTGGCCATTCAAAACACCTTCAAATTGATGCACTTCTGAGCAACTCTTCGGCATGACTGACAGAAGCATCACCTTCACTGTCACCAGACAGCATTCTGGCAATTTCGGAAACCTTCTGTCCCTGTTCGAGGGGAAAAAGATCAGTCAGCGTCCGGTTATCGTGTTCAGTTTTCCGAACTTTTATATGATTATCGGCATAAACTGCTATTGACGCAAGGTGAGTTATACATAATATCTGATGAAAGCCTGCCAGTTTCTTCATATGCCTGCCGATGGAAGACCCGACTTCTCCGCCGATTCCCGCATCAATCTCATCAAAAACCAGCACCGGAATACCGTCGGAACCGGCAAGTGCAGACTTGATACCGAGCATGACTCTGGACAGTTCCCCTCCCGATGCCACTTCTTTCAGCGGTTTGAGAGGCTCTCCCTTATTGGCACTGAACAGAAACTCAACCCTGTCCAGTCCATTCAAACCGCAGAGAGCCTGTCCCTGGTCTCCGGTTTTTTGAGTTATTCCCACGGAGAATTCCGAAGAAGGCATTCCCAGAGTTTTCAGAACAGCCAGAACAGACTGTTCCAGAGCCGCCCCCGCCTTCTTTCTGGCATCCGACAGTCTCATGGCATTATCAATAAGCTCTTTCTCCAGTTCATCCCGTTCACTGCCCAGAGCATCCAGACGGTCTGTACTGTTATCGAGCTGGTCTATCTTAATTCTGCACTCTTCCAGGTAGGCCAGAACGTCTTCTATACCCGGACCGTATTTCCGCAGAACTTTTTTAATGACCGCAAGACGATCCTCAAGAGTCTCTTTTTCACCGGGGGAAAAACTCAGCTCATCATTCAGAGATGAAATGGAATCGGAAATATCTTCCAGTTCATAAAAGGCATTGGAATACCGTTCGGCCAGACCGCTGCTGCCGGGATCCATCTCTTTCAGTTTTTCAAGAAGCTCCATCCCCCTTCTGAGGGAAGACAGAGCACCTCCTCTGTTTTCAGGCAGAAGGGCTAAAAGTCCGTCTATGGTTCCATATATCTGCTCGGCCTGCTCCATACGTCTGAGAGAGTTGCGGATTTCCTCTTCCTCTCC
Organism: Spirochaetales bacterium; assembly: GCA_028532905.1. Classification (GTDB taxonomy): domain Bacteria; phylum Spirochaetota; class Spirochaetia; order DSM-2461; family DSM-2461; genus Oceanispirochaeta. The sequence continues at coordinate 11,921 of JAQQAM010000051.1, forward strand.
CTCTTTCAGAGCCGCGTCCTCAATTTCCCGGATGGAATGATTGAGAAGTTCACTCTCCTTCTCAATATTCACAAGAGATTCGGTGAGAACCCTGATTTCTTCCGTCTTTTCCTTAAGCTTATTGAATAAGGTCTGAACCCTTCGGTTTTCATTTTCCAGTTTCCCGCTTTTATCCAGAAATCGGCGATGCTGCTCAATTGAAAACAGGGACTGATGATCATGCTGACCGTGAACATCCACCAGAAGTTTGCCCAGCTCCCCCAGTTCGGCAAGGGTAAAAGGTCTGGACTGAATATAAACACTTCCGCGGCCGCTGAGTTTTATCTTCCTCCGGATAATCAGATTCTCTTCATCCGCATCCAGTTCATGGTCTGACAGCCAGCTCCGGATCTCTTGGGTTCCGACAGTGAAAACAGCACTGATCTCAGCCTCGTCACACCCTGTTCTTATGGAACCGCTGTCCGCCTTGCCGCCCAGAACAAGGCCCAGAGCGCCGATAAGCACTGACTTACCGGCTCCGGTTTCACCGGTCAGAATATTGAGCCCCTCTCTGAACTGAACTGTAGTCTCATCGATAAGTGCAAAATTCCTGATATGAAGTTCTTCAATCATGAGGACCTCCTTTCCAGTTTAGTTTTTTCCTGACCACTTCATAGAAGTTCATCTTTTTAAAACTCAGAATATCGGCAGTACACTGATGCCTGGAGGTAATGACTTCATCCCCGGGAAGAAGGGGTATCATGTCCTGACCGTCAAGGGTCAGAACCAGACTGGTTCTCTGCTGTCTGTTTACCTGTACAGTCACTTCCTCATCCGAGGGTATCACAAGGGGGCGGTTGGAAAGGGTAAAGGGATTTATAGGGTTCACAATCACTGCAGAAAGCTCCGGATGCACAATAGGCCCTCCGGCAGCCATAGAATAGGCTGTGGAACCGGTGGAAGTAGCCAGAATAATCCCGTCCGCCCGGTATTCTATAACTTCCTGATCAGAGATATTCACTTTCAGATTCACTATCTTGGCCAGCCCGGTGGAGGTGATAACGCAATCATTGAGACAGCAGTACTCACCGTGGATTTTTCCATCACGCTTGAGTACGGTATGGAGCATAATCCTGTGACTGACACCCATTTTCCCCATTTGAAACAGATCAAAAGCCAGAAGCCATTTATCAGGATCAATTTCTGCCAGAAAACCGAAGGTACCCAGATTTACAGCCAGGATAGGCATATCCATACCGGCACACAATCTGGCACTGTACAAAACAGTACCGTCTCCGCCCAGGACTATTACAAGATCACATTTGACAACACTGAATTCAGCCGGACTTCCTTCAAAACAGTGTTCGGTTACCGAGATATCCCTGCTCTTCATATAAGACAGGATCTCGTCCCGCAGTCCGGCGGCTCCGTTTTTTGACAGATTGGTAATTACAAGAACACTTTTTACGGTGGTCATAGAGTTCCTTTATATGCCAGCAGACACGATCAGGGCAAAGTAGCCAGAATTTTGGAGATCGTCTCGCTGTTTGTTTTCCCCAGAGAGGGATACAGAGGGAACAGGATACAGTTCAGAATAAGGGTTTCTGCAACCGGACAGACAATCATATCCCCCAGTTCCTCTTCAAGACAGCAGCCTTTGAAAGCCAATGTGGTATCCACATTCTTTTTCCGGGCATATTTCTGAATTTCCTGCCTGTTTCCTTTCACCAGTACGGGGAATGAAGAGTGAATAATCCGCTCTTCACTGTTGTTCACAAGATAACCGTGCTTTCCCTTACGCAGTGATGATAGAAATAACTGATATAATTCATCCCGTAATTCAAAGTTTTTATCAAATTCCTTCATCATGCTGTATCCCAGTGCCGCATTCATATCAGAAAGGAGCACTGTTCCATCAAATCCGTCCAGAACAGAGGCAACAGCATCGCTGATCTCCTTTTCCCGAACCATCAGAGACGAACCTCCTCCGGTGGTAATCAGATCTTCAGGTTCCATCCTCATCAGTACAAGATCTCCTGTACTGCCGGCAGGGATTTCAGAAACAACAGAACCATAGTTCTGGGTAATATCTTCTATGAGAACAACACCGGGATTTTCCCATTCAGAGAAATCCCACTGATAACCGAATGCTCCAAAAACAACAATGGCTCCGGTTTTACTGCTGCTTTTATCCAGAAAATCATCCAGATCGGGTACGGCAGTCGCTTCATTGACATCCACAAAAACAGGAACCAGTCCCAGTTTCTGAATCACATGAAGATAGGTGTCCGGAACCAGGGGAGACAAGACTATTTCTGTATCTGCCTCAAATTGGAGGGCTGAGAAACAGATCTCCACAGCCCGTTCGTATTCTCTGAGGAGAAATGCTTTTTTTGTTCCGCAGTACTGATTCAGCAAATCTGTCAGCTGCTCAGAATACATTCCCGGTCCGATATGGTCTGAAACCATACAGGATAAAACCGAGTCCATCTCTTTTCGTCTGATTGAGGGTCTGTATACAGGAATAGACATAATTAACGGTTTACAAGACTGATCTGCTGTAACTCTTCAGGATCAAATAATCTCTTTATATCCAGAATAATCAGATACCCGTCATCCTGATGAATAACACCCTGAATATATTCTGTTCCAATACCGGTAATCATCTGGGGAGGCGGCTGAATCTGGCCTTCATCAATGGAAACAACTCTCAGGACCTTATCTATTATGATACCAAGCTGCATACCACCCAGGTTAATGATGATAAACCCGCTCAAGAGAGCTTCGTCTTCACTCAGTTCCGCTTTCTGCAGGTGAAATCTCTTATGTAAGTTGATAATGGGAATTATATCGCCCCTGAGATTAAAAATACCCTCAACATAAGCCGGAGCATTCGGTATATCACGGACTTCCTGAATACTGTAGATTTCCTTCACATCCATAATATTGATACCGTAATTCTCTACACCGAGCTGGAAAGTTACCATTTGTAATGTTGTGTCTGCCATTAAAGTCTCCCATCCTTATTATGTTCTATTCTTAATTGAAAATCAATGACTTAAATTCTCTGTAAATGTCCTGAGAAAGCGATACAACTTCTGACAAGCTGGTCTCAGATTTTTCCTGAAATCCTCTTTCATGCTTCCATCCGCCCGGTCTGTAACGACACGGAAACTCATAAAATCAATGCCTTTGTCCCTGGCAAACAGACAGGCTCTGTAGCTCTCCATACTACACAGCTCTGCATACACGGCCATTTTTTTACGGGCCTTTTCCGAATCAACCGCCCCACCGGTTTCCACAATTCCTGCAGAAGGCAGCCCTGAATCAGGGGGCATCAGCATAATTTGATCATCCCCGGGCCTCACAACGGAATGGATACTGTAAACATCACCGACTGTAATACCTTCCACTAAAGAACCGCAGCTGCCGCTGTCAAAAAGGCAGTCGGCTCCTGAAAAATGCTTCCAGTAAAGTTCCAATGATCCCTCTGGATCAAAGCCACACTGGAGCAGATGCACCTCTTGTCCCTTCCGGCTTGCAGAAGCAAAACGGTAATCGGAAAAAAGAGATTCTTCCTTGGCGCCAAAAACCTCTCTGGCACAGTGAAATTCCTTCAGCATGGGTGTAATAATCAAGATTCTCAAAGGAATCCTCCCTGTATAATTTATCTTCATAACAGTAAAAAGGACAGCATTCTTTTTATATTTTAAAATGAACAGATAAAAGAACGAAAAAGACTCGAACACAACTGGTGACTGATTAAATATCCGGTAACACGGACTGTATTCGTAATCAATCCGTCAGACATCTGGCATACTGCCCGGGAGTCGCACCGTAAAAGTTCTTGAATGTCCTGCTGAAATGACTCTGATCGGCAAAACCAGACTCCACAGCCGTATAAATCAGCGATTTACCATCCCTCAAAAGACGGGCCGCTTTATCCACCCGGCATAAAGTTCTATAGACATGTGGGGTAATACCATACTGTTTTTTGAATAACCTGAGTAGCTGAAAGCGGCTGATTCCCAAACGTCCCGAGACAGACTCCAGAGAAACCTGCTTCTCCAGATCTGATGAGAGAATAATCTTCAGCTTTGATATTTTTTCATCAGATCGACTGATTTTATCTTTATCACCTGAAAAGCTGCAGAATCTGCTCAAATTCATCAACACAGTGTAAAGGCTGCACTCTTTTTCCAGTACATCATGAACACGCGCCTCCTCAAGACCGATAACAGATTCTGCCAGTTGATCCAGAGAAGATCGCAGATCTTTGTCATCAGATATAAACTGGCTGAATTCGGGATCTGTATCACATTCTCTGCAGTCATTTATCATTCTATGTAGGATTTTTCTATCAAAATAGATCATTCTGTAGTCAAGGTCAGCATCAGAAGCAGGCATACCAGTATGTATCTGACCCGGATTAATAAGAACTGTACTGCCCTGCAGAGCCAGATTATCTGCATTTTTCCCCAGACAGAAAGATGCCCCTTTATCAATCAGTCCCACAGTATAGGACTGGTCATGATAATGTTTTGGGAAAGAGTGTCTGCTTCCCCTGACCCGGGCCACTTCAATCCAGGGAAGATATGATGATCTATAGTATTGTGCTGAACCTAATGCGCGCATTCCAACCTCTGATTTTACTATATCACTTATTTCCAGCAGTGTTATTGTACATTTGTGCACCCCGAACACCTTTTGTTCAGCTGCCGGCGGCGGGATCGGGATTATAACAAAAAAAAGCTCCAATCCGAAGACTGAAGCTTTAATTAAACTGGCGACTCACTCCGTGCTGCGTCATCGTGATTGAGTACAATCACTGGCTACGATCGTCGCGTTATAAAAAGAAAACCCAGTCTTGCGACTGGGCTTTAATTAAACTGGCGACGACCTACTCTCCCACCTTGGCAGTA
>JAQQAM010000052.1 GCA_028532905.1 Spirochaetales bacterium
TGATCTGCCGGTACAGCTCAAAATCATTTTCCGTTTCAATTTTACTCAGTTCAAAGCTGTCTCTGTATTCAGTATAGTCGAGGGGCAGTTCAGGGAAATTCCGGGACTGGGCTATTTTCTGACCGATCCGGAAAATCTGCTGGGCTGTGAGGCTGTCCTGATATTCCATGAGAAAGGGGTGTCTGTTGTGGAGGGTTACATCAATATCTCTGTCAAAAAGAATTGCCCCCAGGCATTCCAGATCTACAAGAAGATCTTTCTTCACCAGGCCGGATAAGTTCTGTGCCATCTGGAAGTCTTCTTCTTCCTCCATCATATTCAGAATAACCTTGGGCTGTAGAACTTCCAGGTAGGCCAGGGCTTTTTCACGAGTTTCCGGCTCTTCCATACCTATTTCATGGAGAAGGTGAGCCAGAGTGAGATTTGTACCCGGCAGCATTCTTTTTATATTCTTTTTCAGATAGGCTTCCATTTTTTTATTGGACGCAAAGGCTTTCTGAAGGAAACGGATGGTCAGATTCTTCAGAAAAGTATAGGCATTCAGCACGGCCCCTGCCTGGGGTGTTGTGACAATGAGTCCTGAATTGGAAATAAGGAAAAAATCTATTGTGTTGAAACTGGAGCCGGCACCCAGATCAATAATGATATAGTCTGCTTCCAGGTCCTGAATCTCATAGATAATTTCTTTTTTCTGTTTTTCTGTAATATCCGCCATGCCATAGGAGAGGGTATCTCCCGGGATGAACTGGAGGTTTTTAAAAGGGGTATCCAGAATCAGGGATTTGAAACTTCTGTTTTTGTCCTGCAGATAAGAGGCAATACCCGGGTTGGTATTTTTCATCCCCAGAACAGTATGCAGGTTGGCTCCTCCCATATCCAGGTCAATAATTATTGTTTTTTTGTCTGAAATGGCCAGGGAGAGGGCTATGTTAACCGAAAGAACGGATTTGCCGACTCCTCCCTTACCTCCGGCAATCGGTATGATTTTCTTGTCTAGACTCTCATTGAGAACCAATGGAAACTCCTTTTCTGTGATCAGCTTTAGATTATTATACAGTCCTCTTGGGGAGGATAACAGGCAGAACCTGGAAATAAAAAAGAAAAAACACTGATTCAGTGAAGGATCCTGGCTATAATAGTAATATAACTCCGATATTTTCGCCGATACTGATATAATGAGGTTTTCTGGATAATGAGTGGTGATGAGCAGGCATCTGCAGTAAAAGATGGAATCAGAAATGACAAACTGCGTCAGGACATAGAACGTTTTTATCTTCCCCGGCAGCTGGTCAATGCTATAACCGAAATTGGTGCCATACCAAACGACTCGGAAGAGGCAATCGTGGGAATCGGATTCCTGGATATTGCTGACTATACATTTCTCTCAAAATTTTTAAGTCCCAACGAAAATCAGACTGTTTTAAACGGTTTGTATTCCGCATTCAACTGGGTATTGAATAAACACGGGGGATATCTGAACAAGCTGGAAGGGGACAGTCTGATGTTTCAGTACGGCGGCCCCATCGACCCCAATGTCCGGGGCTTGAGCGAAGCGGAAGCAGAGCATTATATTGCCAGAGAGCTGTTTTATACCTGCATTGAACTGCAGAGAGTCTGTATTCTGTTTAATCAGGCTAATGATAAATTCCTTTATTCTGAAAAAGAGGGTAAGACCAAAGAGGAAATCCTCAAGGCTTTTGATATTATCAGGGGGCTGCGGAATAATGAGTTTCTGTCTCCTTCTATCAATGCTCTTTTTCAGATCCGTATCCGGATAGGAGCCTCCATAGGCAAGGTGATGATCGGAAACTTCGGTCCTGAAGGCTCCAAGCACTGGGACGTTATCGGGATGCCTGTTATCAATGCCAAAAGAATGGAATCTACTGCTCCATTGGAGGAGTCCGTATTTCTGAGGAATACTACAGGCAGCTTGAGAAGCAGGGCATTGTAAAGTCCTACTTTCAGCGTTTTACCCGAGAGGCTTCCGCCCTTTTTTCTGTGTACAGACATATTAAAAAAGAAGAGCTGTTCCGTTTTAACTCGGTTTATATTAAAGAGAAGAAAAATGCTGGGTATCATACCTACAGTGTGCAGGTGGAGCCGAACCTGCCGGAAGAAATTGTCAGCCAGGTTGAGCTGCTTCTTCAGAAAGAGGAGCCCGGCGCTCAGCGCATAATTGATTTTCTAAAATATTATAGAGGAAATCAGTATGTCATCAAAAAGCTTGAAGAGCTTTTTAACAAGCTGGAAATCAATATAAGGAAGGATGCTCTTTTTAAGATTCTTCTTCCCAGACGCTATGAAGCGATTGTTGAAACCCATAATGGTGATGAAGCCTCAGCGGCTGCAGAAATTGACGGTCAGTACAATTTAAAGGCTCTGATGGATATTCTGGGTGATATTCAGGATGCCGTGAAGCATCCCGGTATGAATGACAATCCCAGTGATCTCGGTTTCCGGGATTATAATTCCTTTATGCAGAAAGAAGAGAAAAAGCTGATGAACCAGTATGACGCGGTGAAAGAATCTATTGCCCATACAAGCTTTTTCTATAATCTGATTTTTCCTTTGTTCTTTGCCCATATCAAAACGAGTATTCTGGAATATCAGAACAGAATAGATGAACTGGAGGAGCTGTGAGAATCATGAGGAACTTCAGAAACGTGGTGCTCCTGTTTTTTACTGTACTTCTCCCGTTTACAGGTATTTCAGCCCTGGAACTGGTCATTATTAATAAAACAGAAACTCCTTTGTTCGAAGTTTATGCTGTTTCAGGAGATTCGGAAAACTGGGGGTATGATAAATTACCCTATGATGTCATACTCCCGGGGGATTATGCTGTGCTTGATCTCGATATGGATCCCGAATTACCTGTGAATTTCAGACTTGTGGATGAGGACGGGGATCTGTATCTGAAGTATAATGTTGATATCAGCAGCAGACGCAAGATTATGGTTTCCCCAGAGGATCATCAGGTCTTATCGGGAAACGGTCTTATGCGTTTTACTCTGGTCAATAAAACCGGATCGGTGCTGAGAGGTCTGTATATCTCATCCGAGAATGATGAGAACTGGGGAGAAAATCTACTGGATGAGTATCTCTTTGAATCTGAAGAAAAAATACTGGAACTCCAGTCCTCCGGGAACAGTTCCTTCTTTGATATCCGCCTTGAATTTGCCGGTGAAAGCATTGTCAAAAAGCGGGTGTTTATATCTGACAGAGCCAGGGTGCTGCTGACCCTCCATTGACTTCGGGGCTCTGAACCTTTACAGGGAGAGCTTTTTTGGGAAACACATTTTTACCCGTAAATAGACAGGATATGGCAGACAGGGGATGGGAGCAGTGTGATTTTGTTCTGATTTCAGGAGATGCCTATGTGGATCACCCTTCATTTGCATCTGCCATTATCTCAAGAACCCTGGAACAGGCAGGTTATAAAGTCGGTATTATTGCCCAGCCCGACTGGCAAGAGGTGGAAGACTTCCGCCGTCTGGGTAAACCGGCCCTGGCTTTTCTGGTCTCCCCCGGCAATATAGACTCCATGGTGAGTCACTATACGGTCAACAGGAAAATCCGCAGTCAGGATGCTTATTCTCCCGGAGGCCAGGCCGGAAAAAGACCGGACAGAGCTTCAATCGTCTACTGCACCATGGCCCGGCAGGCTTATAAGGGCGTTCCGGTTGTTCTGGGAGGAATAGAGGCATCCCTCAGACGCTTCAGTCATTACGATTACTGGAGCGACAAGGTTCGGCGTTCCATTCTTCTGGACGCCAAGGCGGATCTTCTGATGTATGGTATGGGTGAACGGTCTATACTGGAAATTGCTGAGCACCTGGCTTCAGGAGTTCCGGTGAAAGAGATCAGGGATGTGAGGGGAACGGTCTATGCCGTCAGTTCTCCCGCTGAGATTCCCCAAGGGGCAGTGGTTCTTCCCTCCCATGAAGATATTTGTGCCGACAAAACGGTCTATGCCGCCAGTTTCCTGACTCAGTACAGAAATACCGATCCCATTGCCTCTGAAATACTGGCAGAGCCCTCTGCATCCCGCTTTGTTGTTCAGAACAGACCGGCCTTTCCCCTGAGCCGTGAAGAGATGGACAGAACCTACTCCTATCCGTATACCCGGAAAGCTCATCCCGATTACGAAGCTGACGGAGGAATACCCGCCCTGAAAGAGGTGGAGTTTTCTCTTGTTCACAACCGCGG
>JAQQAM010000053.1 GCA_028532905.1 Spirochaetales bacterium
CGAGGCAGTTGCACTGGCCAAAGAGATTCTGCCCCTGGTTAAGGATGCGGACTACAGAGTTATGGTCGCTCCTTCCTTTGTCTGTATTCCCGGAGTTGCAGAAGCTGTAAAGGGAAGCAATGTTATCGTAGCCGCCCAGAACATGGCCGGATCAGAGGCTGGAGCCTTCACAGGTGAAACGTCTGTGCTTATGCTGAAGGATCTGGGTGTGGAAATGGTTCTTCTGGGACATTCTGAAAGACGTCACATCTACGGCGAAACCAATGAAATGATCAATGAGAAAGCAAAGCTGGCTCTGGCTCACGGAATTACTCCTGTTCTCTGTATTGGAGAACTTCTGGAAGAAAGAGAAGCCGGAAAAGCGGAAGCTGTCTGCTTTGAGCAGCTTGAAAAAGGTCTGGCTGGAATCTCCGAAAAAGAACTGGACAATGTTGTTATTGCCTACGAACCCGTATGGGCCATTGGAACCGGAAAAACAGCCACTCCCGAAGATGCAGATGCTATCCACGCGGCCTGCAGAAAGAAAATTGCAGAAATGTATTCAGACGCAGCGGCAGAAAAGATCGTTATTCAGTACGGCGGTTCCATGAATCCCGGTAATGTTAAAAACCTGATGGCAATGGAAAATATCGACGGCGGTCTTATCGGCGGAGCCTCTCTGAAAGCCGATTCTTTCGCTGAACTTGCCAATTTCAATAAATAACTTGCCGATAAGTCCTTGCAGGGCTTAAGGGAGTATGATATTTTATGGAGTCTGTTCATACAGGCACGTATGAAATTATCCTTTCCCCCAGGGGGAAAGGATTTATTTATTCCCGGGAGATATATAAATGGGTATTATTGGAACTTTATTGATCATCCTCTTTGTTATTGTCAGCTTTCTGCTGATTCTGGTTGTGCTTCTCCAGGACGACCAGGGTGAAGGTCTGGGTGGTCTTTTCGGTGGCTCCAGTGGATCACCTTTCGGTGGTGCTACCAACAATGCTCTTGTTAGACTGACTTCTATTCTGGGGACCATTTTTATGGTTGCCTCACTGCTGGTTGCAGTTGTTGTCAAATCACCTAACAGCAGCGACGTTATCGGAGAAGCCAGAAAAGCCAATGCGGAAAACAGCACTGGTGACTGGTGGGAAGCCGATGTTCAGGAAAACAGCGAAGGCGACGCCCTCGTCATTCCTGAAAACTGATATGAACGGAATGGGAGATCCTTCTCCCATTTCCGTACTTTTTTAGGGGAGACATCAATATGCGCGTTGCCGTGCTCTACTTCAGGAACGGATCCGAAAAAGTCAAGAAAATCGCTTCACATCTTTCCAGAGGAGTTGAATCTCTGGGGCATCAGGTTACTCTTATTGATGCAGAAACTGATTACGACACCAAACTCACAATTTATGAGTACATCATAATCGGAACAGTATCCAATTCATTTTTCACCAGTAAAATCTCAGACAGAATTACCGATTATCTTCAGAATGCCGGAAAAGTCTCCGGTACAAAATGCTATGCCTTTATGGTTAAAAACGGATTATTCGTACAGAAATCCCTCCACCTTCTTATGAAAACTATGGAAAAAGAAGGTATGTTTCTTAAAATTTCTGATGTTATCAGCACTCCCGAAGAAGCTGAACTCATTGGAAAGAAACTTCACATAAAGTAAGTTGTTATTAAAGTAGAACATACAGCTGAGATTTCATTCACAGAAATTCTCAGTAATTCATTTGAGGATTATTTCATGATTAAAAAAAGAATACTGACAGCCCTGATGCTGTTGATTGCTATGGGTCTGTCTGCACAGAATTCATTTGTTGATAAACCTGTTGCTATTGTTAAACTCACCAGAACGGATGTTATTTCCCAGAGAAAGCTGGCACAGAATGTGGCTGTTTATGAACAGCAGGCCGGAAGAACTCTTTCGGCAGTTGAAAAAGAGCAGGTTCTCCAGACTCTGATTAACCAGATGCTTGTTTACCAGGCAGCAGAAAGGGATCAGGTTACCGTCAGTGATCAGCAGGTTCTCCAGGCCGGTATGTCCCAGATGATGCAGCAGATGGGACGGCAGCTCACTGAAAACCAGTACAAGCAGATCATCGAAGAAAACGCCAATGTGGAATACGAAGTCTATGCCCAGTCCATCAGAGACCAGCTGATACTTGAAAAATATGTCAGTGAAAAAAAGCGTGATTTCATCCGGAATACCTCCATGCCCAGCAGTGAGGAAATCGAAGTGTTCTACAGTCAGAATGAGGAAAAGTTTCTCAATCCTGAAATGATTAAATTCAGTCATATCTTCTTTGCTACCAGGGGACCTGAGGCAGGGAGCCGTGAAGACCAGCAGAAAGAGGCAGAATCGGTTCACAGAAAGATTGTCAGAGGGGATGCGGACTTTATCAGCATGGTACGGGAACATTCTGATGACCAGGCCTCTGTGGTCAGAGACGGGGATATCGGAAACTTTATTGACCGCAGTGAACAGAACATTGCCATCTTCGGCCGCAGCTTTCTGAACTCCGTTTTTGCTCTGGAAGTGGGAAAGGTGTCGGAAGTCATTGAATCCAATCAGGGATTTCATATTGTCATTGTCAATCAGCACCACAGCAAACGCTTCCTTGAACTGGATGATCCCGTTTCTCCTGTAGAGACAACAACTGTTCGCCAATACATCGGAAATATGTTATCCTATCAGAAGCAGCAGCAGGCCTTTCAGGCAGCCGCCCAGCAGGTTGTTGAAGAACTGGCGGATGATGCGGATATCCAGTTGTTTTCGGAGAATATTGAATAAACCTAATGAAAGAAATTGGTAACAGAAGGAAAGCCAGAATCCTGGCTTTCCAGGCTCTTTACAGTTATGACATCAGTGGAACGGACTTGAATGATCTGTTTCAATACGACTGGAGCAGGGAAGAGGTCTCTGATGAAATAAAAACATTTGCCTCCTTCCTTGTGAAAGGGGCTGTTGAAAATCTGGATGAGCTTGATGAGTATATAAAAGGCAGTCTTCAGAACTGGGATTTCAACCGTGTGGAAAAAGTCAGCCTTGCTATCCTGCGTATGAGTATTTATGCTCTATTATATCAGAAAGATATTCCGCCCAAGGTTGTCATAGACGAAGCTGTGGAAATTACCAAGGATTTCGGAACTGATGATTCCTACCGTTTTGTAAACGGTATACTGGATAATATAAAGAAAAAGATTGATGAGCAGCCCAGCGCCTGAGGACAGATATAAACGCCGCCTTATTATCAACGCGGGTGTGCTGTTTCTTCTGGGAATCCTTATAGCCCTGTTTCTTCTTTTTGTCCCGTCGGAAGACTACTTCCAGTATTATCTCAATCAGTCAGACAAATACCTCTCTCTGGAACGTTATAAAGACATGGAAGAGCAGCTGAACCGTGCGTCCCGGCATGCCAAAACAAGGGAGCAGTGGTTCAGCCTTTTTAAACGGGCGTATCGGTCCGGTTCGGCTCAGGATGACTATACATACTTCCAGAGTCTGGTTGAGCGGTCACGGCGCTTTCTGAAGGGCGGTGCAGACCACGAGGCCCTGAATACGGCCGGTCTTTTATGGACTGGCCAGTATGAGAAGGCGGCGGCATCCCTGTATTCCATTCAAAGTGATAAATACAGCTCTCTCATTGCCGAATCCCTCCTGTCCTATGATGTGTTCAGAAATTATGACCTTCAGGATCTGACACCCCTTGAGTTTATCAAGGAAAAGATCCGCTATCAGGAAGACCCCGAGTTCTTCCATTCTGTGGGTATGAAAGCGGATAATCCGGTTCTTCTGTATAATGCAGCACTCCTCAGTCTGGAAGCCGGTGATTACGACAGAGCGGCCTCAATTGCGGTCAACCTTCCCGGCAACAGAATCAGCCCCTATCACAGGGCCATCCTCTTCTATGATCTGGGGTATATGGATCAGGCTTACGATGCCTTCAAGGCCCAGAGTGTCATTGACGATATGAACAATACCCAGAGATTCTCTGTCCATCAGCAGCTGGCTGATATCGCCTATGAGAAAGGGAACAGCGAGGAAGCCCTGGTCCACTACGGCCGTGCCCTTATGACCGATGCCTACGGCAGTTTGAAAAACTTCCGGAATATGGCCCGCATCTATATCGACAAGGGATACTCCAATAAGGCCAGAGCTGTTCTTAAGGAAGGTATGCAGGTTTTTCCTGATTCCATAGAGCTTCTTGAGGATTTTATTGTCTACTACCA
>JAQQAM010000054.1 GCA_028532905.1 Spirochaetales bacterium
GGTGGATTATATCTCCATCGGGAAGCTGACTCATTCGGTAACAGCCTTCGATTTTTCTCTGGTAATGGAGTAGGGTTTGGCAGAAATCAACCAGTTTGACGTCATTATTATCGGGACGGGAATCTCCGGACTTGCAGCAGCGGTAACAGCTGCCGAAAAGGGGCTGAATGTCGGTATTTTCAGCAAGTCCGATGTTCTGGAAGAGTCAAACACCTATTATGCCCAGGGGGGTATTGTCGGGAAGGGTGAGGAGGACAGTCCCTCCCTTCTGACGGACGATATTATCAAAGCCGGAGACTATCTGAACAATACGGATGCCCTGAAGATTCTCACCGAAACAGGGCCTTCCCTTGTGGATGAGTATCTGGTGGATAAACTGGGTGTGAATTTCTCAAGGAATGATGACGGCAGTCTGAAGCTGACCCGGGAGGCGGTTCACTCTGTCCGGAGAATCTACTTTGACCGGGATATCACGGGAAAGGCCATAGAAAAGGGAATGCTTGATTCTGTCAGGAAGAATAAGAATATTCAGATTTATCCCTTTCATATGGCCATTGACCTGATTTCCAGCTGTCACCACTCAAACAATACCCAGGCCCGGTACGGTAAAAACAGAATCATCGGTGCCTATATGCTCAACTGTGAAACCAGTACGGTGACCCCGGTGTTTGCCGGGGCTGTGGTTCTGGCAACTGGGGGTGTGGGAAACCTGTTTCAGCACTCCTCCAATCCGGCTGTGGCCACAGGGGACGGAATCGCCATGGCCTTTCAGGCAGGGGCGACCATAATCAATGCCGAGTATGTGCAGTTTCACCCCACAACCCTCTATCACAGAGATGCGGAAAACTTTCTTATCTCCGAAGCTGTCAGAGGAGAGGGCGCCATACTGATCAACAAAAAGGGCGAACCCTTTATGGAGCGCTACAGCCCCAGTCTGAAGGATCTGGCCCCCCGGGACGAAGTGTCCCGTGCCATCTATATGGAGATGGAACGCTGCGGTTCCACCTATGTCTATCTGGACACCCCCCGGATGAGCATCGATATACCCGCCCGCTTTCCGGGAATTTACGGCAAGTGTCTGGAAGTGGGGCTGGATATCACAAAAGAACCCATTCCCGTTGTCCCGGCGGCCCACTATTTCTGCGGCGGCGTCAAGGCGGATATGAACGGAGAAACCGATATTGACGGCCTGTATGCGGTGGGCGAAACAGCCTGTACCGGAGTGCATGGCGCCAACAGACTGGCATCCATCTCTCTACTGGAAGGGCTTGTCACCGGTCTGAGAGCCGGATGGCGGATCTCAGAAACTGCCCAGCGGCCTGATCTTGATATGAGACGCTCCATCCCCCAGTGGATCTTCCCCAGGGATGAAGACAAGGTGGACCCCATTCTCATCAAGAGCGATGTGTCCACCATACAGGCGCTGATGTGGAATTATGTGGGCATTATCCGCTCCCGCAAAAGGCTGGCCAGAGCCCTGAGCGATCTGAACTACCATTCCCACCGGATTGACCGCTTCTACCGTCAGGCCGGCCTGACCAGAGAGCTGGTGGAACTGAGAAATGCAGTGCTTACGGCATCTGTTATTACCAAAGCCGCCTATAATAATCAGCACTCCCGGGGCTGTCACTATATTGTCCGCGGTGATGCTCCCCACGAGAAGAACTGATTATGAGAACAGTCAGGATCAAGGCTCCGGCCAAGATCAATCTCCATCTGGAAACCGGGGCTCTGAGGGAAGACGGATTTCATCCCATTATCAGCCTCTTTCAGGCGGTCAGTCTGTTTGACACCCTCGAGTTTTCCCTGACCTCCCGTGCGGGGGAAATCACTATTGACGGCGCCTTTGACTGCCCCCCCCAGAGCAATCTGATCTACAAAGCGGTTGATCTGTTCCGCCGGAAATGCGGCGATTCCAGAGGCATTTGTGTCCGTGTGGACAAAAGAATCCCCAGCCAGGCCGGACTGGGAGGCGGGTCTTCGGATGCCGCTGCCGCTCTTAAAGCCCTGGTCCTTCTTCTGGAAACAGATCCGGGTGAGGATGCCCTGATGGAGATGGCCGCCGCCCTGGGAAGCGACGTTCCTTTTTTTATGAAAAGCCCTGCCGCCGCGGTAACCGGCCGGGGAGAAATCCTGGAAGATATGGGGATGCCCCTCACCCTGGAAGGACTCATTGTCAAAGGGGAGGGAGACGGGATTTCCACGGCTGCCGCCTACCGTGCGGTAGACGAGGCGATGGCCCTGGGGAAATTAAACCAAGGCCTTCTGTCAAAAGAAGATATGATGCAGTCCTACCGCAGTCTGCCCCCGTCCCAATGGCCGTTTTACAACAGCTTTATGGAAACTTTCAGAAATCATATCAAACCTATTGAGTTTATTTACAAACTTCTTTATGATTCAGGAGCTGTATTTTCCGGTTTATCCGGAAGCGGCAGCGCCCTGTTCGGCATTTTTACGGAGCAAGGATTATTACAGAATGCGGAAACAGCCTTAAAACAGCAGTTTCCTTTTGTGGAAAGATTTTACTTCTTAAATGGCAATCCGGAAGCAGTTGTAATATAATATTTTTTATATTGCATTAAAGCGGTAGGAGGAGCTGTATGGAAATTACTGACATCCGCATTCGTAAGGTCAATGCTGACGGAAAATTGAAGGCGTACGTGACGGTTACTTTTGATGAGTCTTTTGTTGTTCACAATGTGAAGATCATTGAAGGAGACAGTGGTGTTTTTATTGCAATGCCCAGCAGGAAAACTAAAAATGGTGTGTATAAGGATGTTGCTCATCCGATAAATACAGACTTCAGGACTGTCCTGCAGGATAGAATCCTGGAAGAATATAATAACCTTGATCCGGATTCTGAAATTCACGATGACGGCGAGGTTTAATATTTAAACTATTAAACAAAATTTGGACGTCGGCAAGCGGTAAGCCACCGGGTTTTGATCCCGGCATTCGCAGGTTCGAATCCTGCCGTCCAAGGTATCTGTTATCGAAGGAGTTAAGAAATGGAGCAGAAAACCCTTTCTGTCATTGAAAGAACAGAATTCAAGAAAGGTCCTGCCAAAAAACTGAGGAGCGAAGGGCTTATCCCCGCCGTTGTTTACGGTCACACAGATCCTCTTCATATTGCGGTAAATGCCTCTGAATTTGCTAAGAAATTCAAAGTTGTTACAGAAAACACTATCATCAAACTTGAGCTTGGAAAGAAATCTCTTGAGGTTCTGGTAAAAGCTGTTGATGAAGATATTGTGACAGAAACAGTAAAACACATTGACTTTTACGAGTTTGAAAAGGGCAAAACCCTTAAAACTCACGTTCCTGTACACCTGATTGGAAATGCAGTCGGTGCCAAGGAAGGGGGAAACCTCGAGCACAAGCTGCATGAGCTTGAAATCGAATGTCTTCCCAAAGACCTTCCTGAAGCCATTGAAGTTGAAATCAGCGCTCTGGGAATGGGTGATTCCATCCATGTCAGCGAAGTCACTGTTGCCGAAGGAATCAAGATTCTGAATCCCGAGACACAGACTGTTGTTGTTGTGACTGCACCCAAGGCAGCTGCCGTTGCTACTGAAGAAGGTGAAGAAGCTGAAGAAGCAGCAGAAGGTTCTGAAGAATAATAAAGATCTTATGATCATCGGCCTGGGAAATCCCGGGCCCCGATATAAACAAACCCGGCATAACGTCGGGTTTGATTTTGTTGAGCTGCTCGCCGGGCAGCTCAATCTGTTTCTGAAGAAACCTCTATTCAAAAACTATCTGTATACCTCAACATTTCTTGCGGACAGAAGAATTCATCTGGTGGAGCCCCTCACCTTTATGAACCGGTCGGGAATGATTCTGCCGTCCCTTATGAAGAAGTATTCCCTTCAGCCTGAGGATGTGATGATTGTTACCGATAATATGGATCTGCCCCCCGGTCGCTGCCGAATGAAGCCCGGAGGGTCCTCGGCAGGACATAACGGGCTGAAATCGGTTATCCATTATCTGGATACGAAAAAGTTCTACCGCCTCTATGTGGGGGTGGGACGTCCCGGGGACGGTGAGACTGTTGTGGATCATGTACTGGGACAGTTCTCCGAAAAAGACTATAATCTGGTTAAAGAGGCCCTGCAGCAGGCGGCGGATACACTCACCGCCGGAGCCGGCGGCCCGTTGGAGCAGATTCTGAATGCAGTCAATTCAAGAAAGGGTTGAAACCGGTTTTCGTACCTCTTTTGAGACCCTTGTCAAAGGGTGTTCTTCCCCACTGACAGTGGTCTGTGCCCTTTCCGGAGGGCCGGACTCCACAGCCCTTCTGTATCTGCTGAATCATCTGAAAACAAAGATTCCTTTCTCCCTGGCAGCCGCCTATGTGGATCACGGCATCCGTTCTGACGCCGAACGGTCGGAAGAGGCTCTGCATGTGGAAAGACTGTGCGATGATCTGACGGTTCCCCTTTATACTAAAAGGCTGTCTCCGGGATTCCTGGAGTCTTATGCCCGCCTCAAGGGCTGCGGTGTGGAAGCGGCTGCCAGAACCTACCGGTATCATTTTTTTGACAGAGTCAGATCCCGGCTGAACAGCTCTCCTGAAGCCGGAGGGGATATTTTATTTGCCCTGGGGCATAACCGGAACGATCAGTGTGAAACTTTTCTGATGCGCCTGTTCGGGGCCTCCTCCCTGGAGGGACTGAAGGGGATTCCCCGTAAAAGAGGCCCCTATATTCGGCCCCTGATGAATACCTCACGCCAGGATATTGAAGCCTATCTGGACGCTGAGGGCATCCGGGGAGTGACGGATCAAAGCAATCTGAAAGATGACTATCTGCGCAACAAGGTGCGCCTGGATCTGATTCCCGCCATCGAAGGGGTCTTTCCCGCAGCCGGAGCATCCTTGCTGAGCTTTCAGGATGATTTCAGAGAGGTTCTGCAGCATTACAGTACTCTGGTACAGGAAAGCTGTCCCTGGGTTCCTTCGGTGGATGGCGGCAGTCTCTGCTGTAAAGGGGAGGATTTTGAAAGACTTCCCTTTGTGAGCCGGAAAGCCGTTCTTCTGGGACAGATCAATCGGCTGCAGAAAGGACTGATCCCTCCGGACAGGCGGATTCCCTCCTCTTTTTTCTCTCCCCTGGAGACTCTGAAATCCGGGGTAATCCTCAAAGGCCACGGTATTCTGCTTGAAAACAGACAGGGAACTCTGTATCTGTCCCGGCAGTCCGCATCCGGAGAAATTGTCAGTACCTTTTATCATCTGGATTCAGATCATCCCTGGGACAGGGGGGCGTATATCCTGGCTCTCTGCCCGGCAGACAGGGTACTGCCCGATGATGATATCCTTTTCGAAATCCCGGAAAACCGGCTGGAACCTCTGGTGATCAGAGATGTTGCCGCTTCCCGGGAGAAGAAGCTCTTCCCTTCTGCAAAAAAGGAGGATTCCCTTGTTCTGTATCACGGCGGAATGCCCCTCTGTCTGCTGCAAAAGGAATCGGTCTGCCCTGCAAAAGGCATTAATATAAAAAAAATAAGTCCTAATCACAGGGACAGGGATGCTCAATGTGTTATAATTAGGGGTAGAGGTGCCTATGCCCCAGGAAGAAAACGGAAATAACAACAATAACAACAACGACAATTTTAATTTCAACTTCAACAACAATCGCTCTGCCCTGATGTTTCTCGGTATGCTGATCCTTTTCTTTATGTTCTTTTTCTCCTTCTCAAGCCAGGGAGAAATGAATGAAATTCCCTATTCCATGTTTCTGCAGTATGTGAACAAGGGAATGATTTATGACGTACAGATACTGGATCAGAGAGAGATTCAGGGACGGTATGTCAGTACCAATGACAGTGACCGGGGAGGCATGTCCTTCAAGACTGTGATTCCCTATTACGACGATAACCTGATGGGCCTGCTTATAGAGCAGGGGGTCAGTATCAAGGGCGGCGACAAAACAGTCTCTCCGGCAGTGGTGATGCTCCAGCTCCTCCCCTGGGCGGTGAGCTTCCTGTTTATCTGGTGGATGTTCCGCTCCATGCAGGGGGGAGGCAACAAAGCCTTCAGCTTCGGAAAGAGCAAGGCCAAGCGCTATGACCACGGCAAAGACAGCATTACCTTTAATGATGTGGCCGGGCAGGAAGAATCCAAGTATGAGCTCATGGAAGTGGTGGATTTTCTGAAAAGTCCTGAGAAATTCACAAAAATCGGGGCGAAAATCCCCAAGGGAGTTCTCCTGGTGGGAAATCCGGGAACAGGAAAAACCCTTCTGGCCAAAGCCGTAGCCGGTGAGGCGGGGGTTCCCTTCTTTCATATGTCGGGTTCCGATTTTGTAGAGATGTTTGTGGGAGTCGGGGCCAGCCGTGTGCGGGACCTGTTTGAACAGGGCCGGAAAAATGCCCCTTGTATTCTGTTTATTGACGAGATTGATGCCGTGGGACGCACCAGAGGGGCAGGTTACGGCGGGGGACACGACGAAAGAGAACAGACTTTGAACCAGCTGCTTGTGGAAATGGACGGTTTTGATACGGAGCAGGCTGTTATTATCATTGCCGCCACCAACCGGCCCGATGTCCTTGATCCCGCCCTGCTGCGGCCGGGCCGTTTTGACCGTCAGGTGGTGGTGGACATGCCCGATGTGAAGGAGCGGGAAGCCATCATCTCTATTCACTGCAAGAAGATAAACCTCTCTCCCAAAGTGGATCTGACAGTCATTGCCAGAGCCACACCCGGAAGCTCGGGGGCTAACCTGGCCAGTATTGTCAACGAAGCGGCTCTCTTTGCCGCCCGCCGGGGGTCAATGGTGGTGGAACATCAGGATTTTGAAGAAGCCCGTGACAAGGTGATGATGGGGGTTGCCCGGAAATCAAGGGTCATGACCGATCATGAGCGGGAAATGACCGCCTATCATGAAGCCGGACATACACTGCTCCATTATTACCTTGAGAATGCGGATCCCGTACATAAAGTGACCATTATTCCCAGAGGAAGGGCTTTAGGCGTAACCTTTTCCCTGCCTGAAAACGATAATTATGCCCGGAGCAAGGCCTGGATTGAAGATCGTATCTGTATATGTTACGGTGGATACGTGGCGGAGGAACTCATTTACAATGTGACCACCACCGGCGCGAAGAATGATATTGACCAGGCAACTGATATGGCCCGGAAGATGGTCTGTGAGTGGGGTATGAGTGAAAAGATCGGCCCTGTTGCACTGGGAAGCGGTGAAGAACCGATTTTTATCGGAAAGGAAATTGCACAGCACAAAGACTATTCTGATGATACGGCATCACTGATAGACAGCGAAATCAGCCGCATTCTGAAAGAGAATCTGGATAAGGCCAGAGGCATCATTCAGGAGCACAATGATCAGCTGGAGGCTATCACCCGTTCCCTGCTGACCGCAGAGACCCTGGAGGATGAGGAGATCAGAACATTGCTTGGACCGGAATTCAAAAAAAGTGACACCTGAAGAAACAAAGTGAAAAAGATATCAATCCACATTCTATTACTTCTCATGCTGACCGCCGGTGCAGTCGCCAAAGAGCAGGACAGGGAAATCGCCCGGCTGTATGCGGGGCATGCCTGGAATGCTTACGGCTCCTCCCGGTTTGAAGAGTTTACAGATCTGGTGAGCCGGGGGCTGGAGTTCGATGAACAGAATCCCGATCTTCTGAGCTTCAGAGGAATGGAGAGCCGCCTGAACCGGGACTACGGTGCTGCGGAATCCTGGTTTCAGAAGGCCTTTACCTGCGGTTCCACCCCGGAATATGTCAAAACCAGCGATATTCTGGCCTGGCTTTTTGAGATGAAGTACCGCCTGGGCGATGACGCCGGGCTGGTCTCTTTGTATCAGACCATTAATGAAATGACCCGGGACAACCGGGATATCTATTACTATACGGTATTGTCCCTCCACAGGCTGGGGCGGGAAGAAGAAGCAGAGGCTCTGGCCCGGGAAAGTGTCTACAGGCATCAGGATCAGAGATTCCTTATACTGCTGACCCTCTGGACCGGAGAAGAATCCTGGCCCTCCATGCTGGGGGAATATATAAAACGGCAGGGGCTGATGTACCCCGATGTCCTGGCCCGGGCGGCCATTGCCGAAGGAAAGGGGGATACCCGCTTTCTTTCATCCCTGTATGTCTCTCAGAAAAATGATCTGAACAGCTGGTATATGAAGAAAGAACTTCTGTATATGCCGGTGGACGAGTCGGAGATTCCCGATTTTACAGAGAGCAGCCGGGTCTGGCCGGTGCAGTCTCTTCAGGCTTTTATCAGAAACAATCCCGATATGGCCGGGTGGATGTCTTTCGTAAAATCACTTGAACTGGATATCAGAGGAGACGGAAACGGGGATCTTTTTATCCGCAGCCGGGGAGATAAGGTCCTCTGGGAGTTCGATTTTAATCAGGATGGAACAGCAGATACACGGATGGTCTGGAATGAGGACTCCCGGCTGGAAAGGCTGGAATATCTTGAAGACCAGCTGCAGAGAACCTTCCATTACTATGACTATCCCTATATTGAGACGGTCTCCCTGCTGGGACGAAATAGAAACTTCAGGGTCTATTACTATCTGCCCGGGAGCTTCAGTATGTCCCTTGAGGGGGAGCAGGAGGGGCTTCCTGTCTCTCTTCTTATGAATCCGGAAGCCGGCAGACCCGTTTTTACAGCCGAATCGGATCTTCTGAAAAACTGCTTCACCCTGATAGATTCTGTAACGGAAATAGAGGATAAACCTTTTAGAGAGTATACAGTCGTAGACGGAATGATCAGGCGGTTCAGGGAAGATTCCAATTTTGACGGCCGTTTTGACAGAACCGTTCTGCTGGAAAACTGGCTCCCCTATGAAGGGTACCGTGATATTGACGGAGACGGCGATCTTGACCTGAAAGAGAAGTACATCGGCGGCCGCTTTGCGGGATTCGAGTACAACGGCCGGGAGAGCAGACTGGAGGAGTTTCAGGATCTCTGGAGCCGCCGACGGTATCAGTTATGGGATTTTTCCAAAGACGGTTTTTACGACGCTTTACTGGAACAGAGGAGTGACGGCAGCTGGGAAGAGATGCTGATTGAACGATGAAAAATAAACTGAACACATTGATATATACGGGAGCGGCAGTTCTTCTGCTGCTTTCCTGCACTTTGGCCCCCGAAAACGGGGGAAGCGACGACGGAGGGAACGCCTTTCTCCCGGGCGACCGGGCATTGTCCCGGATTGACGGGTTACTGGAAGCGGAACGGCCCTCTGAAGCCCTGCAGTGGATTTACTTCTACAAGGGGAGCGAAGATCCTCCCGAACTGAACTACAATGATCTGGAGAAACAGGCTCTGAAAGAGATGGACCGGCAGCTCTCCCGCTCCCTGGAAGACAGGGATTACCGGAAGGCCCTCTCGCTGTTGAGATCCCTTGATACCCTCAAGGCTTCCCGGCCGGTCACTCCGGTACCGGAAAAGCAGGAAATCCTGCAGGACTATGTGAAAAACCTTCTGGAGTTTGAAAAGTCCGGAGCTGCTGCTGTGATGGTGACACAGGGAGTTCTCTCTCTGAAGGATGTGACAGACCAGGATCTCCGCTATTTAGAAGAACGTTTTACCCGGGGGGAACACAGAAAAGCCCTGGCTGCTGTGGTGCAGGAGCTGGAAAACCGTTCCCTGGCGCCGGAAATATTGAGTGAGGAGTTTCTCTCCACACCGGTTACGATGGAAGACCTTCTGGAAGGAACCGTCACTGTCTGGGTGGACAAGGGTCTCCGTCTGGACCGGGGCGTGGGATATCCCGACAGAAGCATCGGCAGCGGGTTCTTTATTGATAAAAGCGGATATATCCTGACCAACTATCATGTGATAGAAAGCGAGGTCAATCCTGAATATAAAGGGTATTCAAGGCTGTTTATCAAGCTTTCCGATGACCGGGGAGAGAAGATTCCCGCCCGGGTGGTGGGATGGGACAGGCATTTTGACATTGCCCTTCTGAAAACAGAAATTGAAGCCCCCTATGTGTTCTCCTTTGCCAGAGACAGTCATTTTGCTCTGGGAGAGAAGGTGTTTGCCATCGGGTCTCCCGGGGGGCTGAATAACACCATTACATCCGGTTCGGTATCCGCTGTCCGCCGCCCTCTGCAGACCATGGGAGAATCCATACAGGTGGATGTGGCCATCAACCCCGGAAACAGCGGCGGTCCTCTTATGAACAGTGATTCCGATGTAAAGGGAATCGTCTTTGCGGGGATCACCGGTTTTGAGGGTGTGAATTTTGCCATTGACGGCGATTATGTGAAGAAACTTCTGCCCCAGCTGTATGAAGGGGGAGCCCTGGAGCATTCCTGGATCGGAATAGGCGGGTATCAGGGCTTTGATTATCTGGAAGTTCTCTATATATCCCCCGGGTCTCCCGCCGCCAGTCTGGGAATGGCCAGGGGAGACCGGATTCTCTCCATCAACGGGAATAAGGTTGTCCGCAATCAGGATGTGCGAGATGCTATTCTGGGTGTGCCCCCGGGAACCATGATTCAGATGGAATGGCAGACAGTCGCAGGGCAGAGAAAAACCTCCCGCCTGTCCCTGGGCCTCCGTCCCGATTCCCCGCTGAAAGAAGCGGTCAGGCGGGATACCCGTGAAAATCTGATTCCCCCCATGTTCGGCATGGTTCTGAATCAGGTGGCCCGGCAGCAGTACACAGTGGAACGGGTCTATACCGGCGGCGGAGCCGATGAAGCCAGCATCTCGGCCAACGATACCATCATACTCCGCAGGTGGGATGTGAATGAAAAAGACGGTTATGTGCTGATTCAGTTTGTCTTCAAGGGATTGAAGGCGGGATATCTGGAAAGTGCGGTGCAGCTGGGTGCAGGATTGGAGTCGGCTATCTTCTTCTGACGATTGAAGAAAATCATCCTTTCGGTGTATATTCCCTAGTTATGAAATACGAACAGGATAAAATCCGCAACTTTTGCATAATTGCCCATATTGACCACGGTAAATCGACCCTGGCAGACCGCTTTCTACAGAAATCCCACTCCGTATCCGACAGAGATATGCACGAGCAGATGCTCGACTCTATGGATATCGAACGGGAGCGGGGCATTACCATTAAATCCCAGGCTGTTACCATCGAGTACAAGTCGGAAGACGGCAATACCTATCAGCTGAACCTGGTTGATACTCCGGGGCATGTGGACTTCTCCTACGAAGTGTCCAGAGCCATCAGTTCCTGTGAAGGGGCTCTGCTTCTTATCGATGCCTCCCAGGGGGTTGAGGCCCAGACCCTCTCCAATATGTACATGGCCCTGGACCACGATCTGGATATCGTTCCTGTGGTCAATAAAATGGACCTGCCCAGTGCGGATCTGGAGCGTGTGTCTGATCAGATCGAACACGATCTGGGACTGGAACGGGAAATGATTTATCCTGTTTCCGCCAAAACCGGAAAAAATGTGGAAGAGCTTATTGAAGGACTGATCAAATGGATTCCCGCTCCCAAGGGCTCTCCTGAGGATCCCCTGAAATGTCTTATCTTCGACTCCCATTACGATGCCTACAGAGGTGTTGTCATCCATATCAGGCTCTTTGAGGGAACCATAAAAACCGGGGACGAGATTCTTATTATGTCCAATAACTCCCGCTATAAAGTGGAAGAGGTGGGTACATTCAAACTGGGGCTTATTCCCGGAAAAGAACTCAAGGCCGGTCAGGTGGGATACATCATCGCCGGTATCAAGAATATTTCGGATATTCGTGTGGGTGACACCATCACCCTGGCCAATAAGGCCTGCCCCGAACCCCTTTCGGGATTCAGGGAAGTCAAACCCGTTGTGTTCTCCTCCATCTATCCGGTGGATACCAACCAGTACGAAGAGCTCCATACGGCCATCGATAAGCTGAAGCTCAACGATGCCTCTCTGATCTATGAGAAGGATGCTTCCGCCGCTCTGGGATTCGGTTTCCGCTGCGGTTTTCTGGGTCTACTGCATCTGGAAGTGGTACAGGAACGTCTGGAGAGGGAGTTCGGCCTGAATATCGTTCTCACATCTCCTTCGGTCCGTTACCGGATTACCCGGCAGGACGGCGAGGTGGAATATCTGGACAATCCTGCGGAATTTCCGGATCCCGGTTCCATCGAAATGAGTGAAGAGCCTTATATCTCTGCGGATATCATCACCCCCACCGACTTTCTGGGCTCCATCATGACCCTCTGTATGGGTAAACGGGGCATCCAGACCAGCATGAACTATTTGGATGAGAAGCGTGTGGAGATCAAATTTGATATGCCCCTGGCGGAAGTCCTCTTTGACTTCTACGACAAGCTGAAATCCATTTCCAAGGGCTATGCCTCCTTTGACTATGAAGTGATCGGATTCAGAGAAACCAATCTGGTAAAAATGGATATTCTGATCAACGGAGACCGGGTGGATGCCCTGTCTCAGCTGGTATTCAAGGATAACGCCTACGAGCGGGGAAAAGTGGTCTGCAAAAAGCTGAAGAACGAGATTACCCGGCAGCAGTTCAAGATTCCCATTCAGGCGGCCATCGGAAACACTGTTATTTCCAGAGAGACCATCTCGGCCCTGAGAAAGGACGTTACTTCAAAATGTTATGGAGGGGATATTTCCAGAAAGAGAAAGCTCCTTGAAAAACAGAAAGAGGGTAAGAAGAGAATGAAGATGGTGGGTAATGTGGAACTGCCCCAGTCCGCTTTTCTTTCGGTTCTCAAGACAGGAGACGACGACTGATGCTATACTGTACACAGCTTAACATACCGGCGGTGTACAGTGAAAAAAGAGATCTTTCTTGTCCCCTATGCCCATCTTGACACCCAGTGGCGCTGGGAGTATCCCACAACCATCGGGAAGTACATTAAACGTACTCTCACAGAGAACCTGAAGCACTTCGACAGGTTCTCCGATTATCAGTTTACCTTTACCGGCGCCATCCGGTATCAGATGATGAAGGACTACTATCCGGAAGACTTCGCCCGTCTCAAAGAGTATGTCCGGCAGGGACGATGGCATCTGGCGGGAACCTGTATGGATGAGACCGATGCTCTGATTCCCTGTGTGGAGTCCATGGTCCGAAATGTTCTGTACGGCGACCGCTGGCAGGCAAAGGAGTTCGGCAGGAGCAGCCGGGACTATATGATTCCCGATTGTTTCGGATTTCCCGGTAATATGCCCACCGTTCTCCTTCACTGCGGGATCAGAGGGTTCTCCACCCAGAAGCTGACCTGGCACAGCGCTGCGGGCATCCCCTTCGGCATCGGCATCTGGAAAGGGAAGGACGGCAGTGAGCTGCCCAGTGCCCTGGACCCTTGTGCCTATGTCTCCAAAGTCAAATCTCCCTTTTTTTTGAACAGGCAGCGCCTGAAAAGGCTCAAAGCCCAGATAAAAACCACAGGAATCGGAAAATCCTTTCAGTACTTCGGTGTGGGGGATATCGGCGGCGCTCCGGGTACGGGCAGTGTGAAAGCCGCCCGGGCGGCAGCAGCCAAAAGCCCTCTCAAGGGGGACATCACCATCCGGCAGGGCTCACCGGATCAGTTTTTCCGTACACTGACCCCACAGGAGAAGGAGAAGCTGCAGCGCTATGAGGGGGATCTTCTTCTGACCCTCCACAGTGCGGGCACCCTCACATCTGCAGCGGTTATGAAGCGCTGGAACCGGAAGAACGAACAGCTGGCTTTTGCCGCCGAAGCCGCCGCCTGTGCCGCCTGGTTTCAGGCCGGACAGGCGTATCCTGCAGATAAGATCCGGAAGGCCTGGCGTCTGGTTCTGGGAAGTCAGATGCACGACATTCTCCCCGGGACCTCCACTCCCGATGCCTATACATACGCCCATAACGATGAAGTACTGGCGTTGAACCTCTGGAGTTCCATTCTGGAGGATGCCGCTGCCGCCCTGGCACCCCTGGCCGGAGGGGAGGGGGACATTCTCCTCTATAATCCCTGCGAGCTGAGCCGCAAAGATCCGGTACGGGTGGATCTTTCAGGCCGGGAGGCCTACAGGGGGCTGAAGGGAGAATGTCTGCTCACAGACCCGGAAGGCCGGGAATACGGCGGCCAGGTGGTCACCGATGAAAAAGGACGGCAGATCCTCTGTTTTATCCCGGCTCTGGAACCTTTCAGCTGGACCCGGTTCTCCCTCCACAGGGACAGAACCACCGTCAGCAGTCCTGTAAGCCTCCGGAAGAGGGAGAGTGGATATCTCCTTGAAAACGAGTGCTACAGGGTCCTGGTGACCCTGGAGGGGGCCGTCAGCTCCATATATCACAAAGACCTGGACCGGGAGATCCTCTCCCGTCCCCCGGCCTATGAGCTGCAGAAGGAGGTTCCCGGCATCTTTCCCGCCTGGAATATGGACTGGAAAGACAGACAGAAGCCCCCCTTTGTCCGGATGGAAGCAGGCGGAACAGTTTCGGTGGCAGAAGAGGGACCCCGGCGCTGCACTCTCCGGATCGAAACCCCCTGCGCCTCTTCCCGCTTCCTTCGGGAAATCTCTCTGTCCGCAGGCTCTGAGATTGTAGAGTTCTGCGAGACCATCGACTGGAATGAGACAGGCTGTTCCCTGAAGCTGGCCTTCACAGGGGCCATGGAGACAGGCCGCTTCACCACAAACTGGGAAAGCTCCCGGGAAGTACGGGATGTAAACCATGAAAAGATCTATGAAATGCCCTCCCGGTACTGGGCGGATCTCAGTTCGGGTGAGGACTGGGGTTTCTCCATTCTGGAAGACTCCAAGTACGGGTACGACCATCCGGCGGCAGACACCCTCAGAATGACCCTGCTCTACACCCCGGGGCTGAAGCGCAGCGACCCTTTCCGGGATCAGAGCAGCCAGGATCGGGGGCGGCATACCATCCGCTATGCTTTGTACGGACACCCGGGCGACTGGCGGCAGGGTAGCGATGTACAGGCCCGCCGGTTCAATCAGCCGGTTCGTCCCTTTCTGCTGAGCCCCGGCAGTGCCCGGCAGCCGGGCCGGCATACCCCGCTCTTTCGTCTGGATACGGAGAT